>JBARZK010000041.1:0-14250 GCA_049649965.1 Erythrobacter sp.
GGCGACGCGCTTGCACTGGTCGTCCAGCCGCCCGCCCGCCGCGCGCTTGCAAACCTGCTCGGCCAGCGCGCGCGGCGCTGCCTCGTCCTCTCGATCGCAGAACTTCCGTCGACCCAGCCGGTCGAGGTCGTGGGCGTGATCGGCGCGCAGGCCGAAGGACCGCAACTCACCGCCCAAAGCGCCGTCCCCGAACAACAGGTGGCTGCATGAAGTACGATCACGCCGCGTTTTCGCCCGCCCCCACCGCGCGCCAGCCGGGAACGCGGGGCGCCTATGGCTGCGCCTCGCGCGGGGAGGTGGAGGACCGGGTCCGCCGCTTCCTCCCGATGGTCCGCCGCGCCGCCTTCCATATCTACGGCGCCGGACGCGACGGGATGGAGGTGGAGGACCTGATGCAGGCGGGCATCGTCGCACTGACCGAATGCGCCCAGCGGCACGAAGGGCCGGGCGAGGACGGGTTCGCCGCCTATGCCAAGATCCGCGTGCGCGGCGCGATGATGGACCTCATTCGCCGCCAGCTTGCCGACACCCGCACCGCAAGGCGAAAGCGCGCCCAATACGCTCGTGCAGTCGAGCGCCTGCAAGTCGCGGGCGATCCACATCCCACGGGCGCCGCCATCGCCGCCGAGCTGGGGGTGAGCGATGCCGAACTGCGCGAGATCGAAGCCTCCGCCGTCACCATCGGATCAATCGAAGACGCCTATGACGAGACCAGCACCGCCTTCGCCAGCGAGGACCCCGACCCCTTCGCGGTGCTGAGCGCCGACCAGGATCGCCAGCAACTCGTCTCCGCGCTCGGCCGGTTGCCGGAGCGGCTGCAGGTGGTCCTGCAATTGTTCTTCGTCGAGGAACTCAACCTCACCGAGATCGCCGCCGTGCTGGAGGTCAGCGTCCCGCGCGTCCACCAGCTGCGGGCGAAGGCGCTGAAGGACCTGAAAGCACTGATGGAGACCGACTAGCCCAGCGTCCCCCTCTTCGGCCCGAGATAACCGAACAGGTAGGCCGCGACCTTACGCATCTGGATTTCCTCGCTGCCCTCGGTGATGCGATAGCGGCGGTGGTGGCGGTAGATGTGTTCGAACGGCTTGTGCCGTGAATAGCCGATGCCGCCATGCACCTGCATCGCGCGATCGGCGGCTTCGCAAACCAGCCGGTTCGCCCAGTAATTGCACATCGAGACCTTGTCGGAGATCGTCCGCTCGATCTGTTCGTGGGCCATGTTGTCCATCTCCCACGCGGTCTTGAAGATCAGGAGCCGCAACATTTCCGCCTGTGTCGCCAGTTCGACCAGCGGGAACTGGATCGCCTGGTTCTTGGCCAGCTCCTCACCGAAGGGCTTGCGCGTGCGAGCGTACTTCACGCTCTCGTCGATGCAGAACAGCGCCGCGCCGCAGGAAGACGCCGCCTGCCGGATGCGGTTCTGGTGGACGAAGCTCTGGGCGAGCGCCAAGCCCTTGCCCTCCTCACCCAGGATCGCGTCCTCGGGCACCCAGACGTTCGACAGGCTCAGCCGCGGATGATCGGTCGGCATGTTAAAGGTCCACAGCCATTCCTCGATCTCCAAACCCTCGGTCGGGTTGGGGACCAGCAGGCAGGTGATGCCGCGCGCATTGCCGGCCTCGCCATCGGTGCGGGCGAAGACGGCGCAATGGGTCGCAGTGTGCATGCCGGTGATCCACATCTTCTCGCCATCGATGCGATAGCCGGGCGTGCCGTTGCGAGTTTCCTTCACCGCGCGCGTTTCCATGTAGGTCGCATCGGAGCCGTGGTCGGGTTCGGTCAGGCCAAAGGCGACGCGCCGCGTGCGCTCGAAGCCGCCGGTAATGAACTCGTTCTTCTGCTCATCGGTCCCCCACTGGTCGAACATCGCGACGAAAGGGAAATTGCCGACGATGGAGTGTTCGTTCTGAAGATCGTTGTGGAGGCCGAGGCCTTGGCGCGCGAAGTGCTCGCGGATCACGGCCATCCACAGATTGCTGCCATCCTTGCCGCCGTATTTCTTCGGCGCGGAGAAGCGCCAGTGGCCGGCCTTGTCGGCGCGACCGGTCGCTTCCTTGAGCAAGTCTTCCCACTCCTCCCGGGGCAGACCGCCCGCCTCCCAGTTCGTGCGCGCGTGTTCGCGGCGATGGTCGAAGAAGCGGATGTTGTCGTCTTGGCTCTCCAACGGCTTGATCTCGGCTTCGATGAAAGCGTCGAGTTCATCGAGATAGGATTGCAGGTCTGCGGGAATTGCGAAGTCCATTCAGTCGTCTCCAGCCCATTTGCGCCACGCCGCTTCAAACGCCGGATATTTCGGGACGTCCACTGCCAGTTTCTCCAGCGCGGCTTCCTTCAGCTCGGCGAGCAGGCCCGGACTTTCCAAAGACACCTCGCCATCGAGAATGTCCTGCGCGAGATCCTCGTTCACGACCTGCGGCACCAGCGCATCGTCGCGCGCAATCATGCCGAGGGCGTTGCGCGCGACCGCATGCTGGAAGCGGTCGTGCCCTTTCATCAACGGCTTGATGGTTTCGAGCCATTCGGAAATCGCGATTGCGAGTTCGCCTGCGGTCGCCTCTCCGGGTTCGGGGGAGGCGGAGACGACCGGGTCGACCGGTTCGACGCGCTCTTTTTCGGGCGCGCCTTCTTCCAGCAGCATCAGCAGGTCGAGCTCCTGTTCGCTCGTCCGGCGCGAAATGACCGCGCGTTCAAGCGTCCGGTCCGAACGGTCGCGCCAGCTTTTCGCGCAGCGCAGGCAGCCCATCGCCCACCACACGGTGCGGTGGATCAGCCAGTAGCGGAAGCGGTCGCGCTCGACCTTGCGCCCGCTTTCGGCCTCGTATGCAGCAAAATAGTCTTCCAGCGACCCCAGCCCCAAGGCGGGCCGATCGTAGCGGTGGAAGCGCCACACCGCCATGCAACCAAAGGCGAGGTCCTCATGGGGATCGCCGAAATGCGCCAGCTCCCAGTCGAGCACGCCAGTGAGGTGGCTGTTGTCGGCGAGGATATTGCCCATGCGATAATCGCCGTGGATCAGCACCGGATCGACGGGCGCAGGGCAATTGTCCTCCATCCACTTGAGGCCGAGAGCGATGATGGGACGGTCGCCGCCCGCTTCGTCGAATTGCTGTCGGAGGTCCGCGATGGCCTCGCGGTAATCCATGACCGGAACCGCATCCGGCACATCGCCCCCATTAGCCATGGGCCTTAGCGAATGGATGCGGCCAAGGTCGCGCGCCACCTCGCGCAGCAGCGCGGCGGGATCGTCCATTTCGAGGATCTGCTTTGGGTTCGGCGTCCCCGGCAGCGCCCGCATGACGAAGGCCGAACCGATGCCGTCGGCGGGATCGAGTTCGACGATCACTTCGGGCGCGGTGACGCCTGCGGTCCGCGCCGCCCGGATGACTGCCGCCTCGACATCATGGCCGAACGGACGGTCCTCGATGAACTCGAGGCTCGGCGCGCGGCGCAGGACGTAGGGCTCGCCACCTGCTTCGAACCGCCAGCTTTCCATGGTGGCGCCGCCGGTCAGGCGATGGAGGTCGGAAGGCGGGGGAAGGCCGGCGCGGTTCAGTGCCCGCGCCAGCCCCTCTCCCAACTCGTCGATTGTTATATCGCCCACGGCGGTTACGCGACGACGTTGTCCTTCTTGACCGTGATCACCTGCGGGTAGGTGAATTCCTTCAGGCCTTCCTTGCCGTATTCGGCGCCGAAGCCCGACTGCTTGTGGCCGCCGAACGGGGCGAAGGGCGACAGGTGCATGAATTCGTTGATCCACACGGTCCCTGTTTCAAGCTGTTCGGCGATCCGCTGGCCTTTCTCCGTGTCGCCGGTCCAGACCGCTCCGGCCAAGCCGTATTCGGATGCGTTGGCGCGTGCGACAACCTCATCTTCGTCCTTGAACTTCATAAGCGGCATCACGGGGCCGAATTGCTCCTCGGCGACGATCCGCGCATCCTCGGGCGGATTGTCGAGGATGGTCAGCGGCACGAAATAGCCGGTGCCGGAAGGATCCTGGTCGCCCCCGGTCAGGAACTTGTAGCCGTTGTCCTTGGCATCCTGGATCAGCTCCAGCACGCGCTCGTACTGCTTCTTGTTCTGGATCGGCCCGACGCCGGTGCCCTGCTGCGCGCCATCGCCAACCGTCACGGTCTTGGCATAGTCGGCAATCGCCTGGGACAGCTCGTCGTAAATGTCTTCATGGATGTAGACGCGCTTGGCCGCGATGCAGACCTGGCCGGCGTTGGAGAAGCTGGACCAGAACAGCTGTTCGGCCACCTTCTTGGGGTCGGCATCGGGCAGCACGATCGAGGCGTCGTTGCCACCCAGTTCCAGCGTGATGCGCTTGAGGTCGGCGCTGGCGCCTTCCATGATCTTCTTGCCGGTCGCGGTCGAGCCGGTGAAGGTGATCTTGTCGATATCGGGATGGCTCGTGATCATCGGGCCCAGATCGTCCTCGCCCGTGATGATGTTGACGACGCCCGCGGGCACCTTGTCCGCGATCAGTTCGGCGATGCGAAGGGTGGTGAGCGGGGTGAAGGGCGAAGGCTTCAGGATGATGGTGCAGCCGGAAAGCATGGCAGGCACGATCTTCTGGATCGCCATCATGACCGGGAAGTTCCAAGGCACGATCCCGCCGACCACGCCGACCGGCACGCGGCGGTGGCGGTGCAGGCGGGTGTCGTCGTCCTGCAGGATCTCTTCCTGCAGTTCGAGCGTCGATTGCGCCGATGCCATCCCGGCCGCGCCGTAGATTTCCTGCTGGGCCTGGTTGTGCGGCTTGCCCTGCTCGCTCGTGAGAAGGCGGAACAGTTCGTCGCCGTTCTCCTTGATCGCGCCGGCAATCGCCTTGATCGCGGCGCGCCGCTCTTCGATGTCGGTCTTGCGCCAGGTCTTGAACGCGGCACGCGCTGCGGAAACCGCGCGGTCGAGCTCGCCCTTGCCGCAGGCGGGGACCTTACCGATCACTTCCTCGGTGGCGGGGTTCACGACGTCGAGCCAGCCCTTCGCCTCGACCATCTCGCCATTGATCAGATTCTTGTACTGCGTGACCATTCGTTCGTCCTCTCTCGATGCCTTTGGCGCCCCTTGGTCCCCTTATGGTCCCTTTCAGCGCCCGGATTGCGTTCGCTATCAATGGTGGACCTTTGCGGGGAAAAATCAATCGCGATTGCGCCGCGTCGGGGCCGATGCAGGTTGCCTGCGCGGTCCGATGGGCTACACGCAAGGCCGCACGCAGCCATGGGGAGAGCGCGAGAATGAGCACGACCGGGACCGATTTCGTCATTTACGGCAGCCCCGTATCGCCCTTCGTCCGCAAGGTTGCCGGCGTGAGCATCGAAAAGGACGTCCCTTTCGATATCGAGCAGGTCAACGTCTTCGACCCGCCGGAATGGTTCCGCGACATCTCGCCCATGAAGCGCATTCCCGTCTTGCGCGACCGCTCGATCGCCACCGAAGGCGTTGCAGGGACGATCGCGGATTCGAGCGCAATCTGCGGCATGATCGAGGCCAAGCATCCCGATCCCGCTCTCTACCCCGCCGATCCGTACGCGCGCGGTCGGGCACTTTTCATCGAGGAATATGCCGACACCGCGCTCGCGCCGGCCGCGGGAATGGGTATCTTCCGCCCGATCTTCTTCGCCATAAGCAAGGGTGAGGAACCCGACCTCGACAAGGCGCGCGACAGCTGGAACACCGGCATGCCGCCCGTTTTCGATTATCTGGAAAGCGCGCTTGGCGATGACGAATGGTTTGCAGGCAATGCCGTGTCTATTGCCGATATCTCGGTCGTCGCGGTGCTGATGCAGGCTACGCTCGTCGTGCAGACGCCGCTCGATCGCTGGCCTTCGCTGGCCGCCCATTTCGATCGGATGCGCGCCCGTCCCTCGGTAGCGGAACCCTATGCCGCAGCCGAAGCGGCGGTGCGCAAAGCCTTGCCCGAGCCCTTCGACCTGACCTAAGGCTCGCCGCCCTGACGGGGCATATTTTCGGGAGAACGACAAGGCGATGGCGGGCGAATGGTGCATCGGGATCATCGGTGGGTCCGGCCTTTACGACATCGGTGCGCTCGAGGACGAGCAATGGCTCGCGATCGAGACCCCGTGGGGCGAACCGTCCGATGAGATCCTGTGCGGGCGCATCGGCGATGTAAAGGTGCGTTTCCTGCCGCGTCACGGCAGGGGGCACCCGATCAGCCCGAACGAACTCAATTCGCGTGCCAACATCGACGCGCTGAAGCGCGCCGGCTGCACCGACATCCTCGCCATCTCCGCCGTCGGGTCGTTGCGCGAACAGCTAGAACCAGGGCGCTTCGTCGTGGTCGAGCAATTCCTCGATCGCACGAAGATGCGGCCTCCCAGCTTCTTCGGCTCGGGCTTCGTCGCGCATGTCTCGATGGCCGATCCGGTGTGCGAGCGCCTGTCCGACCGCGCCGCGAAGGCGATCGCGGCCTGCAAGGGGAAGGTCGCGGTGGGCGCGACCTATGTCGCGATCGAGGGCCCGCAATTCTCGACCCGCGCGGAAAGCCTGCTGTACCAGCGCTGGGGCGCCGACGTGATCGGGATGACCGGCATGCCCGAAGCCCGCCTCGCCCGGGAGGCCGAACTGCCTTACGCGCTGATCGGCATGGTCACCGACTACGATTGCTGGCGCGTCGACGAGAATGGCAAGGGCGATGCCGTGGACGTCGCGCAGGTCGTCGAACAAATGCAGGAAAACGGCGAGCTGGCACGCAACGCCATCGTCAGGTTCATCGAGAAACTGCCCAAGACGCGCAAGCCCTCCCCCATCGACACCGCGCTCGACGATGCCGTCATCACCGCGCCCGAAGAACGCGATCCCGAACTCGAAGCGAAGCTGGACGCGGTGGCGAAACGGGTTCTCGCCGGCGAAAGCTAGCGCTCAGACTGCGGGCGCGAGTTATTCGGGCGGAGCGAAGAGAGCGTCATCTATCGGCTCTCCGACCCTGGTAACGCTCCAGAACACCGAATTGCTCATGATGCCGTCGTAGAACAGCGTCACCGACCGAGCCTGCACCCAGCCATTGTCCAGTTCCACGAAGTCGGCATAGACTCGCTCGTGGAAGCCTCGCGGCGTGTCGAATGCGAGGTAGGTGATGAAGCCGCTTTCCTCATCGAAGCCGAACAGCGTCTGCGCCCCGGCGGGATCGACGATACGCACGATCCGGGTCGGCCGCCCGGCAACATCGCGCATGGGCGCATTATGGAGCGCGAACCCGTCCCCCAGCGCCTGTCGAACGATGCCGAAGCCGAAATTGTTCGCCCAGTAGGCATCCGCCTGCTGCTTGGGCATGATGCCGCGCTCGGTCCAGGTGGTCGTGCCGTCATAGCCGACTTCGAAAATCGTGCGCTCGCCCTCGCGCGCCACGATCCGTACTTTTCCGGAAGCGTCGTGGGACTTGGTGCGGTCCGCATCGAACACACGCCACATGCGATAATCGTCGGCCACCGCCCGCCGGCGCCCCGTCTCGGGATCGTAGAATACTGCCGTTCCGACGAGTTGGAGCGTTTCCGGCGAAAGCCATGCCTCGCCCCCATGAGCCGCGACCGCACGTTCGAGTGTCTCGCGGGGGTCGGGCAGCGTTTGAGCGATGAGCTGCGCGCCGGGAACCACGAGCGCGAGAACCATCACGAAGTTCCGTAACAGGCGAGACATTGGCCTCTCCAAATAGTTGTCCGGACGTTTTCTCAACCAAGCGCATTCGCTAGGCAAGGGCTATCATGCTTCGCCCGGTCATCCTGCTTTCATTCGCTGCGATGGCCGTACCGGGCAAAACGCAGGAGACACTTCCGGAGGGAACCTGGGCGTCCCGACAGGCGGCGAAGCGCCGGACCTCTCGTTTCGGCTGCGCAACGTGACTTGCGCGCCGGGTAGTCTCTACCGGCCCGGTACGCTGCCCACTATCTCTTCCAGACGGCACCGCCGACCCAGTCCCCAGCCACCGCATGGAACGCGCTGACCTGTATCGACTGCCATACGCCCGCGGTGAAATAGGGATCGGTTTCGAACTTCGCGCGCGCTTCTGCCACGTCCGTCGCCTTGATCACCAGCAGCGAGCCGATCGTCACTCCGTCCTTCTTTAAGGGGCCGGCTACGGCATAATCGTCGATATTGGACTCGATATGGGCGAAATGCCGGTCGAGCAGCTTCTCGCGCAGCACCGGAGCTGCCTCGCCATCGCGGCAATAGAATGCGAAAAGCGTCACTGGCCGACCTCCACGCATTCCACCAGTTCACCGGCCGCCCCAAGCGTGCACGCGGCGCGCCGACCTTCGTAAAGCGCGCCGTCGCGCTCAGACGGCAGGGAGATCCAGTCGCAATCGCACGCATCGAGATTCTCAACCGCCAACGTCACCAGCGCATTGCCCGGCGGCAACATGGCATCATGGCGAGGGCGCTGCGAAGCCTCGAACGGATAATCATCGACCTCGACGATCGGCATGCGGCCATGACCGACCATCGTGATGGTTGTCAGCGTCTCGGGCGGGAGGGCGAACGCATCGTTAATCATGCTGTAGGGCAATGTGTAATCGTTGCCTCGGGCCAGACCCAGTCGCTCGACATACCAGGCCGTACTGCGCTCGCGATCCGGCGTCGCCAGTACTACGATGAAAATGCGGTCGACCGGCGAGGCGGCGCGTGGCAGGTCGGTATCGGGCAGATCGCCCAGCACCTGGTTGAGGTAGATAAGCTCGCGCCCGGGCCCCAGCGCCTGCATGGGGATGAAGGCGGGTTCGATGTTCTTCAGCTGCTTTGGTGGCCCGACGATCCGGAACAGATCGAGCGGAAGCGCATCGGGCCAGTGCCATACATCCTCGACGCTCGTCTCGAATGCCGCCCAGCCATAGGTCCGGGTCGGACGGAAATCGGGGTGTTCGGGCTGTTCGACCAAACGGAACCAGCATGGCACTCCGCTTGGGGGACGCAGCACGGCGTAGCGGGAGCCCCCGTTTCCACGACAGCCCCAGCTCGCCGCGAGGCTGTCTGTCAATTCGCCTTCTTCGACCAATTCGAGGCCGAGGACATCGCGATAGGCTTCCAGTCCCCGGTCGAGGTCCGGGAGCGTCGAAAGTCCGCCGAGGATGGTTCCGTGAGCGATCGTCATTTGTCGAACTCCGGCCTGCGCTTCTCGACGAAAGCCGTCATTCCTTCGAGAAAGTCGGGGCCGGTAAACGCTTCGGCGAAAATCCGCAGCGTGTCCTCGTCGTCCGCGTTCTGCCCGTCGAGAACCTTGCGCACGAAGCGCTTGGTATGGCGCAGCGAATGCGGGCTGGCAGCGCTCAGGCCCTCGATAAGAGGGTCGGGAGCGTCCCCGAGTTCCTCGACGAGACCGATCCGAAGGGCCTCGGGGCCATCGATCAGCATGCCCGTGTAGAGAATGCGCTTCGCCTGCCCGGGACCGACAAGGTCCGTGAGCAGCTTCACGTCGTGCAAGGGGTAGACGAGGCCGAGCTTCGCGGGCGTGATGCCGAAGCGCGCTTTGTCGGTCGCAATGCGCAGGTCGCAGGCGAGCGCGATCCCGCAGCCACCACCAATGCAATCGCCTTCGATGAAAGCGAGCGTGGGCAGGACATGGCGGGCGAGCATGTGCTGGACGCGGTTGATCGCCGCCTGGTTGGCCGCGCGCCAACCGGCATCGTTCTTGTTCGCCAGCAATTCGCGGATGTCGGCACCCGCGCAAAACGCGCCGCCCGGTTCCGCCGAACGGAGGACCAGGACCCGCAATTCGGGATTGCGGGCCGCCTGTTCGAGCAGGCCTGGCATTGCCTCCCACATTCCCATATCGAACGCATTGCGCTTGTCGGCACGGTCGATCAGGAGCGTGCCGACGTAACCTTCGGTCTCCAGGCGCAGATTGGGTCCGGAAGCGCTCATGCCGGGTTTGCTTCCATGAAACGATCCGCGATGGCCTTGCGCGTCGTCACCCAGACGTCGTCGTGCTGGCGGACATGGCGGAAGAACTCTTCCAGCGCCCAGATTCGCCCCGGTCGACCAATGATCCGCAGGTGCAGGCCCAGGCTCATCATCTTCGGATTACCCTCCTCGCCTTCACGATAGACCTGGTCGAAGTTGGCCTTCGCGTAGTCGAGCCATTGCTGTGGGGTCAGCGCGGGATCGGTCCACATCTTCATGTCGTTGTTGTCGAGCTGGTAGGGAACGACGCACATCGGCGCGCCGGGCACCGTCTCTCGATCCCAGAAAGGCACATCACCACTGTAATCGTCCATGTGATAGGTGAAGCCTTCCTCACCCAGGAGGCGCCGCGTGTTGTCGGTAAGCAGATAGCGACTGAGCCAGCCATACGGGCGCACACCGCAGCTCTTCTCGATACTGGAGACGGCCTTGCGGATGAAGTCGCGCTCCTCATCCTCGTCCATCTTGAACTGGTGCACCCAGCGCCAGCCATGGCTGACCGGTTCGTGGCCCAGCTCGACGATGGCCCGGGCGATCTCGGGATGGTTTTCGAGGCTGAGAGCCGCAACGGTCCAGCTCGCGATGATGTCGTAGCGCTTAAGCAGCTTCACGATGCGCGGGGCACCGGCCTTGATGCCATACAGGTAGTTCGATTCGTTCGAGTAGTTGCGCATCTTCGATTTCACGAAGACGCCCAGTTCGTCGACCGGCTCCATCCCCTTGTCGCCGCGAGCGATGGTCATCTCGCTGCCTTCCTCGACATTCACGACGACGGAGAGCGCCATATTCGCGCCGCCGGGAAGATCCATTCGCTCTTCAGGGAGTATCGGCTTGAGGGCCATCAATGCATCTCCTCGCCGCCGGTCACGTTGAGTGCCTCTCCAGTCACGTAGAACGCCTCCTCGCTCGCCAGCCACAGGCACGCAGCGGCGGTATCGGAGGGGAGGCCGGGGCGGCCCATCGGGTTCTTTGCGCTCATGTTGGCGAGGTATTCATCCACGCTGTCATATCCGAGCAGCTTGCTGAAATACTCGTTCTGCTTTGCGCCGAGGCCCGTGGTCACGTGGTTCGGACAAACCGCGTTGACCGTTATGCCGTGCGCACCCAACTCCACGGCGCTCGCCCGGGTAAGACCGACCATGCCGTGCTTCGATGAGACGTAGGCGGGCAGGTGCGGAAAACCGGTCTTGGCGGCCTGACTGGCGATATTGATGATCCGCCCGCCTTTCCCCCGCTCCACCATCGCGCGCGCGGCCGCCTGCGTGCCATAGAACGCGCCCGACAGGTTGACCGCTATGACCGCGTCCCATTCCTCCGCAATGTCGACTTCGAGTAGCGGCTTCATCCTGAAGCCGATCCCGGCATTGTTGACGAAAATATCCACACCGCCGAATTCCTCGACCACCGCATCGACAAGCGCCTGGCACTGGCCGGCCTGCGAAACATCGCACGCGATTGCGCTCACCTTGGCGCCGCGTCCGCGCAGTTCCTTGGCGACCTGCTCGGCTTCGGTGTCGATCTCGCGGTCGGAGACGACGCAGTTCGCGCCTTCATCGGCGAAGGCCTGCAGGATGCCCTGACCCAGCCCCTTCTGCTTGCCGGAGCCGGTGACGACGATCGTCTTGCCTGCGAACCGGGTCACTTACAAATTCTCGGTCAGGATGAATTGCGGATTGTCGGCGAACCCCTGAAACGGCGCGGCAGCCTTCTGGAAATCATCGCTGGAAATGTCCGAGACGAATTCGTCGAGCCCCGTGATGTCGATGATTTCGATATAGCCGAAATGCGGGTTCGCCTGATCGTCGCCGAATACTCCCGTGGCGCGGTGGACGGTGAAGCTGTTGACCGATCCAAGGCCGTTGACCTTTGGGATATCGCGGATCTTCGCCCATTCCTCGTATTCGAAAATATCGACATCTTCCTTCAGGTTGAAAAGGCAGATTATGCGCATGGCTCAGTTCCTTGGCTTCGGGGGGCGATAGGCGTTCAGTTCGGCATCGAGCTGCCGGGCGAGATCAAACAGGCCCGCTTCGGCGCCGACCTCTCCGACGATCTGCACGCCGATGGGGAGGCCGTCGTCGGTCCAGCCAGCGGGAATGCTGATCACGGGCAGGCCGGCTATATTTGCGAGGCAGGTAAGGTCGGCTTGGGTCGCTGGTTCCGGATCGCTGTGCGGGAAAGGCGGATTGGGCACCGTCGGCAGGATCAGGAAGCCGCGTTTTGCGACGATGTGCCGGACCTCCAGACTCGCCTGATTGAGCACATCCATGTCGAGCGCGAGCTTTTTCGGTTCCCGCAGCGCTCCATAGGACAGCAGGTTCGCCAACTTGTCGGAGGTGACGACACCCGACAGGTCCTCAGACAAGGTCTTTGCGACTCTAATGAATCCCGCGAAGCGAATGCGGGAGTTGGACTCGCTCATCCGCTCGGTCGCAGGGGCTTTTGGCAAGGCCGACAGCGCGCGGCTGAAAACGGTAGCCACTTCGGGATGGATCTCTACCCCATGGTTGGCAAGGGTCGCACCGGGTCCCGTCGTTTCGCCGTCGCCGAACTCGCTCATCACTCGCGCGACGCGTTCGAGCATGTCGAGATCCCGAGCCAGCGGACCAATGGCGTCGAGCGCCGGGTCGGCGGTAATCAATCCGTCCTGGCTGACGCGGTCGGTCGCGGGCTTGAAGCCGTAAACGCCGCAATGCGCCGCGGGAATGCGGATCGAACCCATCGTATCGGTGCCGAGCGCGACCGCGCACAGTTCGGCGGCAACGGCCGCTCCGCTACCGCCCGAAGATCCGCCGGGCGAATAGCCGTCGCGGTGCGGATTCTGGACCGGTCCGAAATGGGGATTGTCCGTCTTCGCTCCCAGCGCCCCTTCCTCCATATTGAGCACGCCGGTTATGATCGCGCCGGCTTCGCGCAATCGCCGTACGACTTCGGCGTCCCTGTCGGCTCGCTGATCCGCCAGCGAACCGATCCCGGCATGGAACGGCATACCCTTGACAGCGATGTTGGGCTTGACCCCAACCGTCACCCCCGCGAGAGGCCCTTCCGCTCCGGAGGCGCTTTCGTCGTAATAGAGGAAGGCGTTGTAGCGATCGATCATGGGGCGTCACACACCACGCTCGTCGATCAGCCGGAGCGGTTTCTGACGGGTATCAATTTCGGTCGCCTTCGCGGTGCCGCCAGGCTCGACTAGTGTCACGTCGATCTCGACGCCCAGCCCTTGCTTCAGCGTCTCGGCAAGCGCTGCCTTGTCCGTCCCGCCGCGGCTTTCGATCGTGACCGTCATACGGTCCTTCTGCGCCCCGTCGCGTGTCAGGTGGCAGATATATTCCCCCGTTAGGTCGCCGCGATTTTCAATGATCGCGCCTATGGCGTGCGGGAAGACATTGATCCCGCGCAGTTTTACCATGTTGTCGCTGCGACCCTTGAACCCGGCGATGCGCTTGAACGCGATCTCCCCTCGCCCGTCGAGTTCGTGGGTAATGTCGTGGGTGTTGAAGCGGATGCAGGGCGCGATGTCATCCTTGTAAAGGCAGGTGACGACCATGTCCCCCGTGCCGCCCTTCGCGACCGGCTCGCCGGTATCGACGTCGAGCAATTCGAGATATTGCGCGTCCTCCCAGACATACATCCCGTCGCGCTCGGGCCCCTCGCCCGCAATCGAGCCGGTATCGCCAACGCCATACCAGTCGTAGGCCTTCGCGCCGTGCCACGCGGCCTCGGTGCTGGCGCGATCTTCGGTGCCTAGATGGCCGATGATCATGCGGATATCGATCTGGTCGAACAGCCCCTCGGCCTCCGCCGTTTCGGCCAGCTTGCGCACGTAATCGACAAAGCCGACGATGGCGGTGACCCCGAAATCCGCCATCAGCCGCACCTGGTTCACGCTACGCGTCTCGATGCCCGTTCCGGCCGACAGGAACACGCTGTTAGTGAAATGAGTCACCGCCTCGCGGATGTAGTGACCGCCATTGATCATACCGTGCCCGTAGACCGAATGGACCACGTCGTCCGAGCCGAGACCCATCCAGCGGTACATACGCCCGACCAGCAGATTGCCGACCTCGCGTCCCTTCGGCCCGAACATCAGCACCTGCGGCTTGCCGGTCGTGCCGCTGGTGGTGTGGAAAACGGTCGGGGGACGAGAGCTCGCTTCGCCCATGCCGTGGAAGTCGCCATAGGGCGGATGTTCCGAGATGGACGCCATCAGATCGCTCTTGTCGTAGACGGGAAGCCTGCCGATGTCCTCCAGCCCTCCGATATCGCCGGGCTCGATCCCCTTCTCGCCCCACAGCCGGCGGTAGAACGGAACCTGCCAGCAGCGCAGCATCAGGC
>JBARZK010000042.1:0-17080 GCA_049649965.1 Erythrobacter sp.
GGGTCAATACGATTCTCGCCGCGCTCGAAACGGGCGAAGTAACTTTTCAGGTCAGGCTTTTCAACAAATTCGATCAACCTGTATCCGACCGCCTCGAACTCGCAGAACAGCAGTTTGGGCGGGATGCCGTGCCGGTTCGTGGGGCGATCGACATCGACGACGATAATTTGTCCGCCATCCGCCAGTGCCGGATACATCCGCCACAGGAAGGCATAGGGCTCCTTCACCTCGTGATACATGTGGACGAGAAAAATGCGGTCGAAACTGTCCGCCGGCAATCGCGGATCGTCATCCTGCCCAAGCTTGATCGAAATGTTTTCCAGCCGTTCGCGATCGACCCTGCGGCCAAGGCGCTGCAGCGCCTGGCGGTCGATGTCCTGCGCCAGGACGCGCCCGGCTTCCCCGACCCTCTCGGCGAGGCGGACGGTGTAGTACCCCTCCCCCGCCCCGATATCGGCCACGGTCATTCCCTCGCGAATGTCGGCGAGGTTCATGACCTCCCGCGCTTCGCCCCGCTCGTCACGCGCGTCCTCGTTGGAGAACTGGTTGGAGACGACCTCTGGAACCTCGCGCGATGGTTCGGGGAAGTCGTGCGCGGTTTCGGGGCGGTCGGACGCGGTGGCGAAACCGTCGCACCCCGCAATCGGAGCAGCGACGGCGAGAGCCAGTGTCGGCAGCAGGGACATGCGCGTGGACATGCCTACTCCACGTCCTCGATTTCGACCGTCTCCCCGGTTACGCGCTGGGCCAGCGCGGCGGAGATGAACTCGTCGATCTCACCGTCGAGCACCTTGTCGGGCGAAGGCGACTGCACCCCGGTGCGAAGGTCCTTCACCATCTGATACGGCTGGAGGACGTAGGATCGGATCTGGTGGCCCCAGCCGATGTCGCTCTTTTCCTGGTACTCGCCCGAAGCCACCGCTTCACGCTCGGCCATCTCGCGTTCGAACAGGCGGGCTTTCAGCATGTTCATGGCGGTCGCGCGGTTCTTGTGCTGGCTGCGATCGTTCTGGCTGGCGACGACGATGCCGGTGGGCTGGTGGGTTATGCGAACGGCGCTGTCGGTGGTGTTGACGTGCTGCCCGCCCGCGCCGCTGGCACGATAGGTATCGATCTTGAGGTCGCTGGGGTCGATCTCGATCTCGATATCGTCATCGAGCACCGGATAGACCCAGACGCTGGAGAAGCTGGTGTGCCGCTTCGCCGCGCTGTCGTAAGGGCTGATCCGCACCAGCCGATGCACGCCGCTTTCGGTCTTGGAATACCCATAGGCGTTCTCGCCCTTCAGCAACAGGGTGGCCGACTTGATCCCCGCCTGGTCACCCGCCTGGTATTCCACCGTCTCCACCTTGAGGCCGCGCCGTTCGGCCCAGCGCGAATACATGCGGAAGAGCATTTCCGCCCAGTCCTGGCTTTCGGTCCCGCCAGCGCCCGCGTGGATTTCAAGATAGGTGTCGTTGGCGTCGACCTCGCCCGACAGCAAGGCCTGCACCTTGTCCGCGTCGGCACGTTTTGCGAGCCGTTCGAGGCTTTTCAGCCCTTCCTCGACCACGCTCTCCTCCCCTTCGGCCTCGCCCATTTCGATGAACTCGATGGCGTCGGATTTCTCGGCGGAGATCTCGCGTACCGTGTTCACCGCGGTTTCAAGCGACTTTTGCTCGCGGCTGATCGCCTGCGCTTCCTGGGGATCGTTCCATAGATCAGGGTCCTGGACCCGCGCATTGAGCTCGTCCAGACGGCGTAGCGCGCGCTCCCAGTCGAGCGACTGGCGCACCAGGTCGAGCGCGGCATCGATCCGGTCGATATGGGCTTGGGCCTCGGCCCGCATGGCAAATCCTCAGCTTCGTATCCGGGCGCCCCGCTTAGCGCGAGGACCGTGATTGTAAAGAACGGCGGGTCGGCAGGTTTGCTGGCCGCAACGCGCAATAAGCGGCGGTCAAAGTAGAGCGGTCAAACGTCCGCGCCCGGCGAAGCGCGACATCAATAGATCCCGCCGCGGTCCTCGACGAAATTGTCCTCGCGCTGTTCGGTCGCCGCAGTCCTCTGCTGCTGGCCACCCCGCCGACCGGCACGGATGAGATCGAGAAGTTCTTCACGCCGGGCCGCGATCTGGTCCTGACGGGTGGCACGATCGGGCTCGGTATCGGGCTTGAAAGCCTCCCAGATCACCGCCGCATTCGGCTCGTCGCTCGGCACACCGTCAAATACCCGCTTGCCCGATCGACGGTCGATCCGGACCATGCGCACACCCGGCGGCGCGATCGCAGGTTCGGCCTTCCAGCGGTCACGCGTGCTTTCCACGAATTGCTTGAATACCGGGGCGGCGGTGTTCCCGCCCTGCACCCACCCGCCGAGATCGCGGGGCTGGTCGTGCCCGATGTAAAGGCCGGCGACGATATCGGGCGATCCGCCGACGAACCAAGCGTCCGTCGGGCCGGAGGTCGTCCCCGTCTTGCCGAACAGCGGAAGCTCGAGACCGCGGAGCCGCACCGCAGTACCGCGCGTGACCACGCCTTCGAGCATGTGGGTGACCTGATAGGCCGTGCGCGCATCGAGGACCGGCTTGCCCTGCAAACCGAAGCGCGGCATCGGCGACCCGTCATATTCGGCCATGTTGCAGCCCTCGCAGCGACGTTTGTCCGCGCGCCACACAACGTTGCCGTTCCGGTCCTGCACGTAATCGATCACGCTCGGATCATGAAGCCGGCCGTGATTGGCGAGCGCGGCATACGCGTTCACCATCTGCATGACCGTGGTCTCACCCGCGCCAAGCGCGAAGGCGGGATAGGGTTCGTAGGACCCAATATTCATCTTCTCGAACGTGTCGATGACACGCGGCATTCCCGCTTCCATCGCGATGTGCACGGTCATCAGGTTTCGCGACTGCTCCAGACCCCAGCGCATGGTCCGCACGCCACCGCTGCTGCCACCGAAATTGCGGAAGCACTTCTCACCAAGGTTGGCACCTTGATAATAGCAGAAGGTCTGGTCGGGCACCTGGCTTGCCGGCGTGAGGCCGTTCTCGAGCCCGGCTGCGTAGACGAAAGGCTTTATGGTCGAACCGGGCTGACGCTCGGCCTGGGTGGCGCGGTTGAAGTCGGACAGGCGGTGATCGAACCCACCCTGCATTGCCAGGACCCGCCCGGTCTGGACGGATTCGGCGAGGAACCCGCCGGAAACCTCGGGCAGGTTGCCCACGGCATATCCGTTCCCGGACGGCCTGACCGCGATTACGTGCCCCGCTTCCAGTCCGCTGGGAATGCCCGACAAGGGCGCTTCCTCACCGTTCGAGAACCCGATCGTCGCGTTGGAACCGTCGCGCTGCGTAACGACGCCGACGCGCCAGTCTTCGTAGCGTATGCCGAGATAGGAACTGGTCAACTGCCCAGCCCAATTGCCCTCGCTCACATCGATATTGGCGATCGGCCCGGTCCAGCCGCGATTGCCGTGATAGCGCATGAGGCCGGTGCGCAACGCATCGCGCGCCGCTTCCTGAAGTTCGGGATCGAGCGAGGTTCTTACCCAGAGACCGCCGGCATAGACGCTGTTTTCGCCGTCCTCGGCGGTTTCACCGAATTCCTCGATCAGCTGACGTCGGACTTCCTCGAGGAAGTAGCCTGCATCGACGCTTCGTTCGCGGCGTTGCTGGACGAGCCCAAGCGGCTGCGCTGCAGCCTGCGAGCGCTCCGCTGCGGTGATGTAACCGTTTTCCTCCATCTGCTGGAGCACGAAATCGCGCCGACGGACAGCGGCCTGCTCCTGCTGGGATCGGCCATAGCGTTCGGGAGCCTTGGGCAGGATAGCGAGGAAGGCCGCCTCGTGCAGTTCAAGGTCGCCGACATCCTCGTCGAAATAGGCGCGCGCTGCCGCCTGCACACCGAACGACCGGCGACCGAGCGGTATCTCGTTGAGATAGAGTTCGAGTATCTCTTCCTTCGAAAGGACGTCCTCGATCCGGCGCGCAAGGATCATCTCCTTGAGCTTGCGCGTGACCGAATATTCGTCCCCCAGAAGCAGGATTTTCGCGAGCTGCTGCGTGATCGTCGATCCACCGACCGCACGTTCGCCCGAACCGTATTTGGTCGCATAGTCGAACACCGCATTCGCAGTACCGGTGAAGTCCACCCCGCCGTGCGAATAGAAGGTCTTGTCCTCCGCCGAGATATACGCCTGCTTCAGCTGTTCGGGAAAATCGTCATACTGAAGCTGGACGCGCCGTTCGCGGGCATAGGAATGGACGATCTCGCCGTCGATCCCGCGCACCACGGTGGGGAGCGGGGTCTGATATTCGGTCAGGGTGGAAGCATCGGGCAGGTCGCGGGCGAGCCAGGCCCAGGCCGCCACCCAAACCAGCAGAAGTATCGCAAGCGCGAGGGCGACGAGCTTGAACAGCGTGCTGCCACGCCACTTGCGTGCAAACCAGGCGGACGCGCCGCCCACGTCGCGAGAGAGGCGGTACCGGAAATAGGCCGGAAACGGGAGGGGTGCGGAATCGGTCATGGATTTTTCGGATGGTTGGTCGGCACTTAGCGGCAAGTCGCGCCTAGCGCCACAAGGATTGACGCGCGATGAAGTGAAACCGGTGCTGCGATTTTGAAACGCGCTCCGGTCATGGCTCAGTCCGCCGGGCGAAATAGACTCTTATCGCTTGAGCCAGAGCCTCGGCGTATTCCATTTGCCCTTCCGGCGTGGTCAGCCGGATACGGTCGGCCTCGTTGGTGACGAACCCGCTTTCGAACAGCACGCCCGGCACGTCCGGTGCGCGAAGGACAGCGAGAGCTGCGGATCGACGGGTTTGTGGATGGAACGCGATCTCACCGCGCCCTTCGCGTTCGATGAGGCCTGCGAACTCCGCGGCTTCGCCCTGCGTTCTCTGCTGTGAAAGTTCGACCAGGATCGCGTTGACCTCGGCGCTCTGTCCTTCGACGGCGATGCCGTTGACGCGGTCGGCGGCGTTCTCGCGCGCGGCGAAGCGGGCGGCCGCTTCGCTCGAGGCCTCTCGCGATAACGTGTAAATGCTTGCCCCTGCCACATCACTGTATTCGCCCGCGGAATCGGCATGGATCGACAGGAACAGGTCGGCGCCCAGAGCGCGGGCAATTTCCGGGCGCCGGGCAAGCGGCACGATCACGTCCTCGCTACGCGTCATCGCGACCCGTACCCCGCCCCGTTCGAGCAATTCGTCCCGCACGGCTGTAGCAATGGCGAGAACGATCTGCTTCTCGAACACTTCTTCGCCATTCGGTCCGCGCGATACGGCGCCGAGGTCGCGCCCGCCATGACCGGCGTCGATCACGACCAGCGGGGCCGAAGGGTCGTCCGGACCGGCGACCGGTGGCAGTTCCACCGGGTCGGCAACTGCCCCGATCGCCATCCGCACTTCGGGTTCTCCATGGGAGGACCACGGCATGGCCGGACCAAGCAGGACGACGCCGGCGATCAGCACGACCAGAACGGCCAGAATTAAGGCAAGCAGGATACGCGGGGCCATGGCACCGCGCGGCTTAGGATGGCTGGGCCGCGATGCGCAATAGAGTTGCCTCGCGAAACCCACGGTGCTAGCCCTTTGCTCTGGAACGGGGTGCTCCGCGACACAGGGTCGCGAAAGACGCCCGATCTAATTTCCGGGCCACCGCCCCTGGCGTGCTTTGCCCTCAACAGGTTGATGCAGTGACGAGATGCTTCTCTCCGCAAGGGACCGGCCCGTACCAAAGCGGTGCAGCCTCCCCTGCGGATCGCAGCGCGGAGCCTTTCCGCATTCACGCCGCGGCAGACACATACGTTGCGCGGCGTCCGCGATCGTGGACGCCCGCACTCGAACCCTATGCGGCGCTTTCGGCGCCGCCCCAATCATTTCAGATATCGCGTCCCGTCTTGCGCAGTCATGCGCGGCCTCGGGGCGTTTGGAGATACATACATGGCAACGCGCATGCTTATCGATGCGCGCCACTCGGAAGAAACCCGGGTGGCGGTCCTCAAAGGCAACCGGATTGAGGAATTCGATTTCGAATCTGCCGAACACAGGCAGATCAAGGGCAACATCTATCTTGCCAAGGTTACCCGGGTAGAACCATCGCTTCAGGCGGCGTTCGTCGATTTTGGCGGCAACCGCCACGGTTTCCTTGCCTTCAGCGAAATCCATCCCGACTATTATCAGATCCCGCAATCGGACCGCGAGGCGCTGCTTGCCGAAGAGGCCGAAGCCGCCGAGGAAGAAGCCCGTCTGCGTGCCGAGGAAGAGGCCGCCGGCATCAGTCCCGGCGACGAATACGACGCCGAGGATGAAAGCTCCGAAGCGCTGGCAGAGGACCTCGCCGAGGATGGCCTCGAGGAAATCGACACATCCGACAAGGACCAGGTCGCCACGATCGAGGACGGCGCATCGGACGATAGCGACGACGAGGATGACGACGAAGACGATGACGATGACGACGAGGACAATAGCGACGACCAGTCTTCGCGCCGTTCGCGCCGCGGTCGTGGACGTCGCCGCCAGGGTTCCCGGGGCAAGTCGAACGGCCGCAACGGCAATGGCGACAACAGGGGCCGCAGCCGCGCGAAGGAAGTTGACGAGGTCCGCGCCAAGCGCATGGCGCTGCGCCGTCGTTACAAGATCCAGGACGTCATCCAGCGCCGCCAGGTCCTGCTGGTTCAGGTCGTAAAGGAAGAGCGCGGGAACAAGGGCGCTGCCCTGACGACTTATCTCAGCCTTGCCGGTCGCTACACCGTGCTGATGCCGAACAGCTCGCATGGTGGCGGGATCAGCCGCAAGATCAGCTCGGCGAGCGATCGCAAGCGGTTGAAGCAGGTCGTCTCCGACCTTTCCTTGCCGAAATCCATGGGCCTGATCGTTCGCACCGCGGGGCTTTCGCGGACGAAGACGGAGATCAAGCGCGATTTCGACTATCTCGCCCGGTTGTGGGACGACATACGCCAGACGACACTCAAATCCACTGCCCCCTCGCTTATCCATTCGGACAGCGACCTCATCAAGCGTGCGATCCGCGACATCTACAATCGCGAGATCGAGGAAGTCGTGGTCGAGGGCGAAGCGGGCTACAAGTCCGCCAAGGCTTTCATGAAGATGCTGATGCCCAGCCACGCCCGGCGGGTAAAAGCCTATTCCGATCCCGTCCCGCTGTTCCAGCGCTATGGCGCGGAAGACCAGTTGCGGGCGATGTACGATCCGATGGTCCAACTCAAATCGGGCGGCTACCTGATCATCAACCCGACCGAAGCGCTGGTTTCGATCGACATCAACTCGGGCCGTTCCACCAAGGAGCACGGTATCGAACAGACCGCGCTCCACACCAATCTCGAGGCGGCCAGGGAAATCGCGCGGCAATTGCGGCTGCGCGACATGGCGGGCCTCGTCGTGATCGACTTCATCGACATGGAGCGCACCGGAAACGTGCGCAAGGTCGAACGCGAGATGAAGGAAGCGCTCAAGACCGACCGGGCGCGCATACAGGTCGGGCGGATTTCGGGTTTCGGCCTGATGGAAATGAGCCGTCAGCGCCTTCGCACCGGCGTGCTGGAAGCGACGACGCGCGAGTGCCCGCATTGCGACGGCACCGGGCTCGTCCGCACGGCGTCGAGCGCAGGCCTCTCGGCGCTGCGCCTGATCGAGGACGAGGCGGCGAAGGGCAAAGGCACGACCATCCGCCTGGCCGCGAGCACCGAGGCTGCGGTCTATCTCCTCAACGAAAAGCGCAACGATCTGATGGAGATCGAACAGCGCTACGGCGTCAGCGTGGAGGTTTCACCCGAGGGCGAGGACGAAGGCGCAAAGATGGCGGTTTCCAGCGCCGGCCCCCGTCCCGCCGAAGCTCCCAAGTTCGATCCGATCGTCGATGACGACGTCGATGATGACGATCCGATCGAAGACGATGACGAGGATACGTCGGACGAAAGCGACAATGACGGCTCCGACGACGATGGCGGTCGCAGGAAAAAGCGCCGTCGCCGCCGTGGCGGACGCAACCGAAACAAGAAGCGCCAGGACGACAATGGCGGAGAAGAGGACAACGACGACACGCAGGCCGGAAACGACGATCCCGGTTCGGATGCGAGTTCGGACGAGGACGACGACAAGCCCAAGAAACGCCGACGTCGGGGCGGTCGCGGGCGCAAGCGCAAGCAGGACGGCAGCGGATCGGGCGCGTCGGACGATACATCCGATGACAAGGACGCGTCGGACGAACTTCCCGCCGAGAAGCTCGAAGAGGTTTCCGAACACGTCAAGGAAGACATGACTGTCGTGGCCGGGCCCGAAGACACCCCGGAGACCGCCGAACGGGCCGCCGACATGGAGGAGAACGGCAAGGGGGCCGCCGACGCGACGACCGAAAAGCCGAAGCGCAAACGCGCCCCGCGCAAGAAGAAGACCGACGAAGCGGAAACGCCCGCAGCGGACGATGCCAAGGACGCGGCGGAAAAGCCGAAGCGCAAGCGCGCCCCCCGCAAGAAGAAGGTTGAGGTCCCCGCCGCCGACGAGCCCGCCCCGCAGGTTTCGAAGGAAGACGTGACCCCGCCAGCAGAAGCGGAAGCTGTCGCCGAACAGGTGAAGGAAGATGCGACCGTCGTCTCCGGACCCGAAGACGCGCCGGAGACCGCAGAGGAAATGTCGGCGAAGGAAGGGTCGAACGATTCTGGGACCGACGATGGAAAACAGCGCAAGCGCGGCTGGTGGCAACGCACCTTCGGCGAGTAAGCCGTTTTGAAGCTGAACTGAGGGGCCGGAGGCGTGAGTGTCTCCGGCCCTTCTTCATATCGGAACGGAAAGCGCCACCCTTCGATGTCTGGATCGTTCGACGAACCTCGAAAGAGCCACTGCAGGCGCCCGTCGTCGCACGGATTCGCTTGCAGGAGCGACCCTTTGAGACCAATGCGAGCGCGCAATGGCAAAGCACACGATCTTCTCGATTTCGGACAAGGACAAGCAGCGGCTGAAGGTCCTTTTCCTTGCGAAACACGCTCTGTCCGATGGGAATGCCGACGCCGCCGACGGCAATCACGCCGTCTATCATCATGAAATCCTGACGCTTCTTCGCGAGATCGGATTGGACGTCACGCCCGCGGCGGATTTCGAGGCGCTCGTCCGCCCGGACGGTCACGATTTCCTGTTCACCCTCCTCAATCGAGCCGGCTATCCGATGAGCGAGATGCTCGGCCCGCTGATGGCGAAGCGGATCGGTTTGCCATTCCTCGGCGCCTCCCCGATCATTCGCGGGCTCGCCGATGACAAGCACCTCATGAAACTGGCGGCGCAGGCGCGCGGCGTACCCGTCGCGCCCTGGATTGTCGCGCGCATCGGCGGACCGCAGCCCCGGCAGCCCGATTTCGCATTCGAGCGCCTCGTGGTGAAGCCCAACGCGTCCTCTGCCAGTTGGGGGCTCACCATGCCCACCACGTGGGACGAAGCGAAGCAGGACATCGCGAAACTCCACGAACAGGGCCACGACGTTATCGTCGAACGGTACGAAGGCGCCTATGACGTCGTCGTCCCGGTACTGGGCGGTGATGCGCCGATCCTGCTCTCGACCATGCGCTTCGAAATGCCGGGCGAGGTCGGCAATTTTAGATCCTACGAAGAAAAGCGCGGGCTGACCGAGGCGCCAAAAGAAAAGCTCGTTGCCATGAAGCGGCCGGTGATGAGCCGGAAGATCCGCGAGCAGGTGCTCGCCATGCTGCCCGAACTGTGGCCGTTCGATTACGGCCGCTTCGAGTTCCGCTACACCCCCGACACCGGCGAAGTGCTGTTCATGGAAGTGAACCTGTCCTGCAATCTGTGGTCGAAAAAGACGGTCGCCGGGGCTGCTCAACTCGCCGGGCTGTCTCACGCCCGCCTTGTCGAACACATTGCCGCGTCCAGCATGGATCGCCAGGGGGTGATCGACGCGGTGCGAGAGCCGATGGAACTCTCGCTCGGCACCGACGACGTCGGTGGCGAAACCATCGAGGTCTGACCCCCGAAGCCATGCATCCCACCGAAATCGCATATTATGCGAAAAAGGCCTTCGCCCTGTTTCCTGGCGGGGTCGAACCGGTAAGCGCGCCGGCCTTCGCAGCCCATTACGATCGTCGCAAGCAGAACCGTTCGGTGGCACGCGCCACGGTCGATCGCGCAGTGGCCGCCGGTTTCCGTGCCTGGCTCCCCGACCGCACGCGTTCGGTCGCCGCGAAGTTCGGGTTGGACGAAGCCTGGCAGCGCCGGACCCTCGGCATCGCGCGCAAATGTTTCGTCGATCCCAACGACATCGCTCTATTCCGGATCGAGCGCCCGGAAGAACTTGGTGATTACATTCGCCGGTTCGAAGATGCGGGCTTCAACAAGATCATCAATCCCATGGGCTGGAGCCGCAACTGCGTGCTGGTGGACAAGGCTGCGTTCTACGCACGTTGCCGTGAGCATGATGTGGCCCACCCGCAGGTGTTCGGCATCGTCGAACGCGGTGGGCTTAGCCATTTCGAGCCGCCACGGGGCTGCGCGCTTATCGCCAAGCCGAGCCATGGTGAAGGTGGGCGTGGCATGACGCGCCTACCCCACGAGCACGCGCATATCGGCAAAGCCTCCCTGTTCGAGAAGGCACTGCGCCCTCATATCGACGCGAGCCAGACCTGGATCGTGCAGCGCGCACTCGCCAATCATCCGGCCCTAAACGACTATGCCATGGACGCATTGTCGACAGCGCGCCTGACGACCATGCGCAACGAGCAAGGCCGCCCGGAACTCGTCAGCACCGTCCTGCGCGTCCCCTCGCTACACGGACCAGTGATCGACAACATGAAGGCAGGCGGGCTCATTATGCCGGTCGATTTCGAGACGGGGCGTGCGGGCATCGCTTGCAAGGGTTATGGCGGCGGCGACTACGCCCGGCATCCGGTAAGCGGCGCGGCGTTTTCGGACCTCGTCCTGCCCGATTGGGACGCGGCGATCGGGCTGGTTGCCGACGCCCATTCGCGCGCGTTCCCGGAATATGCCCTGATCGGCTGGGACGTGGCGTTCACCCCGGATGGCCCAGTCCTCGTCGAAGGCAACGCGAAGCCGGGCGTTCTGATGCCCCAGCGCAGCGGACGAAAGGGCCTGGCGGGGCAGCGTTACGGCGAACTGCTCGCGCATAACCTCGAAATCGCGGAGACTGCGCGCTAGAACTCGCCTCGTCGCTTGCAAAGAACGCTTTGTCTATGGTATTGCGGGGTTCGAGGAGATTACGATGAGCGCAATCGAACACCACCCCGACCGTCTTCAGCAATTTCGCCTCGGCTTTGCCCTTCTGGCGATCGCGATCCTCGCAGCGCCGATGATCGCCATGCAGTTCACCCGCGAAGTGGCCTGGGGGCCGGGCGATTTCATCGTTGTGGCCGGACTTCTGGCGGCGCTGTTCGCCGGGATCGACCTGGCGCTGCGTGCCGCCCGCAATCGGGCCGGACGGATTGCCGGAATAGTGCTCAGCCTCGCGGTATTCCTGACCGTCTGGGCGGAACTCGCAGTCGGCATTTTCGACTAGGTCGAGGACGAAGCGTTCAGGCCGGGACTTCCTTTCCGGCGAAATCGAACACCTTGCCGCTATCTTCGCGGCCGAGCCCATCGAGAACGCCGATGAGGTTCACCGCGGCTTCGTCCGGCTCCGTAAGCTGACCCTCGGGCAGGTTCGACTGGAACGGCTCGGACAGCGGGCTGTCGACGGTGCCGGGGTGCAACCCCACCACGATGCCCTGTTCGTGCGTGCGCCCCATCTCCAGCGCGAAATTCTTCAGCAGCATGTTGAGCGCGGCCTTCGACGCGCGGTAGGAATGCCAGCCGCCCAGCCCGTTATCCGTGATCGAACCCACGCGCGCGCTGACCGCCGCGAAGGTGAACGCGCGGTCTCGCGGCATCAGCGGCAGCATGTGCTTGGCAATGAGCGCCGGACCGATCGTGTTGATCGCGAAGACCCGCGCCATCGCACCCGCATCGAGCCGCTTGAGCGTGCGCTCCGGCCCCGTTCCGTCCGGTAGCGTCAGGACACCGGTCGAAACGATGACCCAGTCCGGGGGATCGTCGCGCATGGTATTCACGGCCGCCTCGATCGAAGTCTCGTCGGTGAGATCGAATGAGAACGGGCGAATGCCGTTTCCGCGCGGTTCGGCCCCGGCGCGAGAGCCCGCATGGACCAGTTCGCAGCCTCCCTGGGCGAGCTTCTCGCACAGTGCCTTGCCGATACCGCCGGTGCTGCCGAAAACCGCTGCGATGCGCGGAAAGCGCCGCCCCTCGTTTCCTACTTCGCTCATGACGGATAGAGCGGCGGGATGATCGCGAAGTTCCCGCCTGGCTCCTCGCTGTCATTCGGACCGGCTCCGATTTCGCCCGCGCACGGCCGTGGCCCTTTTTCGTTCCTCAGGACGGTGTTCCATGTGTTCCATCGTTCAGGTTCTGGCGGCACTGTATGAAGAGCAACACCGGTCCCAAATCTCGCAACCGCACGCGCCTTGCCTCGCGCGGGGCAGACGTTAGATAGGGGTCCGAAACACTTAGGATCACAATCACATGGCGACTTTCACTCTCCCCAAGAACTCCACCATTCGCAAGGATGGCAAGGTGCACAAGGCGTCCGACGGCGCGGGGAAGCGGGTGAAATCGTTCAAGATCTACCGCTACGATCCCGATAGCGGCAAGAACCCGCGCTACGACAAGTTCGAGCTCGACCTCGACGAATGCGGCCCGATGGTCCTGGATGCGCTGTTCAAGATCAAGAACGAGGTCGACCCGACCCTGACCTTCCGCCGCTCCTGCCGGGAGGGAATCTGCGGTTCCTGCTCGATGAACATGAACGGCAAGAACGGCCTTGCCTGCACCACCGCGATCGAGGACCTGAAGGGCGAGATTCGTATCACCCCTCTCCCCCACATGGACGTGGTGAAGGACCTGGTGCCCGATTTCACCCACTTCTACGCGCAATACGCCTCGATCCGCCCCTGGCTCCAGACAGTCAGCCCGACGCCTTCAGGCAAGGAGCGGTTGCAATCACCCGAACAGCGTGAACAGCTCGATGGGCTTTACGAATGCATCCTGTGCGCCTGCTGCTCCGCGGCATGCCCCAGCTATTGGTGGAACCAGGACAAGTTCCTCGGCCCGGCCATCCTGCTGCAGGCTTATCGCTGGTTGGCGGACAGCCGCGACGAGATGACCGGTGAGCGGCTCGACCAACTCGAGGATCCGTTCCGGCTTTACCGCTGCCACACGATCATGAACTGCGCCAATGTCTGTCCCAAGGGGCTGAGCCCGGCGAAAGCGATCGCCGAAACCAAGAAGATGATCGCCGAACGCGCGATCTGATCGGCTGCCACTCGCGCATGAACGACGTCGCGCTGCCATTCGATTACCGTGCGATATCGCCTGAAGAGGCCGATGGGGAGAGCGGCTGGTACAGCTGGAACCTCGTCGACCGCACGCGCTACAACACCGCCGTCCTGGGTGAGATGCGTGTGCGTGGCGAAGGATCGGCGTGCCGCCTGCGCATGTTTCCCGAACGCAGGCACACGAACCTTGGTGACAACATCCACGGGGCCGCGACGCTCGGCCTCATCGACATCGCGCTGTTCGCGACCATGCATGTCGTCGGTAGCGGGAACGCCGGCCCGTCGGTCACGGTCGAACTTTCGACCCTGTTCGTAGGCGCTGGCGATCCGGACAAGCCGCTCGATGCAGTCACCGAGATCGTTCGCGAAACCGGTCGGATGCTTTTCCTGCGGGGCAAATGCGTGCAGGACGACGACGTGATCGCAAGTTATTCGGGCATCGTGCGCAAGATGAAACCGCGTTCATGACGGGTCTGCTCGCGCGGTACGAAAAGCTTATTGCCAGCGGCGAACTCCGCGCCGATCCCGATCAGCGCCGTGCCGCTGTCAGGCTGGACAGGTTGCAGAAGGAACTGCTCGCCGAACAGCCGGGCGGACTGCTTTCACAGCTTTTCTCACGCAAGCCGGAGCGCCCCCAGGGCGTCTACATGTGGGGCGGCGTGGGTCGCGGTAAGTCGATGTTGATGGACCTATTCCATGAGACCCTCGACCTTGAAGGCAAGCGACGCGCGCATTTCCACGCTTTCATGCAGGACGTGCATCGCATGATGCGCGAAGCGCGCGAGGGCCGCCACGGTGATCCGATCCCTCATGTCGCGCGCACGATAGCCGAAGACGTCCGTGTGCTCGCCTTCGACGAAATGGTGGTCAACAATTCCGCCGATGCGATGATCATGAGCCGGCTGTTCACCCAGCTGATCTGCGAACGCGACGTTGCGGTGGTGACGACGTCAAACCGGCCACCGCGCGACCTCTACAAGGACGGGCTGAACCGCGAGCATTTCCTTCCCTTCATCGATCTGGTCCAAGCGGAGCTGGACGTGCTCGGGCTGAACGGCCCGACCGATTACCGGCTGGACCGGATCGGCGATCTGGCGACCTGGCACACGCCCTTGGGCGACGAGGCTACGGCAAAGGTCCGGGAGGCATTCTTCCGCCTGACCGATTTCGAACCGGAGGATGCCGACAACGTTCCCTCTGGCGAATTGAAGGTCGGCGAAAGTCGAACTCTCCATGTTCCCAAGATGACGAAGGGCGTCGCCGTCTTCAGTTTCAAACGGCTGTGCGGCGAAGCGCGCGGGGCCCCCGATTTTCTCGCCATCGCGCGGGAATTCCACACCGTCATCATCGTCGGCATACCCCGCATGGGCCCGGAGCGTCGCAACGAAGCGGCGCGGTTCGTGACGCTTATCGATGCGCTGTACGAGCATCGGGTAAAGCTGTTCGCGACCGCCGCCGCTACGCCCGAAGACCTTTATCGCGCAGGCGACGGCAGCTTCGAGTTCGAACGCACGGTAAGCCGGCTCAACGAGATGCAAAGCGACGAGTACATGGCGATGGGCCACGGCACGGAGGAGTAAAGGTCCGCTTGCGGGACCTTGCTACGACGCGATCTGCTCGGCGTACGGCGGCCAGCTTGCGATGCCCCTGACGTTATGAGGGGTCGCGGGCGCGCAAGCTTCCAGGGCCTCGAGCCCCGCCAGACGGTCCAGCCGCGTCCACTCGAAAGCGAGCACGAATTCGCGCAGCCGCGAAGCCATGCCGTCGACGGTCTGGGATTTGCGATCGGAACCGTTCGCGCCGACCGGCAGGTGCGGCCGGTTCGGGTCGATCTCCGAAGGATAGCAGTGAAATACGCCCGCCCGGCTCTCGACGCGGTTGATCTGTCGAAACGCCCAGCGCGAGACGCTGTAGGGCCGCACCCGCGATGCGCCCACGCCACCCCCCGCGATACGTCCCTGCCCGAGCTTCGCCGTTGCCAGCGGAAGCTCTACCAGCGGCGACCAGCTCAACGGCTGAAACGCGAACCGCGGGGCATCGCTCCAGCCGTATTGATGATGTTCGATAGGCAGCACGCTGGAGGAATAGGTGTAATTCTGGCGCGCCAGTTCCTCATAGGCCCAGATCGTCTGCCCGTTGAGCGAGAAGCTGGGAGCCCGGTAACCCAACACCGGCTGGCCCGTGCAATCTTCCAGGATCCGGCGCGTTTTCTCGAGATCCTGCGCGAAGGCCTTCCGGTCCAGCGTGGAAACGCGCGCATGATCGAACCCGTGGTTCGCGACTTCGTGGCCAGCGCCTGCGATGGCGCGCACCATGTCGGGACGCCTGCGCGCTACCGACCCCGATATGAAGAACGTCGCACTCGCACCGGCTTCGGAGAACAGGTCGAGCAGCCGCACGACGTTGTCGACGATCCGGTCGTTCATCGTGTCGAAGTCTTCGCGGCTGACTTCATCGCCGCTCGCACCGAACTGGAACCAGTCCTCGATATCGACCGAAAGCGCGTTGACGACGCTCTTGCCGGTCGTGGAAACCCGCGCTGTCTGATCGGCAGGCGCTGTCATGATCAGGCGGCCTCGCGCTGCCTTTCGTCTTCGAGCCATTCGATCAGCATGCCGAGAACGTGACGCAGGGTCTGTTCCTGCTCGTCGAGGCGTTGCTCAAGCCGGGCGATCGCTTCTGCGACGTTCGCGCCTTCTTCCGGCAGCTCTGCTTCGCGCCGCGCGAGCCCGACGGTGCGAAGTTCCGCGATGGCCGCTTCGAGTTCCGCCATCTGGGATCGAACGCCGCTTGCAACTTGCGTCTGGCCACTATCCTCGAGGCCTTCGTCGCTGAAAGCGCTTGGGGCATCGCGGTATTTCGTATCGTCCGGCATATCGGTCATGGCTTCGTGATCCCCGCAGCGTGCAGGACGCGCTCCCCCGCATTCTCAGGAGTGGGCGTTCCGGCGTCACCCATTTTGCCTAGATTGGTGAAGATAATGTTAGTTATCGAGGCGACGGCGCACCGGACCGCCCATGGCCGCTCGCTTTACAGCAGCATCTCGCGTGCCGGACCATGTCCAAGGAATGCCGCGGGCGACGCAGTCGCGCCATACGCCCCGGCGCAAAAGACCGCGACGATATCGCCGACACCGGCTTCCGGCATCGTCACCTGGTCTGCCAGACGGTCGAGCGGGGTGCACAGGCATCCCACGATATTGACGATCTCGGCCGGTTCCTGATCAAAGCGGGTCGCGATGGCGACCGGGTAATTGCGCCGTACGACCGTTCCGAAATTGCCCGACGCGGCGAGCTGGTGGTGCAATCCGCCATCCGTGACGAGGTAGGTGGTGCCGTAGCTTACCTTGCGATCGATCACGCGGCACAGATAGACGCCCGCCTCGCCCACGAGATAGCGCCCGAGTTCGAGGCACAGTTCAGTTTTGGCGAGCATCGGTGGAAGGGACTGCAAGCGGGCGGACAGGGCGTCTCCGATTGCGGTAAGATCCACAGGCTCGTCGCCCGGGAAATAGGGTATACCAAGTCCACCGCCCATGTTCAGTTTGGGCAAAGGCGCGTCGATCTCTTCGGTGAGCCGCGCGGCGAGGTCGAGCACGTTGGATTGCGCCTCGATGATTGCCTCGGCGTCGAGCGCCTGGCTGCCGGTGAAGATATGCAGGCCGCGCCAGTCTGCACCCGCTTCGATCACGCGACGCGCTAGCGGAGCGACCCGGTCGGCGTCGACGCCGAAAGGCTTG
>JBARZK010000043.1:0-14828 GCA_049649965.1 Erythrobacter sp.
GTCAGGGCGGCCGAATGGCGGCGTACGAACTGGTGACCGGTCAGCGCATCTGGGAGCTCAACCTTGCCGGCATTTCCACACCCGCGATTGCGGGGGAGTGGATATTCACGCTGACCGACGATGCCCGCGTGCTCGCCATCGCGCGCTCTTCGGGCCGCGTGCGCTGGATCACCCAGCTTCAGCAATTCCGCGATCCCAAGGACCGGAAGGGGCCGATCTTCTGGACCGGACCTGTGCTGGCGGGCGGCAATCTCTGGGTTGCGAGCTCACGTGGTGAGATATGGAAGATCGGGGCGGGTGAAGGCTCGGCGCAGATGTTCGCCGATATCGGTGAGCCTGTCAGTCTGGCACCGGTGGTCGCGGGCGGTTCGCTTTATCTGCTTGACGATAGCGGCACGGTTCACGCCTGGCGCTGAGGCTCACAGTCAGAAGGAGTAGCGATAGACTTTCGTCACATCGCCGTTCCACTGGCCGTGATACGCATCCAGCAGGCGTTGCGCCGGGACTTTTCCGGTCGCCACAATCTCGTCCAGCGTCTCGAGATAGCCGCCTTCGTTGTCGCCTATCGCGTTCAGCCGGCCCCGTTCGGCAAGGCCCGCTTGGGCGATCTTCAGGACTTCGCGCCCCAGGTCCTGGAGGGTGCCCGTGCCCCCTGGTAGCGGCGTGTCGAGCGCGGTTTTGGGTACTAGCCCGCGTAAAGACTCGCGCTCTTCCATTGACCAGTCCTTGACCAAATCCCACGCTGCATCGAGTGCTCCCTGATCGTATAGCAGGCCCACCCAGAAGGCGGGAAGGGCGCATATACGGCTCCAAGGCCCTCCGTCAGCGCCGCGCATTTCGAGGAAGCTCTTGAGCCGCACTTCAGGAAACGCGGTGGAAAGGTGGTCCCACCAATCGCTCGCCGTGGGCCTTTCGCCGGGAAGGGCAGACAGCTTGCCCTCGAGAAAATCACGGAAGGAAAGCCCGGCAGCGTCGATGTATTTGCCGTCCCGAAAGACGAAATACATCGGTACATCGAGCATGTATTGGGCCCAGCGCTCGTATCCGAAGCCGTCCTCGAACACGAAGGGCAGCATGCCGGTGCGATGCGGGTCGGTGTCGGACCAGATATGGCTGCGATAGGAGAGATAGCCGTTGGGTTTGCCCTCGGTGAAGGGCGAGTTGGCGAACAGAGCCGTGGCGAGCGGTTGCAGTGCCAGTCCGACGCGGAACTTCTTCACCATGTCGGCTTCGCTTGAATAGTCGAGATTGACCTGGATGGTGCAGGTGCGCAGCATCATGTCGAGGCCCAGATCGCCCACGCGCGGCATGTGCCGCATCATGATGTCATAGCGCCCCTTCGGCATCACGGGGAGTTCTTCGCGGGTCTTGTCGGGCCACATGCCAAGGCCGAGATAGCCGACGCCGCAACGCTTTCCGATCGCCTTGACCTGTTCGAGGTGGCGACCGGTTTCCGCGCATGTTTCGTGCAGGTTTTCCAGCGGGGCGCCCGAAAGTTCGAGCTGGCCCGCCGGTTCGAGGCTGACGGTCCCGTCGCTTCCGCGCATGGCGATGACATGGCCGTTTTCGAGGACCGGTTCCCATCCGAACTCGCGCAACGATAGCAGGATGTCGCGAATTCCCTTGTCCTCGCCATAGGACGGGGCGCGATGATCGCTGGTGTGGTAGACGAACTTTTCGTGCTCGGTCCCGATGCGCCAATCCGATTTCGGCTTCTCACCGAGCCGCATCGGTTCGACCAGTTGGTCGAGGCTTTCGATGATCGGCTCATCGACCTGCGAGGCTTCGCGTGTGCTCATGGATCCGGCCCTAGAAGGGGCGTCTGCGCGTGAAAAGCGCAAATGTGTTTCGCTTGCCGGAAGCAATTCTTTGCGACACGTGAGGCGGTTCGGCCGTCATTCGCTCCAATCCCCGGCAAGGGCCATCCACACGGAAAGCGCTGCGATGGCGGCGGTTTCGCCGCGGAGGATGCGTGGACCCAGCGAGATCCGGCGGGAAGCGGGGTGAGCACGGATTGCCGCGCGCTCGGCATCGTCGAAGCCGCCCTCGGGTCCGATGAGAATTGCGGCCGGGCCCGGGGTAAAGGACTCTGTCAGCGGTTCCCCGCCGTCCTCGTCGGCGAAGAACAGCGCGCGTCCATTGGGCCAATCGCGCAAGAGTGTGTCGAGTTTGACCGGAGTATCCAGTACGGGAAGGGCGGTCCGCGCGCATTGCTCGGCGGCTTCGATGGTGAGCGTTCGGGCCCGATCGAGGTTCAGCTTGTCCGCCACACAGCGTCGGGTGACGAGCGGCTGAATACGGGCGACGCCAAGTTCGGTCGCTTTTTCCAGCACGAGATCGAAGCGGTCTTTCTTCAGCAGCGCCGGGCATAGCCACAGATCCGGCACGCACTCGCGTTCGCGAAGCTGTTCGACCACTTCGAGCGTCACGTTGCGCTTGCCAGCGTCCACTACACGCGTTGTCCATTCGCCGGTCGCATTGTCGCAAGCGATAACCGCGTCGCCGGGTGTCACCCGCATGACGCGCGACAGATAATGTGCATTGTTTCCGTCGATCTCGAGCCGGTTACCGACTGCGAGTTCCGGCTCTAAGAACAGGCGCGGCGCGCTTTTCGTGGGCCAGGCGGGGCGGGCAGGCATGCCTTCCCCCTAGGCGCGCACGGCGCTAAGGAGCAAGGCCATGATAGCGCGCATCTGCCAGTATTACATCGCAGCCGTGTTCCTGCTTCTGGGCGCGTGGGCGCTGGTTTTACCTGGTCACGTCATCGAATGGACCGTGACGGAGGCATATCGCGACGACGCGTTCCTGACGCGTTTCGCGCTTGCCTGTTTCGGTGCGCAGGCCGTGCTGTTCGGCCTCATGACGCTGGTCGTGCGCTGGACTGCCAGAGCATTCGCCGTTTTTGCGGTGCTGCTGCTGCCGTTTTTCTGGTTCAACTGGCACTTCCACTACGAAACCCCAGTGCTGAACACGATTGGCATGCTCGATTTTGCAGGCAATATCACGATGCTCGTCGCCGCGCTGGTCGGCTGTTGGGCAACCGATCGGACAGAGCAGCAGGGTCGATGAGCGGGACCGTCGTTCCCGATAGCGAGCATCGTGGTATCGTCGAGCGGCTGCCGCAATTGCCGCGAGATCTCGCGCAGCTCGCCCGGTTCGATCGACCGATCGGCTGGTGGCTGCTGTTCTGGCCCTGCGCATTCGGGGTTTGGCTGGCGGGGGCGGGGCCGCAATTCGCCTTGCTCGGATGGCTTCTTCTTGGTGCCATAGCGATGCGCGGGGCAGGATGTGTCTATAACGACGTCGTGGACGCCGACCTCGATCGCCAGGTTGAGCGGACCGCCGCGCGTCCGGTGGCAAGCGGCCGAGTGAGTAAGCGTATCGCGTGGGGCTGGCTCGCCGCGCTCTCGCTGGTTGGCTTGGTCGTCCTGCTGCAATTGCGGCTGGAAGCGCAACTGATCGCGCTTGCCAGCCTAGCGCTGGTCGCCGCCTATCCGTTCATGAAGAGGATCACGTGGTGGCCTCAGGCCTGGCTGGGCATGGTATTCAACTGGGGCCTGCTGGTCGGCTGGACGCAATTGCGCTGGGACCACTGGGATGCGCTCGCATTCCTTTACGCCGGCTGCATCGCATGGGTCATTGGATACGACACTATTTATGCCCTGCAGGACCGCGAAGACGATGCGCTCGTGGGCATCCGGTCCTCCGCATTGCGCATGGGATCGCGGGTCCATGCAGGGATCGCCGCGTTCTATACGGCAACCCTATCGCTGTGGCTGCTGGCTTTCTGGCTTTACCGCCCCGATCCGCTCGCATTGCTAACGCTATTGCCGGTGGCGCTCCATCTTGTGTGGCAAGTGGCGACGCTCGACCCGGACGATCCGGCAAACCCGCTGGCACGGTTCCGGTCGAATCGATGGGCTGGCGCGCTCATGGCCGCCGCGTGCTTCGTCGTTGGAAACGCCGGAGCCTAGGCTGCCATGTGCAACCTCTATCGCATGACGAAGAACGCGGACGAAGTCGCTGGCTGGTTCGACGCGGTGCAGATGTCGGGCGGCGCTAATTTCGGGGAAGAGGTCTATCCCGGCTATCCCGGTCTGGTCGTTGCCGCACGCGGTTCGGAAGCGACCGGCGTGCACCCGATGCACTGGGGTTTTCCGCTCTCGCTGAAAGGCAAGAACGGCCAGCCGCTCAAACCCAAACCGGTGAACAACACCCGGACCGACAAGCTGGACAGCTTCTTCTGGCGGTATTCTTTCGAGGAGCGCCGCTGCCTCATCCCTCTGACCGCCTGGGCCGAAGCGGAAGGGTCGAAGGGGGCCAAGACACGTACCTGGCTGTCGCTACCCGAACCGGACCTGTTCGCCTGTGCCGGGATCTGGCGCGCGAGCGACGAATTCGGCGCCTGCTATTCGATGGTGATGACCGACAGCACCGGTTCGCAGGCCGAGGCTCTGCATCCCAGAATGCCGGTACTGCTAGCTCCACAGGACTGGCAGCGCTGGATGGGGGGATCGCCCGAAGATGCAAAGGCGCTTTGCGAGGCTTGGAGCGGCGATCTAGTTATCGACCGGACCTCCAACCCGTGGGCTGGTGTCCGCGCGTAAGCCGCGTGCCGGCCGGTCAGGTTCCGATCAGTTCCAGTTCTACGCGCGCATGGCCGCGCTTGATAAGGCCGATCCGTTCGGCGGCCGCGCGACTGAGATCGATGACCCGCCCGCCGGTAAAGGGACCGCGGTCGTTGATCCGCACCGTGACTTCACGTCCGTTGCGAGGATTGATCACCCGCACCTTCGAACCGAAAGGCAGGGTGCGATGCGCCGCCGTGAGAGCGTTCATGTTGAACCGTTCGCCATTGGCGGTGCGACGGCCATGGAAGCGGCGACCGTAATAGGACGCGACCCCGGCGCCGAGATCTTTAAGGACGTCGGTGCTTTCCAGCGGAGGCTCGAACGCCTCGAGGTCTACCGCGTGATCGGGCACCCGTAGGTCAAGATCCGACAGATCGGGACCGAGCGGCTCCACAACCGGGCGAAAATGGGTCACGAAAGGCGCATCGGGATCGAAAGCAGCCTCATCCGCGCCGTCGACTTCCATCTGGGACGCAGGCGTAAAAACGGCCTCGTCAAAATCATTGGTCTCGTCCGGTCCAATGTCGGATTGGGCCATGCTGGCCGGAGGGGCAAGCATGAGAGCCGCAAGAGCGCAGCCAACTGCGCGGCGATGCAATCGGGTCACAATCATGGTGGCGAGGTTGTAGCAACCGGATTTAAGGGAATGCAAATCCGCCTAGCAGCAGGACGCTGATAGAGTGCGTTTCGGCACCAAATGAGCCTTAAATACGACGAATCGCTGGAACACTGCCGGGTCCGCGCGAGCGAATTCACTTCCGGCTCGTGTTGCAGCTCCGCGTCAGCCCTCTCGGTCCCGTTTCGCCAGCAAGCGAAGGCGCAGGGCGTTCAGCTTGATGAACCCTTCAGCATCCTTTTGATCGTAGGCCCCCGCATCGTCCTCGAACGTGACGTGCGCTTCGGAATAAAGCGAATGCGGAGACTTGCGTCCGACCACGCTGGCGGAGCCCTTGTAAAGCTTTAGCCGGACGGTTCCGGTGACCTTTTCCTGGCTGTGATCGATCGCCGCCTGCAACATCGAACGTTCCGGGCTGAACCAGAAGCCGTTATAGATGAGATGAGCGTAGCGGGGCATCAGCTCGTCCTTCAGATGCGCGGCACCTGCATCGAGAGTGATTTGCTCGATTCCCCGGTGGGCGCGGGCGTATATCTCGCCACCGGGCGTTTCGTACATTCCGCGGCTCTTCATCCCGACGAAGCGGTTCTCGACGAGATCCAGCCGGCCTATCCCGTGCTTGCGCCCCAGTTCATTGAGCGCGCTGAGCAGGTTCGCCGGGCTCATCGCCTCGCCATCGAGCGAAACACCATCGCCGCGCTCGAAGCCGACCTCGATATATTCGGGCGTATCGGGTGCGTACTCGGGATGGTCGGTGCGCGAATATACGTAGTCCGGAGTCTCCTCCCACGGATCCTCGAGCACCTTGCCCTCCGACGAGGTGTGGAGCAGGTTCGCGTCGGTGGAGAACGGTGCTTCCCCGCGCTTGTCCTTCGGGACGGCGATCTGGTGCTTCTCAGCCCAGGCGATCAGCGCGGTTCGGCTGGTCAGGTCCCATTCGCGCCACGGCGCGATCACGGTGATATCGGGGTCGAGCGAATAGGCCGACAGTTCGAAGCGGACCTGGTCGTTGCCCTTACCGGTCGCTCCGTGGGCGATCGCATCCGCGCCGGTTTCCCGTGCGATCTCGACGAGCCGCTTGGAAATCAGCGGACGCGCGATGCTGGTCCCGAGTAGGTAGTCGCCTTCGTAGCGGACGTTGGCGCGCATCATGGGAAAGACGAAATCGCGCACGAATTCTTCGCGCAGATCCTCGATGAAGATGTTCGCATCCGGAATGCCCATGGCGCGCGCCTTGTCGCGGGCCGGCTCGATCTCTTCGCCCTGACCGAGGTCGGCGGTGAAGGTGACGACCTCCAGCCCGCGCTCGACGCTCAGCCACTTGGCGATCACGGAGGTGTCGAGGCCACCAGAATAGGCGAGTACGACTTTCTTGATTTCGGACACGACGGTTCCCCAATTGCAGGTCTGGCGCGCCTAACAGGGGGCGGTTTTCGCAGCAACGAAATCGACAGGTTTGCGCAGTATTTCTGATAAGACGGATTGCATTCTCCCGAGTTGGCGAGGAAAATTCGGCAATCGCGACGGGGGTTTTCCATGGTGGCAATGTGGCGCAAGGCGCGCGAAATGGCGGAACTCGCTCCGCCCGAGCGCAATCGCTGGGTCGATTTCCTAAGAGCGCTTTCGATCCTCGCCGTGGTTTTCGGCCACTGGTTGATGGCCGGCCTCTATGTCGACGAAAGCGGCGAATTGCTGCGAGGCGACCTGTTGAGCGTTTCCGAATGGGCGCACTGGCTGACCTGGGGTTTCCAGGTGATGCCGGTGTTCTTCCTGGTCGGGGGCTATTCGAACGGGGTCAGTTGGGATGCCTCCATTCGCAAGGCCGAACCGGGACAGACGGGCATTTATCGCGGCTGGCTGGCAAGTCGGATCCAGCGCCTGATCGCGCCCACTTTCCCGGTTCTGCTGCTGTGGGCCGTGCTGGCGGTGGCGATGACGCAGATCGGCTTGCCGCGCGAACAGATTCGCATGGCGACCGAGGCAGCGCTGATTCCGGTCTGGTTCCTTGCCGTCTACCTGCTCGTCACCGCATGCACCCCGCTCACGCACGCGGCGTGGAGGCGCTTCGGCTGGTTGAGCTTCGCCATCTACGTTCCGTTGGCGATGATGGTGGACTGGCTGACCTTCGCGGTGGGCGTGCCGTACATCAATTTCACGAACTTCCTTTGGGTGTTTCTCGCCATTCACCAGCTCGGCTTTGCCTGGCGGGAAAGGCGGTTCGACAACCGTCTGATGGCTTTCGCGTGGTTCGCCGTGGGACTTGCCATTCTCGTTTCGATCACGGTCTACGGGTTCTATCCGGTATCCATGGTCTCGGCGCCCGGCGGCTTTTCCAACTCGCTTCCACCCACAATGGCGCTGTTCGCATTGGGCGTGACTCAGGTCGGACTGGTGCTGGCTCTCGAGCCTTTGGGCCGGAAGATGCTCGACAACCTCAACGTCTGGACCGCGACCGTGCTGATGAACGGCATGATCATGACGGTCTTCCTCTGGCACCTGACCGCATTCGTCCTGGTGATGACCGTCAGTTGGCTCGCGTTCGGCGGGACCGGGCTCGACTCGGTTCCGGGAAGCGGGCATTGGTGGCTGACGCGGCCGCTGTGGCTCGGCGTCTACATCCTGGCGCTGCTGCCGATGATTGCGGTCTTCGCACGTCACGAGCGAACCTTCGCCCCGATCCGCCGCGGGCGGACGGTTCCCAAGCTGCGGGTCGTGTTCGGCGTTCTGCTGATCTGTGTCGGCCTTGGCGCGACGGCGGCGGTCACGATCGCCAGCCCCGACAGCATTTCCGGTATTCGCCTATCGGTCGTTGCAGCGCCGTTCGTCGGCGCGGCGCTGCTCGGATTCGGACCGCTCTACAATTTCCTCACCCGAGGCAAGCAGGTCGAGAAGTCAGCCTCCTGACAGCCGGTCTTCCTCCGCCTCGATATAACCGCGCGTGATCGGTAACGCGTCGCGGCTGCGCGTGTATTGCACCTGATAATTGCACATGCTGCCGTGTTCGAAGACCGTCGCCGCCCCGGCGAGGTAGAACGTCCACATGCGGTAGAAGCGCTCGTCGTGCATGGCGACGATAGCCGCCCGATTAGCAACGCAATTGGCGTACCACCGGCGAATGGTTTTCGCATAATGAAGGCGCAACGTTTCGACATCCGAAGCGATAAGGCGAACCTTCTCGCTTGCCGCGACCATCTCGGAAAGCGCGGGTATATATCCACCCGGAAAGATGTACTTGCGCGTGAACGCGTCGGTCGAACCTGGCGATCCCATGCGGCCGATCGTGTGGACCAGCATCACCCCGTCGTCTTCGAGAAGATTGGCGCATGCTTCGAAGAAATCCTCGAACTGCGCGCGCCCGACGTGCTCGAACATGCCGACAGACACGATCCGATCGAAGCGCTGTCCGGCCTTGGCGAAATCGCGATAATCGACCAGCTCGATGCTTACCTTTTCGGACAGACCCGCCTCGGCCACGCGTTGGCGGGCAAGGGCGGCCTGTTCCTCTGACAGGGTTATCCCGGTGACTTCCAAATCGTAATAGCGCGCGAGGTAGATCGCCATCCCGCCCCAGCCACAGCCGATGTCGAGAACCCTGTGACCGGGCTTCAGAGCCAGCTTGGCCGCGATATGGCGGAGCTTCGCCTCCTGCGCCTCGCCTAAAGTCATCGTGTCGTGGTCGCGATCCTCGGGCCAGTAGGCGCAACTGTATTGCCAGCTGTCGTCGAGCATCAGCGCGTAGAAATCGTTGCCGATATCGTAATGGTGGGCGACGTTGCGCTGGGCGCCGAGCGCATCGTTCACCTGTTCGGCCATGAAACCGGCGGCGTTCACCAGGCGCTTGACCATGCCGGGCGGGCCGATGCCGCCGCCGCGATCCCACGGATTGTTGGCGCGCAGCAGGGATACGAGATCGAGCACGTCGCCATGCTCAATCACGAGCCGTCCATTCATGAAGGCTTCCGCCGCGCCTAGCCGGGGGTCGGACAAAATGTCGCGCGGCACGCCGCTGTCGGTGAAGCGGATCACGACGTCGGGGAAGTCATCCTCCGCGGCGCCGAAACTTCGGGAGGTCGCATCGGCGAACACGACGCCCAGCCGGCCCCGGGTGATCTTGCTTTCGAGGAACCGGCTCAGGAGAAATTTCGACATGTCGGCGAAATAAGATCGCGCGGCGTCGGTGACCAGTCCCGATCGAACAATGATCTTCCTAACGTGTCAGCGAAGCTGGCTGTCCTTGCTGCCACGGCGATTGATTCCGCTGGAGCGCTGGGTCCGGTCGCGCGCGGACTGGCAGTCGAGGCAAGTTTTCACGCCGGGCAGGGCAAGACGCCGCTTCTCGGGTATTTCCTCTCCGCAGGTCGCGCACCATTTGGCGCTCTCGCCCACGGGCATGCGCTCGCGCGCCGCACGTACGGCGTCTGACACCGTGTCGTCGATCTGGTCCTGTACCGCGCCGTCGCGCGTCCATCCTCCAGCCATCAGTCGCAGTTCCAAAAGTCGTTCATCGAACGCACGATATGGGAAGGAATCGCGAATTTGAAATGGCGAGGCCGCAGCTGCGCTATTCCGCTGCTTCCTTTAGCGCCGGGTCGTAGCGCCAGCGAGGCACCTCACCCACGTCCCGCAAGCGAGCGCTTTCGTCATGCATGTAGTCGCGCGTCATCGGGATGGCTGCCCGATCCTTCACGTATTGCAGCTGCCAGTTGACCATCCCGCCATTGCGGAAGCTCTGTTCCGCCCCGACAAGGTAGAACAGCCACATGCGGTAAAACACCTCGTCATACATCGCCACGATCTCTTCGCGATGCATGACGGTGCGATTGTACCATTCCTCCAGCGTGTGGCTGTAGTGAAAGCGCATGGCCTCGACGTCCATCACCTGAAAACCCGCCTGCTCGCTCTCCGTGACGAGTTCGGAAAGGGCGGGAATGTAGCCGCCCGGGAAGATGTATTTGCGGGTCCACGCATCGGTGTTGCCCGGAGGCCCGGCGCGCCCGCAGCAATGCGAGATCATGACCCCGTCATCGGCCAACAGCCGGTGGGTGTGTTCGAAGAATTGCGGATAATGGATCGTGCCCACGTGTTCGAGAAGGCCGACGCTGGAGATACGGTCGAACCGGCCCGTCACGTCGCGGTAGTCGAGCAGTTCGAACTTCACCTTGTCGGCAACGCCCGCGGCCTCGGCCCGTTCGTTGCAGAACGCGATCTGATCGGGCGCGAGTGCGACGCCCAACACCTCGACGCCGTACATTTCATGCAGGTAGAGCGCGAACCCGCCCCAGCCGCAGCCTATGTCCAGAACGCGCATTCCTTCGCTCTCGCCCGGCTGCAGGTAAAGCTTGGCCGCAAGGTGCGCCTTCTTGTCCATCTGCGCGTGTTCGAGCGTGTTCCCGGTGTCCCGGTAATACGCCATCGTGTACTGGCGATCCTCGTCGAGGAAGCGCTCGTAGAGTTCGCGCGTCAGGTTATAGGTGTGCTCGGCATTCTTCCGCGCCGATCCGCGCAGGTTGATACCGTCGAGCCGAGCGGCGACTTTCTGGGCAGTTTTGCGCAGCGGGCCCTGCGCCTGAATCGCGCTGTCCCCGATCCGCTTCGTCTGCGCGGTGACGAACAGTAACAAGTCGCGGATATCGTGCGGGGGCTCGATCACCAGCCAGCCCCACATGAACGCCTCGCCCGCCCCCATCTGCGGATAGCGCGCGATATGGCTTGCGGCCTTGCGGTGGGTCAGCCGAATGTGGATCGGCGCGACGCTCGAAGCGGCATCGCCGTAATCATAGACTTTGCCGTCGTGGTCGGTGACCTTCAGCCGGGCTTCGCGCACGACGCGTTTGAAGAACTTGTCGAGTAGCCACATGGATTTCGATACCCCCGAAATGCGCGCGGTGGCGCTTCATCGATCCGCGTGATGGCGTGACAGGCGTTCCAGTGTCAATCCGCGAGATCGGCCCGACGGGCCGCCGGTTGGAAGCCCTATGGTAGAGTAGGCTCAGATCCCGGCATACCACTGGTACCCGCTGCGATCTTCCCAATAGCCGCCCTTTCCCTCTCCGATATCATCGAAACTGGCTACCGCCTCGATCCCGGTGAGGTACTTGGCGTGCTTGTAGCCGAGTTGGCGCTCGATCCGCATGCGTAGCGGTGCGCCGTTCTTTTCCGGGATAGGCTCACCGTTGAGCAGGTGCGCGACGATGGTCTGCGGATGGTAGGCATCGACCATGTCGACGCTTTCGTAATAGTCCGAACCGTTCAGATTGTCGGCGCAGCGAAAGACGACGAAGTTCGCCTCCTCTCGCAGCCGCGCCCTGTCGAGCAGGAGGGACAGCTGCGGTCCGGTCCATTGGGCGATGGCGCTCCATCCTTCGACGCAGTCGTGTCGGGTGATCTGCGTGCGCTGGGGCAATGCCCGCAGATCGTCGAGCGAGAGCGACAGCGGATTGTCCACCAACCCCCCGACTTCGAGCCGCCAGTCGGGAAAGCCGTTTGCAAGCGCTGCTTGATATTCCGATGTCTCGACCGCCAGCGAGCCGTTGCCGCGAATGTCGGGCGAGCGCTGGCCCAGCGAGTATTCGCGCGCGAGCGCCTGCCGCCCGGCAAGCGTCCGATGCGCCACCCGGTGCCATCCCTCGACGGCGTCGAACAAGTCGGTCGCAGCTTCGGTTTCGGCGAGTTCGGTGCAGGCGGCGGCGGGCAGGGCGGCCATTCCCGCCAGCAGCGTGCGGCGCTTCATGTCAGGCACTGGAATTCTCCTGCGAAGGCTGGGTCGAGCCGGCCGCATGCGGCCTGCCGGTGCGACCCGTGATCATGGCGCGCATCTGCCAGACCGGGCCCGACAGGATCACCAGGGCGACGTGAACCACGAAGAAAGCGAACACGCCCCAAGCGAAGACGAAGTGCAGGCTGCGCGCGCTCTGTCGGCCCCCGAGCAAGTCGACGAACCACGGCGCGAGTGGCTCTATTCCCGGGCTGATCGCCATGCCGGTGAGCACCATCATCGGCAGGAAGATGCCGAGGACGAAGCCGTAACTGATCTTTTGCAGCGTGTTGTACTTGCCTTCACCGTGCTCGAAATTGCCACGCAAGTGTTCGCGCGCGTCGTTCCACAGTGCACTTGGTGTCCATTCGCGTGCGCTCGTAGCGATGTCGCGGCGGAAGTGTCGGTTGACTAGGCTTGCGATCCACATGCCCAGCAGTGCTAGCGCGAACAGCCATGCAGCGGTGTTGTGCCAGTCGCGCGCTTCGGCGAGGTCGTATCGCTGCGGGATTGTCGCCCATTCCGGGAAGCGGACGACCGAAAGCCAGGCGTTCCGCGGCTCGAACCCGTAATCGCCCCAATAGAGGTGTCGGTGCGCGTTCGAAATGTTGAGGCCAGACATGAACAGCACGACCAGCGCAATCACGTTGAGCCAGTGCCAGATGCGCGTTGCAATGGAATGCCGTTTCACCGTGCCTGCTCACCCGAATCTCGAGCGAGCCAGATTACATCGCGATCCTGCTGCAACAAGTGCTGCCCGCTATCGACGAATAGGCTCGATCCGCTTTTCAATGCGCCGCCGGCGAGAAACCACGCTGCATCGGCAATCTCGTCCGCGCCGGTCTTTCGCCGCAGGAGATTGAGGCGGTGCGAGACTTCGGTTTCCTCGGGATCCTGGTCGTGGCTCGGCAGGATCGCGCCGGGTGCAAGCCCGTATACTCGGTCGCGCTCATGCCCGCTCGTCCGCCGCTCGATCGCCATTGGTACGATCGTCGAAGCGAGCGCGTTTTTGGACATGGTATAGCTGGCGAAGTCGGGATTGGGGTTCTCCACCTTCATGTCGGTCACGTCGATCACGCAGCGCAGGTCCTCGCTGTGCGCATGGGCAAAGAACAGTTGGGCAAGGTGGGCCGCGGCAAACGCGTTGACGTTCATCGCTTTCTGGTTCGTTTCGGGATCGAGCGCGGTCATATCGTCATAACGAAAGATCGAGGCCGAATTGACGAGGCAGCGCCAATCGCTCAGCTTTCCGGCCAGTTCGAGAACCATTTCTTTGCGCGCGTCGTCCTCGGCAAGATCGCATCGTATGGTTTCGGCGCTCGGCAATTCGCCGGCGAGGTCGTGCGCAGCATCGTGCGAACTGCGATAGTGAATGACCACATGCCATCCTTCACGCGCGAAGCGACGCACGATCCGCGCGCCGATCCGCGTCGCCCCTCCGGTCACCAGGATTGCAGGCCGCGCCATGTAATGGAACAAAGCACCTTCACCGCGACTTTGCCAGCGCCGTGCTGCTTGCAACCAAGGTTTTTTCCGGAACCTTCGCAGCTTCGACCGGCTTTGAGGGGCAGGGAACGAAGGGGAGGCGCCAATCGCACTCGAACGCTCGATGGGTCTTGGGACCCTTACTTTCTATGGCACGGGGACCATCCTTGGTGCCGGGATCTTCGTCGTGATCGGCGAGGTCATGGGCACGGCCGGAGCGCTCGCGCCGATTGCCTACGCCGCAGCAGGGCTGGTGGCCGTTTTTACCGCGCTATCTTTTGCCGAGATCGCGGCCCGCGTTCCCACCGCCGGGGGCGCTATCGACTACACGGAGCAGGCGTTCGGTTCCCCGGCGCTTGCCGCGACGGTCGGCTGGCTACTCATCATCGCCAACATCGTATCGGGCGCCACGATCACGACCGGTTTCGTCTCCTATCTCAACAGTTTCGTCGACGTGCCGCACTGGGCCGCGACCACAGGCCTGGTGGCGGCGCTCGCCTTCATTTCGATCATCGGGATGAAGCAGAGTGCTTGGTTCATGACCATCACCACAGTCGTGGGTCTGGGCACGCTGCTCATCATGCTATGGTTGATGCGCGACAGCTTGATCGGCTGGCCGACCGCTTTTGCTGAAGGGGAGGGCGTAGGCAGCGCCTCTGCCGCGACGGCGATCTTGGCAGGTGCGTTCCTGGCGATCTATTCCTTCATAGGATTCGGAGACGTTGCCCAGACAGCCGAGGAGGTGAAGGACGTGAAGACGACCTTGCCCCGCGCCATGTGGCTGGTGCTCATCATCGTGTTCGTGTTCTACATCGCCGTCTCGGCGGCGCTCGGCGGGCGCAGCGACATCGAAGACATCGCCGGGGCGGATGCGCCGTTGGTCTATGCCGCCACGCAGGACACCGGCTTTCCCGCGTTGCCGCTCGCGATTGCGAGCCTGTTCGTGATCGTAAACGGAGCGCTGACGCAGGTGATCGCGGCCAGCCGCCTCTTGCTCGACATGGGCCGCGATGGTCGCTCGGCCATGCCGGAATGGCTCGGCCGCACCAACGAAACCACCAACACGCCGATCCTTGCAACGCTGATAACGGTCGCGGCGGTGCTCGTCCTCGCCTTGTTCGTGCCGCTCGGCACGCTGGCTAGCGGTACGAGCCTGGCGATCCTGATCGTCTTCATCGCGGTCAACGCCTCGCTGTGGAAGCTGAAGCGCGAAAGCCAGCCGGAGGACATTCCGAACATGTGGAAGGTCGTGCCCATACTGGGCGTGGTGTTCTGCACGCTGACCGTGATCGGACAGGTCGTGCTGTGGGTGACCGGGATAGGGTCGGACGGCTGACCGCGC
>JBARZK010000044.1:0-8828 GCA_049649965.1 Erythrobacter sp.
CCCGGCCGCTATTCCGCGCGCAACGATGGTGCCGCCCTTGAGCGGGAAGGCCGGCGGTTCCCATCCATCGAGCGGCGCGGGGTCGCCGCCCAGCAGCACTATGCGGTCGAGCGCGGCTTCGGGTCCGATGCGGTAGGCGAGCGCGCGGATGTCTGCGCCATCGGCTGACGTGCGCTGCGCTGCTGCGACCAGCCTTGCGCGCTGCGCCTTGGAAAGGCGCAGTCGCGCCGCCACGCTCTCGGCAGTTTCGGGATCTGGGGGGAGCAGGGCAGCCAAACGTCGCAGCGGATGGGGCGCGACCCCCCGCTCCTGCTCATGGGCGATCAAACGCTCGAGCGCCGCGATCGTCTCGGTCCCGGCCTCCGGGAGTATGACGCCGAGCACGCCGCGATCGTGCATCCGGGCGATGGTGGCGTGCGGATCGGGGTGTTTCAGCAGCGCCAGCAGTTCGGCGGCGATCCGCTCCCGGCTCAACCCCCGCAGCGTGCCGGCCATGTCGGCGCAGGCGGCCTCGGCCTCTTCGTCCAGTTCAGCGCCGAAGCGGGCCTGGAAGCGGTAATAGCGCAGGATGCGAAGGTGGTCCTCCGCGATCCGCTCACGCGCCTCGCCGATGAAGCGGACCCGCCTGTCCGCAAGGTCGGCGAGCCCGCCAAAATAGTCCGCGATCTCCAGCGTTTCGGGATTGGCATACAGCGCGTTGATGGTGAAATCCCGGCGCGCGGCATCGTCGCGCCAGTCGGTGGCGAAGCGCACGGTCGCGCGCCGCCCGTCGGTCGCGACGTCGCGTCGCAAGGTGGTAACCTCGACCGGCCCGCCGGGCAGGATCGCGGTGACGGTGCCATGATCGATCCCGGTCGGCACAGTGCGAATGCCGGCTTCCTCGCACAGTTTCATCACCCGCGCAGGCTCGTGCATCGTCGCGCAATCGACGTCCGCGACGGCCAATCCCAGCAGCGTGTCGCGGATCGCCCCGCCGACCCAGCGCATATTTGCAGGACCAAGCGCGGCGGTCAGGTCGGCAAGACCTTCTCGGCGAAGCCAGTCGGTGTCGGGGAGGGTAGCCATAGCGCCTCGCTAGCAGCACGAACCGGGCGGGAAGGGCAAGTCACTTCCAGTCGATCCGGCGCGAAAGATTGGCGATGATCGCCGCGGTGACGCCCCAGATACGAAACCCCGCATAGTCCATTTCGAGATAGCGCCGCGTCGCACCGCGCCAGAGGACTTCGTTCTCGGTCCAGTTCGACGCATCGAAAAGGAGCGACATCGGCGCCTCGAACCATGCTTCGACCTCGGCGGGGTGGGGCTCGAGTTCCAGGTCGGGCGGGATCATGCCCAGCACCGGCGTTACCTCGAAACCGGTTCCGGTGGTGTAGAGGTCGCTCGTCCCGATTACGCGCACATCGTGTGGGGACATTGCCAGTTCCTCGTCCGCTTCGCGAAGCGCGGCGGCGACGGCGTCCTCGCCGGGTTCGAGCTTTCCACCCGGAAACGCGACCTGGCCGGGATGATCGCGCATCGAATTGGGTCGCTGGGTCAGGATGACGCCGGGCTCCTCGTCCCGGTCGGTCACCGCGATCAGCACCGCCGCCGCGGTCTGGCGGTCCTGCAAGGAGAAACGCTGGTCGGAAAGCAGTCCTTCGACCGGGCGCGCATGTCCTTCCTCGAACAGGGCCGTCAGCCGCTCGAAGAGGCCGGTATCGTTCGCCTCTTCCTGCCGCATCATCGATTGAGTCTCACGAATGAAGGTGGAACATCGTGCCCTGGCTCCCGACGATCCAGTCGTCGCCGCCCGTTTCCAGCGCGATTTCGGCAAGCTGGGCATAGGTTGACCGGTTCAGCCGCGCCTCGCAGCCGCGCCGGACGTGGAGATAGATTGCGGGCGTATCGGGATCGCCCGCGACCCGCAAGGCATTGTCCGGCCCCGCGATCACCAGCTCGTCCGTGTTGAGGCGGAAGGCGAGATCGCCGTCGCGCTGGATGCAATCCACCGCGACGAAGGCCGCGTCCTCGACTTCGATGGTGAGCTTTTCGAACGGGGTGACGAGCCAATGCCCGCCCTCGTCATCGTGGGTCAACAGCCCGGAAAAGGCGCGGACCATGGCGGGGCGGCGAATGGGGCTCCCCTCGTGATACCAGGTGCCATCGGCTGCGATGCGCATGTCGCTGTCGCCCGATTTCTGCGGCGACCACCCTTCGACCGGAGGCAATTTGCGCTTTTCGACCTGCTCGGCGATTTCAGCGAGCGTCAGGGAAGCGAGTTCGGGAGGGGGATCGTATGGCATGGGAGGGGAAACGCGATGTTCGTGTGCCTCGTTCCCGCGCGTCAGTCGCCGGGCCAGGGAGCGAGCATCCCTTCGACCGGCATGGCGGGAAGCGCGCGGCCCCGGGCCAGCAGGCGCTCCTGCTCGTAAGGGCCGGGGCAGCGCCAGCCGCGCGTGTATGTCGCGGAAAAGCCCCAGCGTCCGTAGTAATCGGCATCGCCGATGAGGACTTGCGCGATCGCGGCGCCCTGTTCCTCCATCCGGCTACCCGCATCGAGCATGGCCGCCATCAGGCCCTGTCCGAACCCTTCGCCCTGTCGTTCCGGAAGCACGGCCACCGGCCCCACCATGACCAGCGGCACCGGGCGGCCCTGCGGATCGACCAGCGCCACCGGCCAGCACTGGATCGTGCCGACCAGCAATTCGTCCGGGTCGAGTGCGGCGAAGCTCAGCGCTTCCAGCGGCTCCATCCCTGCGCGGATGCGATAGGCGGTGCGCGCGTGCCGGTCCTCGCCGAACGCACGGTCGAGCAGTTCCTCGACCATTGCGGGTTGGACCGCGGAAAGCGGGATCAGCGTGGCGGTTTCGGCGCTCATGACGATGCGCACCTAGGCATGGCGCACGGTCCTGCCAAGATCGCGAAAACGACCATGCGGACCGGATTGCTTGCCGAAAGGGTCAGCGGCTCAGTTTCAGCAGCCGCCCATTGTCCCCGTCTTCCGCCACCCAGATCGCGCCGTCCGGCCCCTCTTCGATGGAGCGCAGCCGGTTCCTGAATTCGTAGCGCGCGACCTCCTGCGCCCTGTCGCCGTCGATATCGACGCGCACGATGTTCTTGACCTTGAGGTTCGCAATCAGCGCATCGCCCGCCCACGCATCGAACATGTCACCGGAATAGATGATCATGTCGCCAGGCGCGATGACCGGCGTCCAGTAGGTTTCGGGCTTGTTGAAGCCATCGTCGGCGGTGTGTTCGGGGATGGGTGTGCCGTTGTAATTGTCGCCGTACGAACGCTCCGGCCAACCGTAATTCTCGCCCCGTTCGACGAGGTTGAGTTCGTCCCCGCCTGCAGGACCGTGCTCGATTTCCCACAACCGCCCATCGGGGCCGAAATCCATGCCGAGGATGTTGCGGTGGCCGTAGGACCAAATTTCGTCCGGGACGTTTGCGCGGTCCGCGAAGGGGTTACCGGCGGCTGGCGTCCCGTCGAGGTTGAGGCGCACGATCGTGCCGAGCGTGTTCGAAAGATCCTGCGCGGGATCCTGCTTCTGCCGGTCGCCGCTGGCGACGAAGAGGTACTGGCCGTCGGGCGAAATCTGCATGCGGTGCGAATAGTGTCCGCGACCCGTGACCTTGGGCATCTGGCGCCAGATGACGTCGAGGCCTTCGATGCTGCAATCCAGCGCTTCGCACGTCAGCGTTCCGCGACCGACCGCAGCGCCGCGCGTATCGCCTTCGCCCGCTTCGGCCCAACTGAGGTAGATGGTGCGGCCGGAAAGGTCTTCGCCCGCTTCGGACGGAAGGAAGGCGATATCGCCGAGCCCGCCCTGGCCACCGTAATCGACCTGCGGCGTGCCGCCGACCGTTGCGGTGCGACCGCTGGCGGCGTCGTGAACCTTCAGCGTGCCGGACTTTTCGGTGACGAACAGCATCTGCGTGCCCGGTGCGAACTCGATCGCCCAGGGTTCGTCGAACGTGCCGACCTCGGTCATCGTCCAGTCGGGGGCCTCGGTCTGGAGCGCTCCTGTCGTTGCGCTGTCTACGGTGCTATCCCCGGAATTCGCGCTCGTGCAACTTGCGAGGGCGATCAACGAGAGGGAATGTGCGAGCGATTTCGTGATAAGGGTCATCATGCCAGCGATAACGCATCGCCAGCCAATCGTTTCCCCCGCCCGTGACAGCGCGCCCGTCGTGATCGGCGTCGATGAAGCGGGACGCGGTCCGCTTGCAGGGCCGGTGGTCGCTGCCGCCGTTGTGCTGGGGCAGGCCGCGCCCGAGGGGATCGGGGATTCCAAGGCGATTACGGCGCCGCGCCGCGCCGCGCTCGACTTGCAGATCCGCGCGACGTGCCATTGGGCGGTGGCGGTTGTCGATCCGGGCGAGATCGACCGGCTCAACATCTTCATGGCCACGATGGAAGCGATGACGCGCTGCGTCACGCAACTTTGCGAAGAACTGGGCGGCCCGCCTTGCGAGGTCCTGGTGGACGGCAACCTCACGCCGGAGCGGCGCTGCGAGGGCTGGCGCTGGCGTGCCCGCGCAGTCGTCGGCGGCGACGGGATCGAACCGGCGATCGGGGCCGCCTCGATCGTCGCAAAGGAATGGCGCGACCGGCTCATGGTCGAAGCGGCGCGCGAACACCCTCATTACGGGTGGGAACGCAACAAGGGCTATGGAACGCGCGAACACGTCGCCGCGTTGCGCACGCATGGCCCAACCAAGATGCATCGTCAGTCCTTCGCACCTGTCGCGCAGGCGACCCTTCTGTAAGGTCCTTGTGCCTCTAAGTCCCTTTCAGACCCCCGCCACGACCCCCATTCGATGATCGAAGCCGTCCTGTCATGCCTTGCCGGTCTCGTCGGTCTCGCGATCGGCGGGGAATTGCTGGTGCGCGGGGCGGTGGGCATCGCGCAGAAACTCGGCGTTTCGACGCTGTTCACCGGCCTGGTCATTGTCGGCTTTGCTACCTCGATGCCCGAAATGGTGGCAAGCGTTCAGGCCAGCCTCGCCGGTTCGCCCGAGATCGCGTGGGGCAATATCGTCGGCTCAAACCTAGCTAACACGTTGTTAATCTTGGGTATCTCGGCGCTTATCGCACCTATAGTGCTGACCGGGACAGGGCGCCGGGACGCGGTCGTGGCCCTCGGCGCGACGTTGTTGTTGTGGGGTATCGCGCTTTCGCAAGCGGGGGCGCGGTGGATCGGGATCGCCCTACTCGTCGCCATCGTCGCCTATATCGTGTGGCGCTATCGCCATCCCGGCCGCGGCGTGCCGGAGGACGAGGTGGGCGACCCGCCGCAAAGAACTCTCGTCGCTGGCGGGTTGTTCGCCGCCGGGCTCGCCGCGCTCGTGCTGGGCGGGGATGCGCTAGTGCGCGGCGCCATCGACCTCGCAACAATCTTCCGCGTGCCCGAGACGGTAATCGGGCTCACCGTGGTCGCGGTTGGCACGTCGCTGCCGGAACTCGCGGCATCGGTTGCCGCGGCGTTGCGCGGCAAATCGGGCCTCGCGCTGGGTAACGTTGTGGGCTCCAACATCTACAACATCCTTCTGATCGGCGGCGCGACGATGACCATCGCACCCTTCGCCGTGCCGATCGACGTCGCAGGCGTGCAGATGGCGTTCCTGACCTTGAGCGCACTGGTCCTGCTGCTGTTGCTATGGTTCGCCAAGCGGATCGGCCGCGTGCTGGGGGCGATCCTGTTTGCGGCCTTCGCGGCGAACGTCGTCCTGGTATTCTCCTTCTAGCGCTGAGTCTTCGCGGCAACACCGCAGCATATCGAGTCCCGGTCCGAAGGCGGGACTCCATATCTTGTGCCGTCCTCCTTTCGTTCCGGACTTCATGCCCATCATGTGTCGCACCCTGCGAGGAAAACCGTGCTTGACGTGGGGTCCGCGAGGACTCATGCCTGTGGATAAGTCAGAGGCAAACGAAGCAGCGGGGACATCGGGTGAGCGTGATCGAAACAGTCGGAAAGGCTGCAAATGCGCCAGTCAGGACGGCGCCGAAGCGCGCAGCCTCGGCTGAACCCGAACTGCCGCTCGGTCGCATCCTGCCCGGGGACTGCGTCGAGGCGATGCTTCGGCTTCCCGACAATTCGATCGACTGCGTGTTTGCCGATCCGCCCTACAACCTCCAGCTGGGTGGCGATCTCGATCGACCTGATGGCAGCCGGGTCGATGCGGTGGACGACGACTGGGACCGGTTCGATTCCTTCCGCACATACGACGAATTCACCCGCGGATGGCTGACCGAGGCGCGGCGCGTGCTGAAGCCCGACGGATCGCTGTGGGTCATCGGCAGCTATCACAACATCTTTCGCGTCGGGGCGAGCCTGCAGGATCTGGGCTTCTGGATTCTCAACGATATCGTCTGGCGCAAGACCAATCCGATGCCGAATTTCAAGGGCACGCGCTTCACCAATGCGCACGAGACCCTGATCTGGGCGAGCATGGGTGAAAAGGCGCGCTACCACTTCAACTATCGCGCGATGAAAACGCTGAACGACGAATTGCAGATGCGCAGCGACTGGGTTCTACCGATCTGTTCCGGCGGCGAACGACTGAAGGAAGACGGTCGCAAGGCCCATCCCACACAGAAACCCGAAGCGCTGCTCTATCGCGTACTGCTCGCGACGACCGAAAAGGGCGACGTCGTGCTCGATCCGTTCTTTGGCACGGGCACGACGGGAGCGGTCGCCAAGCGCCTAGGCAGGCAATGGATCGGCTGCGAACGCGAGGAAAGCTACCGTAATATTGCGCAAAAACGCGTAGATCAGGAACTTTCTCTCGACGAGAGTGCTCTTAAGACAATGCAGTCACGCAAATCCGCGCCCCGGGTCGCCTTCGGGACGTTGGTGGAAACCGGACTGATCGCGCCCGGCACAAAGGTGTTCGACAAGAAACGCCGCTGGGTCGCGATCGTCCGGGCAGATGGTTCTCTAGAATGCGAAGGCACGACCGGCTCCATCCACGGGGTCGGCAAGAACCTGCAGGGCGCCCCCAGCTGCAACGGCTGGACCTTCTGGCATTACGAGAACGGCGGAGAGGTAAAACCGGTGGATGCGGCTCGCCAAATCTACCTGCTCGCCAACGAAGACTGACCGCGGACGCTCGCCCAGCGCAGGTAAGGTTCGATGCCGCTAGGTCGCGATTTCCAGGCTGCGACCATTGGCAAGCAGGGCGCGCCGCAAAGTCTCCAGATTTATCTCGCTGACCGTTTCCGCAGGGTCGCTCGAAGCGAGAATCCCGGCAAGATGCCGCGCCGTCTGCGCCACCACATCGATGCTTTGCAATTGTTCGCAATGCCGGATCGCAATGTCGGGGTCGCCGCACAATTCGCCGCCCAGACCTTCGATCTCCAGCGCCAGATCGCCAAGCACTCCCGCGATACGATCAAGCAATTGTCGCGAATGCGCAGGCTGGCTCATGCCGCCTCCATCAGCGCTTCGTCGAGCAGAAGCGTTTCGAGATCGAGGACCATGACCATGTCGTCACCGATCGGAACCAGTCCTTCGAGAAAGCCGGCAACCACGTCGTCCGCGGCGCTGCTGGGCTGTTGCAAGGCCTCGGATTCAATCGAGACGATGTCGTTCACGCCGTGAACGATGAGGCCGCGCGACTGCCCTCGATGCTCCACGACGATGATGGGATTGCGCGGAGTGGCCTCGGTCGCTTCCCATCCCAGCCTGACCGAAAGGTCGAGAACCGGGAGCACGGCTCCGCGCAGGTTCACGACACCGGCAACATAATCCGGCACCCTGGGAAGCAACGTGACCGGCGACCAGGCACGGATTTCGCGGATAGCCATGATGTCGATGCCGAACAATTGTCCGGAGATTTTGAACGTGATCAGCTCGCGGCGCATGGTTTGGTTTTTCCCTCGATCGTTTGATGAAATAGGCTGCTGGCCCGTGAGCGGCGGTTCGACGGGCATCCCTCGGTCAATGGGCAACCCGGCGAACGGCGGTCGCCAGTTTTTCGGCATCGAAAGGTTTGACGATCCATCCTGTCGCCCCGGCTTCGCGGGCCCGGCGCTTTTTCTCGTCGGAACTTTCGGTTGTGAGGACCAGGATCGGTCGGTCCGCATGGCGCGCGGTGTCGCGAAGCTTCTCGATCAGGCCGAACCCGTCGAGCCGGGGCATGTTGATATCGGTTATGACCACGTCCACCTCGTGCGCGGCGAGCCATTCGAGAGCGGCGACGCCATCCTCCGCTTGTTCGACCGCAAAGCCCTGCGTCGTCAGGGCATGAAGCAGCAGGGCGCGCATGCTGGCGCTGTCGTCGACGGTCAGAATTCGGGTCGGCTGTGTCATGCTGGGTGCGTCCTCTCGCGATTCAGAATAGTTCGACATCACCACTGGCGGATTGCGGGCGGGCTAGTGGTTTCTGCTTAATCGGTTCGGCGGTCCCGGAACTGCGGCAGCGCACGCGTCCGGTGACGGGCTGGAAGTTCACGCGTCGTGCCGACCGGCCCTCGAGTTCCTCGTGAGCCAACGACAATCCTTCGAGGGCCAGGAAACGACGAGCGAAGGCGGCGTTGGCCGTTCCGATAGGCGCCAGCGTGTCTCGCATGTTCGCGCCGCCATAGAGACGTGCCTTCATGCGCGATTTTCGCGCGCCCAGGCCCAGCATCTCGTTGACCAGCAATTCCATCAGGAACAGCCCGTAATGTTCATCGAATGCCTCGCGGTCGCGGCCGGAGGGGGGTTCGGCGAGGAGGAAATGGTTCATGCCGCCGATCTTTGCGACCGGATCAAAGAGGCAGGTCGCAACGCAACTGCCAAGAATGGTGCTGAACTCGACCGCGGGATCGTCGCTCGCACGCGCTTCACCCTGAAGGATGG
>JBARZK010000045.1:0-10974 GCA_049649965.1 Erythrobacter sp.
CAATGCGCCAGCGCGCGCGCGCGGTGTAGTCGCCGTTTTCGTCCGCTTCGAACAGGGCGAAGACAACATTGGTATTTCCGACATCCGCCGCCAACAACATCGCTCGAACTCCCCTTAGTCCAGATCGCCAGCGCGAATGACACGGCAGGAGCCATCCGCCAAGCGTAGCCGCAACGCTCCATCGAGCGGTTCGAGCCCTGCAAACGTGCCGGAAACGCGCGAGCCGTCCGTATCGTGAACGCTGACCGCCGATCCGACAGCGTGGATCGATCGGGCAAGAAACGCTTCTAAGACGGGACCGAGCCCGCCACTTCGCCACCACGCAAGCATCTTCGCGAAGTGCGAAGCGATATGGCTCGCGAACTCTTCGGCCTCGGGCGCCTTACGAATATGCTCGGCCACACAAGCTGTCTGCCGCCCCGGTATTTTGGGCGCGCGCGCCAGATTGACACCCATGCCGATCACCACGGTGCGATCGACCATTTCGAGCAAAAGGCCGGCCGCCTTCCCTCCTTCGATCAGAACGTCGTTCGGCCATTTGAGTTGCACCGCCGCCGCGCCTTCGAGTTCTTCGTCGAGCGTTCGAGCGACTGCGAGCGCTGCGACGAAGCCGAGAGAGGACGGTGGCGGATCGGACCGATGGATAGCGACGACGGTCGAACCCATGAAATTGCCCGAACCATCAAACCATTCGCGGCCCTGTCGCCCCCGCCCCGCCACTTGCCGCCGAGCAATGAGCCAATCGCCCTCGCGCGGTGATTTCGCGGACTTTAGCGCGGCCACCAGGTCCGCGTTCGTCGAACCGGTCTGGTCGACGAACGTGATCGATCCGTCGGCCGTCAAACCGGGAGGAACAGCGAGAGGGCCGCCTTGTCGGCCAGATCGGTCAGCGAAGGCGTGAGGAGGTAGCCGAGCGGAGAGACGATGACGACCGTCGCGATCAGTACGACCCAGTGTGCCATGCCACTACGCCCAACCACCACGCCGACGGGTTCGTCGAAGAACATTACCTTCACGAACTTGATGTAGTAGAACGCACCGATCACACTCGCCGCTATCGCGATCGCCGCAAAGGCAACGAGGCCCGCTTCGACCGTCGCCTGAAACACGACGAACTTGCTGTAGAATCCGAGTAGAGGCGGGATACCGGCCAGGCTGAACATCAGGAACAGCAGGCTCCACGCAATGCCCGGACGCGTGACGGCAAGGCCGCGGATGTCGGCGAACGTCTCGAACAGATTGCCGTTCTCCCCGCGCAACATCAATAGCGCCACGAAGCTGCCGAGGCTCATGGCAACGTAGATGAACAGGTAGACCAGCATGGCGCTCGCGCCCGCCGCGTTCGCGACCGCAAGTCCTAGCAGGATGAAGCCGATGTTGTTGATCGAGGAATAGGCCAGCAGTCGCTTCAGGTTTTCCTGACCGATGGCCCCGAGCGCCCCGAAAACGATCGAGGCAAGCGCGGTGAACATCACGATTTGCTGCCAAGCCGCGGCCTGCGCGCCGAAGACCTCGAACACGACCCGCGCCGTCAGCGCAACCGCTGCGACTTTCGGCGCGGTCGAGAAGAAGGTCGAAACAGGTGTCGGAGCGCCTTCGTAAACGTCGGGCGTCCACATGTGGAAGGGAACAGCCGAAATCTTGAACGCGAGCCCTGCCAGAACGAAGATCAAGCCGAACAGCTGCCCGGTGGACAGTTCGCCGCTCAAGGCCAGGCGAAGACCGGCAAAATCGGTCGTTCCCGTAAACCCGTAGAGCAGGCTCATGCCGTAAAGCAGAATGCCCGAAGCGAGCGCGCCGAGGACGAAGTACTTGAGCCCCGCTTCCGCCGACCGCGTGTCGTTCCGCAGGATCGAAGCGAGGACGTAGGCAGCCAGACTGTTCAATTCGAGTCCGAGATAAAGCGTGATGAGGTCGGACGCCGACACCATGATGCTCATGCCCACGACGGCGAACAGCATCAGAACGGGATATTCGGCGCGCATCCCGCGTTCGGATCCGGCGGCTTCGCTATCGAAAAACGCCGGCGCGACTACGAGCGCGCCGATTGCGGCGAGGTAGATCAGTGCCTTGGCGAACAGCGCGAAGCTATCGAAGACCATCAAGGTGCCGAAAGCATAGGTCCCGGGGCCTTCGGCACCGTCATGCAGACCGGGGACCAGCAGGAACCCGGCCCCGAACAGCGCCGCCGCTGCGATGATCGCAATCGGTCGCGCCAGTTTGTCGCCGCCCCACGCGGCCACGAGTAGCAGGATCAGGCCCGCTGCAATCAGCAGCAGTTCGGGAGCGATAAGCACAAAGGAGGAGGAGAAATCCATCAGTGGTCTCCCTCGCCTTCGTAGGGGACAGCATTGGCGATCTCGGCGCGCGGCGACCCCGCGACGAGATCCGCGTCACCGTCAGGGCGCGCCTGCGCAAGCTGAGCGTCGAGGGCGGCAATGTCGTCACGCATGGGCGCTATGAAGCTTTCCGGATACACCCCCATCCAAAGGACCGCCGCAGCCACGGGCGCCATCATCGCCCATTCGCGCGTGGTGATATCGGGCATCGCAGCGGCGTCTTCATTCGTTTGCGCGCCGAACGCCACGCGGCGGTACAGGTAGAGCATGTATCCTGCCCCCAGGATGATCCCGGTGGTGCAGATCAGCGCCGCGAATGTCGAAAGCTGGTATATGCCGGCCAGCGCGAGGAATTCACCGACGAACCCGCTGGTCCCCGGCAATCCGATCGATGCCATGGTGAACAGCAGGAAGAAGATCGCGTAGTAGGGCATGTTGATGCTGAGGCCGCCATAGCGGGTGATTTCGCGTGTATGCAGCCGATCGTAGATCACGCCGACGCACAGGAACAACGCTCCCGACACAAGCCCGTGGCTGAGCATCAGGACCATCGCGCCCTCGAGCCCCTGCACGTTGAACGCGAAGAGCCCGACCATCACGATCGCCATGTGCGCGACCGAGGAGTAGGCGATCAGTTTCTTCATGTCCTGCTGCACCAGCGCGACGAGCGAGGTGTAGACCACCGCGATCATGGAGAGCGCGAGAACGAGCCAGGCGAAATCGGCGCTCGCTTCAGGAAACATGGGCAGGCTGAACCGCAGGAATCCGTAGCCGCCGAGCTTTAACAGCACGCCCGCAAGGATGACCGAACCGGCGGTGGGCGCCTGGACGTGGGCATCGGGCAGCCAGGTGTGGAGCGGCCACATGGGAATCTTCACCGCAAAGCTCGCGAAGAAAGCCAGCCAGAGCCAGTTCTGCGGCCCTGAGGGAAAATCGTACTGCATCAAGGTCGGGATGTCGGACGTGCCTGCTTCGGCGGCCATCCAGAACATCGCGATCAGCATCAGGACCGAGCCGAGCAGCGTGTACAGGAAGAACTTGTAACTGGCGTAAATCCGGTTGTCCCCGCCCCACACACCGATGATCAGGTACATCGGGATAAGGCCTGCCTCGAAGAACACGTAGAACAGGAACAGGTCCTGCGCGGCAAACGTGCCTATCATCAGCACTTCCATGAACAGGAATGCCGCCATGTATTCGCCCACGCGCTTCTGGATCGCCTCCCAGCTGGCGAGGATGCAGATCGGCATAAGGAACACGCTGAGCAGGATCAGCAGCAGGGCGATCCCGTCAATCCCGAGAGCATAGGAGAAGCCCGCAAACAGGTCTGCCCGCTCGGTGAACTGCCATTGCGGACCACCGATCTCGAAGTTCACCCACAGTAAGATGCCAAGCGCGAATGTCGCGAGCGTCGCGCCAAGCGCAATGCCTCGTGCCGCTCCGCCGCCGCCATTGTTGCCGACGAACAGGCAAAGGATCGCACCGGCGAGCGGCACGAGCATCATTGTGGTGAGGATAGGAAAGCCGTCCATTGCTAGCGATCGATCCTCAAAGCAGCACGTAAGTGATGGCAGCGATCAGGCCGAGCAGCATGATCAGGGCATAAGTATAGAGATAACCCGACTGGATCGAACGCGCGGCCGTCGAGCCACGTTGCACGACAGCGGCGATGCCGTTCGGGCCAAACCGATCGATCGTGCCGATATCTCCGAGCTTCCAGAACTGGCGCCCGATCCAGAAAGCGGGCTTCACGAAGATCGCGTGATAGAGCTCGTCGAAATACCACTTGTTGTACACGAACCTGTGAAGCGATCCGAAGCTGGCGACGAACTTGCCCGGAACTTCGGGCTTCGCGACGTAGGCGTAGAACGCTCCCGCAAAACCCACGAGCATCGCGACCGTGGCGGTCAACTTCACCCATAGCGGCACTTCGTGAAGCGCGTGGATGAGGTTCTCGTTGAAGTACACCGATCCGCCCCAGAAGCCCTGCGCGTCCGTACCGATCAGCACACTGTCGACGAACGGGTAGTTGAATATGAAGCCCGCAAAAACTGCACCGAGCGTTAGAATACCGAGCGGGACCAGCATGGAAACGGGGCTTTCATGCGGGTGATATCCACCCGTGCCGTCGCCATGGTCCGGCGCGGGAACAGCATGCGGCCCTTTCTGGCTCGCATCTTCCTGCCGGGCCGGGTTGGCTTCGTCCGGTTCGTCATGACCGTGATGGACAGCGTGCTGGATATGCTCGCTTTCGATCCAGCGTGGCTTGCCCCAGAAGGTCAGGAACATCAGCCGCCAGGAATAAAAACTGGTCAGCAGCGCGGCAATTGCGCCGGCCCAGAAGGCAAACTGGGAAAGACCAGTCCCGCGCGCCCAAGCCGCTTCGAGGATTGCATCCTTAGAATAGAAGCCCGCGAAGCCGAAGACGTAGAGAATGCCGACGCCCGTGATCGCAAGAGTGCCCGCCAACATTGCCCAGAACGTGAACGGAATTTCCTTACGCAGGGCACCGTAATACCGCATGTCCTGCTCGTGATGCATGGCATGGATCACGCTCCCCGCGCCAAGGAACAGCAGCGCTTTGAAAAAGGCGTGCGTGAAGAGGTGGAACATGGCGACGCCGTACGCACCCACTCCCGCCGCGAAGAACATGTAGCCGAGCTGCGAGCAGGTCGAATAGGCGATGACCCGCTTGATGTCCCACTGCGTGGTCCCGATCGTCGCGGCGAAGAAGCACGTCGCGGCCCCGACCACCGTCACGATGGCGAGTGCAGTCGGCGCGGTTTCGAACATCGGCGAAAGGCGGCACAGCATGAACACGCCCGCCGTCACCATGGTCGCGGCGTGGATCAGCGCGGAAACAGGCGTCGGCCCTTCCATCGCGTCGGGCAGCCACGTGTGAAGGCCCAGCTGTGCCGATTTGCCCATCGCTCCGATGAACAGAAGGATGCACAGGATATCCATCGTGAACAGCCGCATACCCAGGAACATGATGGTCGATCCGCTGAGGGCCGGGGCGGCAGCGAGGATTTCGGGAATTGAGGTCGTCCCGAACACGAGAAACGTGCCGAAGATACCGAGCATGAAACCGAGATCGCCAACCCGGTTGACGACGAACGCCTTGATCGCGGCGGCATTGGCGCTCGGCTTGCGGAACCAGAACCCGATCAGCAGGTAGCTTGCCAGACCCACGCCTTCCCATCCGAAAAACATCTGCACGAGGTTGTCGGCGGTGACCAGCATCAGCATCGCGAAGGTGAACAGCGAGAGGTAGGCGAAGAAGCGCGGCTGGTCCGGGTCCTCCTCCATGTAGCCCCAGCTGTAGAGGTGGACGAGCGCGGAAACCGTGTTGATGACCACCAGCATGACTGCTGTCAGCGCATCGACGCGCAGGGCCCAGTCGAACGTCATATCTCCCGATCGCACCCACTGGAGCACCGGAACCACCTCGGCGCTCGCTGTTCCGTTCAGAAAACCGAGAAAAATCGGCCAGCTCAGGATCGCGGAGACGAACAGCGCACCGGTCGTGATCGACTTTGCCACCGTGTTCCCGAGTGCGCGATTGCCCAGGCCCGCCACGATTGCGGCGAGTAGCGGCAGGAACACGATAAGGAGGATCTGCGTCGCCACCGCGCGTTATCCCTTCATCCGATTGACATCGTCGACCGCGATGGTGCCGCGTCCGCGATAGTAGATGACGAGAATGGCGAGGCCGATTGCCGCCTCGGCCGCAGCGACGGTCAGCACCATCATCGCGAAGACCTGACCCACCAGGTTCTCCATGAAGGCGCTGAAGGCGACGAGGTTGATATTTACTGCGAGCAGGATCAGCTCGACCGCCATCAGGATGACGATCACGTTCTTCCGGTTGAGGAAGATGCCGAGGACGCCCAGCACGAACAGGATCGCGCCGACGACGAGGTAGTGCTCGATACCGATCACAGCTCGACCCCCTTGCCGTATTCCGGGCTCTTCATCACGGTCGCTTCCTCCGGCCGCCGGCTGACCTGCTTGCCGATATCCTGGCGTCCACGCGCACCCGGCTTGGGCGCGCGATGGGTCAGAACGATCGCACCGATCATGGCCACCAGCAGGATAATGCCGGCGATTTCGAACAGGACGATGTAGCGTCCGTAAAGCAGCGCACCGATCGCCTCGATATTGCTGACGCCCAACCTGTTGGTCGCCGTAACGCCCACATTGGCTTGCTCGGCAACGTCCGGCGGCGGTGCGCCCAGTTCCAGCCCCCCGGCCTGCCACGCGCCCAGCCCCAGGACCAGTTCGGCGAGCAGGACTACCGCAACCGCGATACCCAAGGGGAAATTGCGTATGAACCCGGCGCGCATCGCGGCGAAATCGATGTCGAGCATCATCACGACGAACAGGAAGAGCACCGCGACTGCACCGACATAGACGATCACCAGCAGCATCGCGATGAACTCGGCACCCACAAGCACCATCAGCCCGGCCGCATTGAAGAACGCAAGGATAAGCCACAGGACGCTGTGCACCGGGTTGCGGCTCATGATCACCATGACGGCGCTGGCGATGACGATGCTCGCGAACAGGTAGAAGGCAATGGCCTGTATCATGGCTGGTTTCACCGTCCTGTCGCCCCGGCAAAGCGGGCGCTCGAGGCGCGGCGATGAGTATCCCTGCTTGTCTCGAACCCGTTACCCGCAACGTACTTTCGCGGTGTGAGTCGGGCCCGTCTGTGGTGCTTCGCGCGTCGCCCTAGCGATAGGGCGCGTCAGCTTCAAGATTGGCGGCGATGGCGCGTTCCCATTTGTCACCATTCGCGAGCAGCTTCGCCTTGTCGTAGAGCAATTCCTCGCGCGTTTCGGTGGCATACTCGAAGTTCGGCCCCTCGACGATCGAGTCCACCGGGCAGGCCTCCTGGCAGAAGCCGCAATAGATGCACTTGGTCATGTCGATGTCGAAACGCGTGGTGCGACGGCTCCCGTCCTCGCGCTCCTCGCTCTCGATCGTGATGGCGAGCGCCGGGCACACCGCCTCGCACAGCTTGCACGCGATGCAGCGCTCCTCGCCGTTGGGATAACGACGCAGCACGTGCTCACCACGAAAGCGCGGGGACAGCGGCGACTTCTCGAACGGGTAGTTGATCGTCACCTTGGGCTTGAAGAAATACTTCAAGGTCAGCGCGTGCGCCTTGAGAATTTCCCACAGGGTGAAGGATTTTAGGAAATGGGTTGCGGTGGTCATTCTAGACTTTCTTGGCGGTCTTCTGCCGCGCAGCTGCACTACAATGCCCGAGGGGCTCTCCATCGGTACGGCTCAGCATCAGTGCGGAAGGGCCATGCGCGTCCCAGACGTCGCTTTGGTAGATAAGAAGAGGGGCGATATCAGTCGATACAGGCGCATCAAGACGAACCTCATACCAGTCACTCTGTCGTACTGCCCTGAGGCCGATGAGAGTTCCGCTTTGCAGATCCTCGAAGATCCAGCGGCCAGCAGGGTCATTAGCCACGTCCTCCCGAAATAAAGCGAAGTCGGCAGGACCGGAGCCACTAATCGTACAACTATATTTCACGATACTCGGAGACGATACGTCTTCGGACTGAACCAGCGGTATCCTCCGTTCAAAATGCCCCGTCGCCATCAGGTAGCCGCTGATCAGCGCTACGAACACGAGACTCATCGGCAGGAACACCTTCCACCCGAGCCGCATCAGCTGGTCGTAGCGATAGCGCGGCACCGTGCCCCAGACCCATGCAAACATGAAGAAGAACAGGAAGGTCTTGAGCAGGAACCACACGATCCCCGGCACGACGTAGAGCGGCGCCCAGTCGATCGGGGGGAGCCACCCGCCGAAGAACAACAGCGTGTTGAGCGAACACATCAGCAGGATGTTCGCATATTCGCCGAGCCAGAACAGCGCGAAGCTCATGGACGAATATTCGGTCTGATACCCGGCGACGAGCTCGGATTCCGCCTCGGTCAGGTCGAAAGGCGCGCGAGCCGTTTCGGCGAGCGAGGAGATGAAGAACACCACCCACATCGGGAACAGCAACAGGTTGAATGCAAAGCCGTTTACGATGCCGAGCCCGTGCCCCTGCTGCGCCAGCACGATGCCGGTCAGGTTAAAGGTCCCTGCCCACAGCACCACGCAAACCAGGATGAACCCGATGGAAACCTCGTAGGAGATCATCTGCGCCGCCGCACGCATGGCGGAGAAGAACGGGTACTTGGAGTTCGACGCCCACCCGCTCATCACCACGCCATAAACGCTGAGCGACGAGATCGCGAGGATGTAGAGCAGCCCCACGTTGATGTCCGCCAGCACCACGCCCGCATCGAACGGGATCACCGCCCACGCGGCGAGCGCGACGGTGAAGGTGATGATCGGCGCGAGCAGGAAGATGCCCTTGTTCGCGGCCGACGGAATGATGGTTTCCTGCAGGAAGACTTTCAGCCCGTCGGCAAAGCTTTGCAGGATGCCGAATGGCCCGACCACATTCGGCCCGCGCCGCATCATGATCGCGCCGAGCACCTTGCGGTCGACGAGGATCACCATCGCGACGGAGAACATGACCAGCAGCGCCACGACCAGGATGCCGACGATGGTCGCGATCGACCACGCCCATTCGTAAGACAGGCCGAAGGATTGGAAGAAATCGGTCATTTAGTCGCCATCCCCGCCGCCGGAGCAGCCATCCAGTGTACTGTGATACGAACCGCTTGCTACCCCTTGGTTGGTGTCGGACCACGGATCGGTCTTGGCCGCCAATTGACGCTTGGTCGCCCAGCGCGAAAGACCCAAAATCGCCGCGATCAACAGGGCGGCCGCAATCAGTCCGACGATGATGCTCAAAGCCGTCGTCACTCCGCCGCCTCCCGCACGTCTTCCGCGTGCAGCAGTTCTGCCGAGCAGCGCTGCATCACCGCGCTCGCACGTGCGATCGAATTGGTGAGGTAGAAGTCCGCGACCGGGTACCCGGTAATTTCGCCTTCAGCCTTCGCGCCACTGTCTGCCTTCGGCAGCGAACCCAGATCCGCGAGCCCTTCTTCGCCGAGCGCCGGTACCGCCGCGATCATCTTCGACTGCAATTCACCGAAGCTGTCGAACCCGACGTTTACGCCCAGCGCATCGGCGAGCGCGCGCAGGATCGTCCAGTCTTCTCGCGCGTCGCCGGGGGCGAACACGGCTTTCTCGGCGAACTGCACGCGCCCTTCGAGATTGACGTAGGTTCCGTCCTTCTCGGCATAGCTCGCGCCCGGCAGGATGATGTCCGCCGCGTGCGCGCCTCGATCGCCGTGGTGGCCGATATAGACCTTCAGGCTGTCGGCGAAGGTTTCGTAATCCATTTCGTCCGCTCCGAGGCTCAGCAGGACCTTGGGCGGTTTCGCCGTCAGGTCGGCCATTCCACCCGCGCTGGTAAAGCCCAGCATCAGAGAGCCCATGCGCGCCGCGCTCATGTGCAGGACGTTGAAGCCATTCCAGCCATCCTTCACCAGCCCGAACTTTTCGACCAGTTTGAGCGCCGGGGCCAGCGCGCCCTGCGCCAGAGCCGCCGCGCCAAGGATCACCGCCGGCCGTTCGGCCGCCTTCATCGCGTCACCCAGCGCCTTGGGCACGCGGTTCAGGACAGATAGCTTTTCGCCAAGGAACTCGGTCGGATAGGTGGTTTCCCATTCCGGGCCGACCACGAACACCTTGGCGCCGTGCTTCACCGCCTTGCGGATGCGCGCATTCACCAGCGCGGCTTCCCAGCGGATGTGGCTGCCGACAATCAGGATTGCATCGGCGGTCTCGATGCCGCTGAGTGTCGAATTGAAATTGACCGCTGCAAGGTTCGACACGTCGTAGGTCATGCCGGTCTGGCGCGCCTCGTGCTTGGACGATCCGCAGGCCTTCAGCAGGCTCTTCGCCGCGAACATCGTCTCGCAATCGACGAGATCACCCGCAACGGCCGCAACGCTCGATTTGTCGTCGCCGAGATGGCTTGCGATCGTTTGGAACGCTTCCGACCAGTTCGACGCGGCGAGCTTGCCGCCTTTGCGGATATAGACCTTGTCGAGCCGCCGCTTCATCAGGCCATCGACCTGGTAGCGCCCCTTGTCGGACAGCCATTCCTCGTTGACGTCGTCGTTGATGCGCGGGAGCGCGCGCATGACTTCGCGACCCTTGGAATGCAGCGAGATGTTGGACCCCACCGCGTCCGACACATCGATGCTGAGCGTGCGCTTCAGCTCCCACGGGCGTGCCTCGAACGCATAGGGACGGCTCGTGAGCGCGCCGACGGGGCACAGATCGATCACGTTCGCAGACAATTCGTGCGCCGCCGCCTGTTCGAGATAGGTGGTGATCTGCATGTCTTCGCCGCGATAGAGCGCGCCGATCTCGTCCACGCCCGCGATCTCTTCGGAGAAGCGGACGCAGCGGGTGCAGTGGATGCACCGGGTCATGATCGTCTTGATCAGCGGGCCCATGTATTTCTCGGTCACGGCGCGCTTGTTCGCCTTGTAGCGCGAGCCGCCGCGGCCATACATCATGGCCTGGTCCTGCAGATCGCACTCGCCGCCCTGGTCGCAGATCGGGCAATCGAGCGGGTGGTTGATGAGCAGGAACTCCATCACCCCCTCGCGCGCCTTCTTCACCATTTCGGTGTCGGTG
>JBARZK010000046.1:0-11334 GCA_049649965.1 Erythrobacter sp.
CCGCACGACTGCGCCGACCCCGTGCCCGCTGCGGCTGCCATCGTCGGCGCGCTGCAGACCATGGTGACCCGGCGCTTCGACGCGGCAAGCGCGGTGGTCGTCACCGTCACGCGGATGCGCGGCGGCACGGCGCACAACGTGATACCCGACAATGCACAGATCGCGGGCACGATCCGCACCCTTTCCCCCGAACATCGCGCAAAAGCGCACGAATTGGTCGAACAGGTCGCGCAGGACACGGCGCGCGCTCACGGGGTAGAGGCGGATTGCGAGATCACGCCGGGCTTTCCCGTCACGCTCTGCGACGAACGCGCCGTCGGGCTTGGAGCGAAGGTCGCGCGCGGCATCGGCGGGGATGAGGGCTGGCGCGATCTTCCGGCACCGATCATGGGGGCAGAGGATTTCTCCTATGTCCTCGAAAAAGCGCCCGGCGCGATGTTCTTCCTGGGCGTGGCGCCGCAGGGTGAGGACTGGAGCCAATGCTGCGCGATCCATAGCCCAAGGATGGAAGTCGACGAAGCCGCCTTGCCCATCGGCGCGGCCATGCTGGCAGGCTGCGCTGTCCGGTTCCTCGAACGTGGGTTCGACGCGGCTGAGAGCGATTCGTAGCTGGCGCACCCGACAGGATTCGAACCTGTGGCCTCTGCCTTCGGAGGGCAGCGCTCTATCCAGCTGAGCTACGGGTGCGGAAGGCGCCTCTTTCGCGTCCGCGCGGGCGATTGGCAAGCCTTCTTGTCTTGTGCAGTAGTGAATCCGAACGGGGCAATCATGCGATCTTTCCGACGGGGTTGACTGTGTTCGTGCTTCGTTCCAGTCAGATGGCATGAGTGATGCCATTGCCGATCCGCCCGCCCTTCCCCTGTCCGCCGACAACACGCCCGACGCGCTGACTGCATGCGACGTCGCGCGCGGGATCACGCGGATGTTCGCGCGCAACGGCGTGTGGTGCCTTGGCGAAGTACCGCTCAAGAACGGGCGCAGGGCCGACCTGATGGGGATCGACGCAAAAGGCCTCGTCGTGATCGTGGAGATCAAGGTCGCGCGCGGCGACCTGCTGGGCGATGCGAAGTGGCCCGATTATCTCGATTTCTGCGACCGGTTCTACTGGGGTGTCCCTCCGACGCTGGACCGGGCTCCACTCGAGACCGAGGGATACCGGCCCGATTGCTGCGGCGTCGTCGTCGCCGACGGTTACGATGCGGAGATCGTCCGCCACGCGCCGTTTGCGCCTTTGGCAAGCGCCCGACGAAAAGCGCTGGTGGAGCGACTGGCGCGCATCGCCATGCGCCGTCATGCCACCGCGCTCGATCCGTATTGCGCCGATTACGGCGGTCCGGGCTAGGGCGCTACGCGAATGAAGTGGAACGGCTAAGCATTGTCCGCCATAGGGGTCGAACGATGATACCTGCCGATACGCCCGTCCCCCTCGCGCTGTTGCTGGCAGGCGTGTTCACCACGGTGATGGTTGCGCTGCGCTATTTCGTGACGAGCGGACTCTTTGCTTTCGCGACCGCGCGGCTTCGGCCCGAACTCTACGTCGGACGGGGCGCACAGATCGGGCGTGAAATCCGCTGGTCGCTCATCTCTGCCGCCATATATGGAGTGCCGGCGGGCGGCGCGCTCTGGCTGTTCCATCATCGCGGCCTGACCGAGATCTATACCGACTGGAGCGCGCTGCCGCTCTGGTACCTGCCGGTCTCGGTGGTGATCTACCTCGCAGTGCAGGACACGTGGTTCTACTGGACGCACCGGGCCATGCACCATCCGCGCCTGTTCCGCCGGTTCCACGCTGTCCACCACGAAGGCCGGACCCCGACCGCGTGGACCTCGATGAGTTTTCACCCGCTCGAAGCGATCACGGGCGCGATCGTCATACCCGTGCTGGTCTTCCTCGTGCCCATCCACGTCGCCCTGCTCGGCCTGGTTCTGACGATCGCGACCGTGATGGGGGTGATCAACCATCTAGGCTGGGAGATACTTCCGCGACGTCTCGTTCATTCGGCGTTGGGACATTGGGTGATAACCGCCAGCCATCACGAGAGGCATCACGAGGGGTACAGATGCAACTTCGGGCTCTATTTTCGTTTCTGGGATCACCTGTGCGGCACGGATCGCGGGTTCTCGCCAAAGCTGGATCGGCAGGCGCAAGCGCACGCGCGGCCAAAAGCGGCCTGACCGCCGCTGCAATGTTGCTGGCCGGCGGCGCGGCGTTCGCGGCCTCGCCGGCAGAGGCAAACACCATCACCGTAACGGTCACTGACCTCAGGTCGCACGATGGTGTCGTTCGTGCCTGCATGACCCGCGTCGAAGCGATCTTCCCGCGTTGCATCCGCGATCCCAAGTCGCACCGGACCGTCGTTCCCGCGTCATCGCGCGTGGTGATACGTTTCGACAATGTCGAACCGGGCGAATACGCGATCGCGCTGCTGCATGATGAAAACGACAACGGGAAAGCGGACCGGACGCTGGGGATGATGCCGCGCGAGGGTTATGGATTCTCGCGTGATGCGAAGGTGCGCATGGGTCCGCCGGAATGGCGCGATTCGGTCTTTCACCATGCCCGCGATCCGCAGGAAATGACGATCCGCATGCGCTATTTCATCTGACGATTCCCCTTCGCTCGGCAACGCGCGAAGACCTGCGACCTTGCGACGCAGATAGGGCGTTCGGGGGTGGGGCAGCCCTTAACGCAATGTTTACCACGCTAGGCCAGAACATCGGCAACGAAAGCGTTCAGTAATAAAGGCGATCTTGCGGACCATGGACACTCTCAGGGGACCATTCGACAGCAATCCCGAAAGTGAGGATTTTCGGGAATTCGATCGCCATTCGGTCGACCACGACGAAGCCGACGACCTTGCGGTCGAGAACGAATCGGGCAAGCGCGAACTGCCGCCCGAAGCGATCGGCCAGGATGAGCGGCGCATGCAGGTGCGCGCCTACAACCACTGGGCGAGCCTGCTGGGCGACGGAAGCTTCCCTTCGATCGAAGACCTCGAGCCCGCCAGCCTGCCGGACTTCGGCCCCAACTCGGTGCTGCTCGACTTCTCGACCGGCATCGACGATCCGGTCGTTCAGTATCTCGGCGATCGCTTAGCCGCGGAATGCACCGAGCGCGATCCTGAGGAGATAATCGCGACCGGGTGCCGGATCGATAGGCTTTCCGACGTGCCGCCGCGCTCGCTGCTCAGCCGGATTACCGATCACTACATGCAGATCATCGCCAACCAGGCGCCGATCGGCTTCGAAGCGGAATTCGTGAACAATGGTGGCAGCGCGGTGCTTTATCGCGGTATCCTGCTCCCGTTCTCCAGCGATGGGGAAACGATCGATTTCGTTTACGGCGTGATCAACTGGAAAGAGGTGGCCGATGTCACCGCCGCCGATGAATTGCTGCTCGAAATCGACCAGGCGCTGGGCGAGGACAGCTCGAAGGAAGCGGCAGAGGCGACGGCACGCAGCGCCGACCCGGTGACCGACTGGGCCGATTCGCCCGACCGTGAAGACGGCGACACGGCCAGCCAGAATGACGCGACCGAACACGCGGACATCGATCCCGAAATGAACGAGGATGCGGACGCCTTCGATGGAACCGCCTCCCTGCCCGATTTCGCCCAGTACACGCTCGACGATCCCGAATTGGACGAGAACGGGGAAGAAATCGACGAGCACAGCGGTTCCGCCGACGATGCGGCCTATTCGTTCGCTTCGCTCGCCGACTACATCGAGGCGCCGAGCAAGAAGGCGATCGACCTCGAAGGCGAGAACTTCGATCCGGAGGATTACCGGGTCGAGGACTTCGTGCAGGACGCCGCGCCCGGTACGGATGCCGACGACACGCCGCACGATGAGGACGCACACGAACCCGCTTCTTTAGCCAAGCCCGCTGGGCAGGTCGAAGCCGCGGCGGAAGAAGCCAATGACGCGCCGATAGCGAATCCGGAGCCTCTGCCGGGTGATGCCGACCTGCGCGATCACCTCGCCTCGGCACGCGAACTCGCGAACAGCGCGCGCACATCGGAAGACCGCAGCCGGCAGGCGCTCTACGCCGCGGTCGGCCGCGCCTACGACTTCTCGCTCGCCGCGAAGGAAGAACCGGTCGAATACGACGCGCTGGTCGAGGAAGCGGGCCTGACCGTTCAGGATCGCGCGCCCATGACGCCGATCGTGAAGCTCGTTTTCGGCGCGGATTACGACAAGACCCGGTTGACCGAATACGCCGCCGTACTGACCCATGCGCACCGCGTGGGGATCGAGCGCGGCACGCTGCCGAGCTACCTGAGCGAGGCCGAGGGAGGTCTGAAGGGCGTCGTCAACGCCGAACGCCGTCAGCGGCGCGAGGAGAACGGCGAGACGCAGGACACGGGCGCGGTCCGCGCTGCTCTCGCCGAGAAACTGCGCGAGCTCGAGGAGCTGGTGCTGGAGACGATGCCGGCTGAGGGTCCGGAATTCTCGCTCGCCATCCTGCGCCGCGACGAGGATGGCCGGGTGTCGCTGATCGGCGAGATCGCCGACGATGTGAAGCTGGTCGAACGCGCTGCGCGCAAGCTGCTTGGGTAGGATCGCCAAGGCGGTTCTAGCGTGAAAGTGGGCCTTGGCCTTCGTTCGCGGGCGCGTTAATCGATCGCGCGCAATGCTCCTTCGCCTACTTTCCAGACGCGGCCCGGTTCGCGTGCAGCCGTTTTTCGGCTTCCGCAACACGGACCGCCTGATCCTCAACGCACGCGCGATTCGTGCGCCCGAGCCGAAGTTCGAGGCGAGCAGCTTCTGGCGCGGCCTTGCCACTATGGTCGGCCTTTATGCCAGCCATGAAGTTCCCGGCCTTGTCGGCGAACTCGAATATCGCTGCGCCGACGGAACCATCGCAAAACAGCAGGCGACCAGCGGGCCGGAAGGCTTCATGCGCTTCGACCTGGATATCTCGGCTGGCTGCGACCGGGCCGAGCGGACCCGCTGGGAACGCGCGATCGTGCGCTGGGCCGACCCGGACGACCTGCAACGCACCGGCGAGGCCGAAGCGTTCATCCTCACTCCCGGTGAAAAGACACGCATCGGGGTGATCTCGGACATCGACGACACGATCCTCGAGACCGGGATCACCGGCAATTTGCGAGCCATCGCCCGAAACTGGAAACGGGTGATGGCCCAGATGCCAAGCGAACGGGTGGTGGTCCCGGGCGCGAGCGATTTCTATACGGCGATCGGCGGCGATGCGATGATGCCGCAGGCGATCGAAGAAACGCCGCCCGGACAGTTTCGCCCGCCGCGTGCCCGCGTTCGCCCGGTCTTCTACGTCTCGTCGTCCCCGTGGAACCTGTTTTCCTATCTCGTCACGTTCAAGCGGCATCGCGGGCTGCCGCTCGGGCCTGTGATGTTGCGCGACTGGGGGTTCAACCGGCGAACGCTGGGCAAGGAAGGGCACGGTTCGCACAAGCACGATGCGATCATGCGCATCCTCGAAGCCTTTCCGAAGCTGCGCTTTGCTCTCATCGGGGACGACAGCCAGAAGGATCTCGTCGCCTTCGGCAAGATCGCGGCGGAACATCCCGAGCGGGTTGCCGCCGTCTTCATCCGGTCGGTATCGGGCGAGCCCCTCTCCGCCGAGGAAATCGCGGCGCGCGAAGCGATCGAGGCCGCCTCGGTCCCGTTCTGGACCGGAGCGGACTATGCCGCGGCCCAAGTGTTCCTCGAATCGAACGGTCTCGATTTCGAAGGCGGCGTCGAACGGCTCGTGCGCACCGCAAGCGAAGGAGACCCGCCCGATGAGCAGGAACTGGACGACGAAACCGCTTCATCCGTTCAAGCGGCTGACTGAGCGTCGCCCCTGCAAACCATGAGAACAGCGCTTTATATCGTCGGCGGCATCGCCCTTACCGCGCTTCTCGGCTGGGGGGCGTTGCAAGTGGCCGTGGATCGCAACGGCCCCGCCGTGCTCGACACGATCGACCGGATTGCAGGCGGCGAGCGCGCGGCCACGCTGGTCGAGCGCGCCTCTACCGGTCCGCATGCTCAGCAGAAGGTACTCGTCTGGTCGCCGCCGGGCGCCGACCGAGGTACAGCGCCGCTTCCCGTCATCGTCTTCGTCCACGGAGGAAGCTGGAGGGACGGCGACCCCGACGATTACGGTTTCGTCGCGCGCGCTCTCGTTCCCGAAGGTTTCGTCGTCGTGCTCGCCGGCTATCGGCTGGGCGAGGCGGGAAGATATCCCGCCATGCTCGAAGACACCGCCGCCGCGATCCGCTGGACGCGCGAAAACATCGCGGCTCATGGCGGCGACCCGGAAGCCATCGTCCTCGCAGGCCATTCGGCGGGAGCCTACAACGTTGTCACGACCGCTCTCGACACACGCTGGCTGGAAGCGGAAGGGGTTCCGCCGCAAAGCATCGCTGGGGTCGTCGGCATCGCGGGGCCTTACGACTTCCTGCCGTTCGATTCCGAATCGACGATCGCCGCCTTCGGGCATGTCGACGATCCCGAACAAACCCAGCCGGTGTCGCATGTCGGCGAGGATGCCCCGCAAATGCTGCTGATCCACGGCGAGGAAGACGAGACGGTCGAACCACGCAACACCCGCGCGCTTACCGACCGGCTGGAGAAGGCGGGGGGCCACGCCTTGCCGCTGTTCTTTCCGGGTATGAGCCATTCCGATCCGCTCATCGCGCTCGCCGCGCCGTGGCGGTCGCGCAGGAGCGTTCTCGAATACGTGGCCGGATACGCTCATGCGGTCACCTCGAAAGGCGAGACTTCATTTCCCGTTCAGGGCGAAACGCGCTAGCACGAGAAGCCGATGCGCCCGCACTCCCGCCATTCCCCACGCCTGCTCGCAGCGATCGTGGCGCTCTTCGCCAGCTTCGCGCTGGCCGTGCAACCGGTCGCGGCGCAATCGGTGCTGCGCGATGCGGAGACCGAAGCGCTGCTTGCCGACATGGCGCGCCCCTTGATCGAAGCTTCCGAGCTTGAATCTGAGAATATCGAGATCGTGCTCATCAACGATCCCTCGATCAACGCCTTCGTCGCGGGCGGGCAGGTGATCTACATCCATTCGGGGCTGATCGATGCCGCCGAAACCGCCAACGAGGTCCAGGGTGTACTCGCGCATGAACTTGGGCACATAACCGCAGGACACGTCACGCGCTTCAACGAGCGCACCAGCGCGGCGAACGGGATCAGCATCCTCTCGCTGGTGCTGGGTGTCGGTGCGGCCCTCGCCGGGGCGGGCGACGCGGCTTTGGGCGCAATCATGGCGGGTCAGCAGGCCGCGATGGGCAGCTTCCTCGCGTTCAACCGGAACCAGGAGGCCGCGACCGATCTCGCAGGGGCGCGCTACCTTTCGGGCGCCGGTATTTCCGGGCGCGGATCGCTCGCGTTCTTCGAACGGTTACGGAACATGGAAATCCGGCGCGGCTATGCCCAGACGCAGGACGCGAGCTACAGCCGTACCCACCCGCTGGCAGGCGACCGGCTGCAGGTGATGCGTGACCTTTACCAGCGTGATCCAGCGTGGGATGCGCCCGAGGATCCCGAATTGCAGGCCCGGTTCCTCGCCGCGCGGGCGAAGCTGTTCGGATATCTCGCAGAGCCGCAGCGCACGCTGGACATGTACCCTGCTTCCGACACCGGGATTCCCGCCCGCTATGCCCGCGCCTACGCCTATCACAAGGACGCGCAGGTCGATCTTGCGCTTGCGGAGGCCGATGCGCTGCTCGAACGCGAGCCGGACAATCCGTATTTCCTCGAACTCAAGGGGCAGATCCTGCTCGAATCGGGCCGTCCGCAAGAGGCGCTGGTGCCACTGCGGCGCGCGACCGACCTTACCCTCAATCACTCGCTGATCGCCGGCACGTTCGGCCATGCGCTGATCGCGACCGAGGACGAGGCTCATCACGAAGAGGCGGAGAAGGTCTTGCGGGCGGCCGTCGCCAAGGACCGGATGAACCCGTTCGCCTGGTACCAGCTCGGCGTCGTCTACGCAGCCCGGGGCGACATGGCGCGCGCGAAGCTCGCCAGCGCCGAACAGCAGGTGATGAACCGCCGCTACCCCGAGGCGCTGCGCAGCGCACAAGCCGCCGAAGCGGAACTGGAGCGCGGCACCCCCGACTGGATTCGCGCGCAGGACATCGCCTTGCAGGCCCGCGCCGCGCTCGAGCGTATTCGCGACAGTCGCTGACGTTTGCGCCCCGCTACGCCTATGAAATCCAACACCGGTAACATCTGGCTCACCGCGCTGGTCGCGCTCGCCTTCGGGTTCCTGGGCGCCGCCCTATGGTCGTATGCCGGGCTCGCCGACAATCGCACCCGCGCATACTTGCTCGACAACCCTTCGATCCTGCAGGACGTGGCGCAGGCCCTGCAGGAAGAACAGGCACGCGAACGGCTGGCCGGTGTCGAAGACGAAATCTACGATCCGTTCCCCGGCGCGGTCATCGGAAATCCGCAAGGGTCGAGGGTGCTGGTCGAGTTCACCGACTACAACTGCCCCTATTGCGAAGCCAGCCTCGCCGACGTTCAGGAGCTCGTCGCCGCCGATCCCGATCTCAAGGTGGTCATGCGCGAATGGCCGATCTTCGAAGGCAGCGAGGAAGCGGCCCGGATGGCGCTCGCCGCGGGCAAGCAGGGCAAGTACCGCGCCTTTCATGAAGCCATGTTCCGGCGCAGCCCGACGACACCCGAAAACGTGGCGGCCGCCGCGCGCGATGCCGGTCTCGACATGGAGCGCGCCCGGCGCGACGCGGCAAGTGATTCGGTCAGCCTCGAACTCGCGCGCAATCTCGCTTTCGCGCAGGAGCTGGGTTTTTCAGGCACTCCGGCGTGGGTGGCGGGCGATACACCGATTGGCGGGGCCGTCGGGGTTGAACGGCTGAGGGAGGCTTTGAGATAATCTCAACCATCGCATCGTACGTAACGATGCATGAGTGGGATCAGAGCCTTGAGCATTATCGCCGCGATCGCGATCGCAGCCAATTTCTTCACCCTCGCGCCGTTCGAAACGAGCGCGCGAGCGGGAACGCGCATCGACCTGGCAGAGGAACGGGCCGCGATTCGCCAGTTCCAGATGGCCGACCAGAAGCTGCAGGACATCGGCTTCCGACTCGCGCATCACAATGCCGGGTTCTGCGAGCGAGTCGTGCCTTCGGTCGGATTGCAGCTGCAGGACCTTGCCAGCTACGGGCAGCCCGAAATCGCGCGCGTCGCGCTCGAACTGGCGGGCGATTTTGCAGTCCAGACCGCGGCGCGGGGATCGCCGGCCTATTATAGCGGCGCTTTCGAGATGAACCGTGAAATCGCGCGCATCGGCCGGGTCGATCCCAACGCCTGGGACGCCGACGACCGGCTCGACTGGCAGCGCCTGACCCGCGCACACGACCACGTCGAACGCCTTCTTGCAGAGCGCGGCCGGGTCGCGGTCGATTTCGCCGACGGATCGCGGGTCGAGCTGAAGCCGGTGCCGGTATGCGCGACTCGGTTCGAACTGGCGAGCGATAGCGGCCGCGCGGTCGCGGATGGCGAGCGGGTCGTCATCGGAATGAAGTTCAAGGGCTTTCGTTACGACGAGGCCCGCTTTGCAGGCGTCGTCGCGCACGAACTCGCTCACAACGTGCTAGGCCACCGCGAGTGGCTAGACCGCAACGGGCGCTCCGTCCGCAATATCCGCATGACCGAGCGCGAAGCCGATCGCCTGATGCCGTGGCTGATGGCCAATGCCGGCTACGATCCGCAGGCCGCCGTGGACTTCATGACCAGCTGGGGCCCCTGGAACGATGGCTGGATATTCCGCGGTCCGACCCATGACGGGTGGGACGAGCGGGCCGAGTTCATCGGTGGAGAAATACCGGTCATTCGTGACCTCATCGCCGTCGAAGGTCGTGCCGACTGGTCGGCCTATTTCCGCCGCGAGATCGACCCCGACGCCAGGCAGGAACACTAGGCTCCCGCGCCCCTAAAACGGGCTTGCGGCGGGATTCTGCCGCTCCCTGCCGGTCCGCAGCTTGCGCCGAGCGGTTTTGCGCGTACGCCCGTCCTCTGGCCCCGAACCGCTTACCCCCTGCCAGCGGCGGGAAAATCGGCTACAGCGGTGGTCATGGCCGTGATCCACATCCAGCCTGCGCCGTTTTTCGCGAACAAGAATCGCGCGTTCTGGGCCCTGCAACTGGCAGGCTGGGGCGGCGCGTTCCTGATGCGCGCATTCAACGCGCTGGCCAATGGCCTGCCCTACGGCCTGCTGCTGATCATCCTGGTGACGACGATCACCGGCTTCTCGCTCAGCCTCGTCCTGTCCGTGGTGTATCGCCAGCTTATCGATCGCAGGCCGATCGTCACGTGGGGCGGAACGGCGATCGCGCTGGTGCTTGCCGTGATCGTCCATGCCGGGATCGATGCGTGGGTGCAGGACCTGTATTACTCGGGCACGCGCGAGACGACCTTCGTCCAGCGCTTCATCGGCATCACCTATATCCCGCTGACCCTACTGGGCGGGTGGAGCGCGCTCTATTACGCGATCAATTTCTTCCTCACGGTCGAGCGGCAGGCCGACCGGCTGGAACGGCTGGAGGTCCAGACCACCGCCGCGCAGCTCGCGATGCTGCGATACCAACTCAACCCGCATTTCCTCTTCAACACGCTCAACTCGATCAGCACGCTCGTCCTGCTCAAGCAGACCGAACCCGCCAACGCGATGCTGACCCGGCTTTCCAGCTTCCTGCGCCACACCCTGATCGCGGAACCGGGCAGCCAAGTACCGCTCGAGCAGGAAGTCGAGACATTGCAGCTCTACCTCGATATCGAGCGCATGCGGTTCGAGGAGCGGCTGCGTACCCAGTTCGAGATCGAGGATGCGGCGATGCAGGCATGCCTGCCGGCCATGCTGCTGCAGCCGCTGATCGAGAACGCGATCAAGTACGCCGTCAGCCCGCAGGAGGAAGGCGCGTGCATTTCGCTGAGCGCGCGGGTCGTGGGCCAGCGCCTGCGCATCGCGATCGACGATACCGGTCCGGGGATCGAGGGTCCGATGCAGCGCAGCCTGCTCGAACACATGCCCGAAGGGACGCGGCCCGTGTCGACCGGCGTCGGCCTTGCCAATATTCGCAACCGGCTGATGCAGGGATATGGCGACGATCACCTGTTCGAAGCCGGTTCGAAGCCGGACGGCGGATTTCGCGTGCTGATCGAAATCCCCTATGAAACGGTCGAGGAGGATGCGCATAGTCGCGCCCCCGCCCGACGCACCGTGTCCTCACGCTCCTCCCCCCCTGCCAGAGCCGAGCGCGGCGACGGCATGGTCGATCTCAACCCCCAAAGCGCTATTGGAACCTGAAGCATGACTATCCGCACTATGCT
>JBARZK010000047.1:0-13838 GCA_049649965.1 Erythrobacter sp.
TCGCTCCCGATCCGGTTTCACGAGGATTCGCGCAAAGGTGACATGCTCTCACTCACAACCTTCGAGGTCGAGAACCTGTCGGATTTTCTCGGCGGCACCCTCGCTGGCGCCCCCGCCCTCATATTGACCGCGCTGGGGGCAATGGCGGTGCTGTTCGCGATCGACCCGGCCATGGCCCTCATCGTGCCGCTCATCATCCCGGCCTTCGTCCTTGCAATGAAGCTATCGGGACGACGGCTGCGCACCATGTCCCAAGACTTGCGCAATGCCGAGGTGGAATTGCTTGGGATCGCGGAGCGCGACCTTAAAATGGTCCCGGCGATCAAGTCGTTCGCCGCCGAGGATCATCACCGCGCTCGCTTTGCCGCAGCGGCGGAGAATGCGCGCGCCATGGCGGTGCGCCAGGCGCGGCTCGATGCATTGATCGGACCGCTATTCGCCCTGTTCGCCGCGCTCGCCGCGATCGCCGTCCTCGTCGTCGCGGGAGAGCGAATGTCGACCGGGGCGGATGGCGTGCAAGAGGTGTTCGCCTTCCTCCTCTACGCCGCGCTGCTGACCCGCCCGATCGGCGGTCTCGCCAACATGTACGGCAAGTACCAGATCGCGCGCGGCACGCTGGTGCGGCTGGAGGCGGTGTTGGAGCTGAAGCGCGAGCCGGGTTACGAAGCGAAACGCGAGATCGTCCGGGCGCGCGGCGCGATCCGGTTCGAAGGTGTCGACTTCGCCTATCCCGGCAGGCCGCCCGTGCTCACCGGCATCGACCTTGATATCGCAGCAGGCGAGATCGTCGCGCTGACCGGGCCGAACGGCGTCGGCAAGTCCACCATCGCGCGCCTGCTGCTGCGGTTTTGCGATCCCGATGCGGGCGCGATCCGGCTGGATGGCGAGGATATCGCAGGCATCCAGCTGCAATCGCTGCGGCGGCAGTTCGGCGTAGTGCCCCAGCGCGCCCTGCTGTTCGACGCCAGCCTTGCCGAGAACATTGCGTTCGGCGAGGCCGAGCCCTCGCGCGACCGGATCAAGGAAGCGGCGCGCGCCGCGCAGGCGGCGGACCTGATCCGCGAACTGCCGGACGGGATCGACACGCTAATCGGCGATAACGGCGTGCGGTTGTCTGGCGGGCAGCGCCAGCGGGTCGCACTCGCCCGCGCGCTGTATCACGATCCGCCGATCTACATCCTCGACGAGGCGACCAGCATGTTCGATCTCGACAGCGAAGCGGCCTTCGTTGAGCAATGCGTCGCATTACTGAAGGACCGGACCGTCTTCCTCATCACCCATCGGCCGAAGAGCCTAGCGCTGGCGGACCGGGTCCTGAGGCTGGGGCCGGACGGGTTCCTCGATCTAACCGGCGTCGACTAGTCGGCGCGAATGCGTCAGGCGCCGTGCGGCACGATCAGCTCGCGTTCGCGCAATTCCTTTGCAAGCGCGATCAGGTCGTTGGCGATCCGGTCGCGCGGCGCATCGAATTCATCCTCGATCCGGTCTGCGATATCGCCAAGCGTATGCGGCTGCCCGGCCAGCAATTCCCAGATCCGCCCACCCACCGGGTCGAGCCCGAAATAGAGGCCGCTGTTGAGGTCGAGGAGCACCGTCTCGCCTTCCATCTGGCGCGCGACGACATCCTCTGATGCCGCGAAACGGTCGCTGAGTTGCATCCTCGATCCCTCCGTGTTCATGCGCTGGCCGCCGAGGCCGCGGTACCGGCGCCGAATTCGGCGAGAACCGCGTCCATTACCGCTGCCAACTCCCCGTAATCGCGCGTGTAGTCAAGCATGCGGCACGGTACGGAGGCGGTCAGGTCGGCCAGCCGCTCGAAATGCGCTTTCAAGGCCGACTTGTCTTCGACGTCGAGGATAAATGCGTGGGGCAGCAGCGCCGCCAGAGCAGCCGGGGGCGCGAGCGGGGTGATCGAAAGAGACGCACGTGGATCGCCGCCCAGCACGTGAACCGCGCGAAGCGGAACGGGCTGCATGCGGAACGGCAGGACATCGCCGCCCTCGACGTCCTGCTTTTCATCGCGGCCCGAGACATCCTTCGCGCCCTCGGCCCCGTCGCCCAGGAGATGGCGCGCGCTGTCGCCGAACAGGCGCAGTTTCGACGCCTTGGGTTCCAGCCAGTAGGTCCCGTCCCGCAACCGCAGGTCGATCACGTCCTCCGTAACGAACGGGTGGCCCGCTTTCGCGAACGCCCCCGCAATTGTCGTCTTCCCGCTACGCGACAGGCCCAGGAATGCCGCGGCACCATGGCCCGCATCTTCCGGATTGCCGAGGCCGGGGCCGGGAAGCGTGATCGCCACCGCGCTGCCGTGCAGGAACAGGCCGCCCTGGTGATTGCCGATGATCGGCAGGATCGCATTGCGATAAAGATTGCGCACGATCCGCTCCGGACAATCCGGGACCGGCCATGCTTGTATCTTTGGTGCCCTAACTTCCGTCTCGCCGTTTTCGATCAGCGGCGGAATCGAGAAATCGACCTGATCGGGAAACCGCACGAGATAACCATCATCGCGCCGGTAGAATTCCGCCATGCAAACACCCTGCGGCGAAACCCAGCGATCATAGGGCGTTTGGTCGATCGCCTGCTGGGGGCGCGCGCCGCGAATGGTCATTTTACTCATCGAAGGGCTATTTCAGCGCGAGCGGGGTCTGACAGACGCCGACGAAACGAATCGGCATGTGGGCAAAAAAAGAGGCGCCCGGAAGGAGCGCCTCTTCGTGTTTTGCTGCATCTCCCGTCCGATTTCCGACTGTCTGATATCGACGCCGAAAACCGGAAGGTTCGCAATCGCGACCTTAGAAGCGGGTCGCCGTATTGTTGTTCTCACCGTCGCGGAAGCGCGTGTTGCTGCCGCCGGTAAGGTTACGGACGGAACCGAATTCCGTCAGGCGCGGTGCCGAATATTGGCTCTTTTGCGTCTTGTTGGTCATTTGAAAATCCTAATTCGTATCTGGTGAATGGAGTGGGCCGTCTGCCGCGTTCATTTGGGACTGATGATACAGAAATGTTGCAGTCGCGTAAAGTCCCCATATTTCCCAAGCCCATAGGTCGCCCTCGGGCGAAGCGAAATCGACATCCAGTATTCGCTCGACGCCTTCTCTTTCACAAAGGTCGAGGAGCCGTTCGGTTCCATTTTTCCGGACGTAATCGGCGAACTGGCAATCGATCGCGGTGTTGGTGAAATTGGCCTTGCTGAACCGATCGAGCACTTTTGTGGGTAGGATACCGCGCATGGCCCTGCGGTGAACACGCTTGTTGACACCGCCCTTCATCTTGATCCGGGCGGGCGTACGGCAGGAAAACTCGATGAAGCGCCGGCTCCACATCGGCTGGCGTGACGTAACCCCGATATCGGCGCGCTGCCGCCACATCAGCGAGAACGACAGGTCCGCGCGCGGCGTGCGGGCAAGGTTGTGCTTGATCCATGCGATGACATCGTCGGGAAGCTCGGCCCTGTATGCGTCTTCCGCCCTCTCCAGCATCGCGCGCAGGTCCGGCCTGAGCCACGACAGCGCGTTCTGCCCCCGCCGCCGAAGCGGGCGCAGGCCGCGGCGGATTGCGGAATAGACCGACCGGGGCAGCATTTCTGCCGAAGTATGGCGGGCCGCGGTAGTCAGCGCTCGCGGGAGGCCCATCCAGCCGACGTCGTCGCGCATGGCCCGCGCGATATCGCCGAAAGCCCCCTCGCGCGCGAACTCGCGGTAGTAGTGACGGCTTCCCTGGAGCCACTGGTCCCCGCCGCTGCCGTTGATGATGACGCGGCAGCCATCGGCGGCGACTTGCCGGTCGATCCCAAGCATCATCGCCCCGTTCGAAGGGGCGGGCACGTCGCGATGCTCCAGCGCATCGCGCGTATACCATTCGACGTCGGGATCGAACAATTCGCACTGCGTGATCTCGCGCCCCGTATGGCGCCCAGCCGCGAGCGCGAAGGGCAGTTCGTAGGCGTTGCTGTCCGCACTCGCGGTGAAGGTATAGCCGCGAAGATGGGGCGCCAGCAGCTGCCCTTCCCCCGCCAGCCTGTCCGCGATGCAGAACAGGGCGGTCGAATCGAGCCCCCCGCTGACTGCCGCTGCCAATGGCCGGTCGGTTCGCGAGGCGCGGCGGACCAGATCGAACAGCAACTCGCGATAATGCTCGTCGTATTCCTTGTCGCGCGCATAGCGGATCGTGACGTCGGTCGGCGGGAGCCAGTAATTGCGCGTCTTCACGTCCTCGCCGCCTTCATGGACGAGCGTGTGCGCCCGCACCAGCCGCTTCACCCCGCGCCACGGCGTCGCCGTGAACAGCGGCCAGCGATTGGCGAGGAGTTGGGCGAAGTACTCGCGCTCGGGCTCCAGCGGAGTCTCACTGATCAACGCAAGCGTGCGAAAATCGGAGGCGAGCAGCAGGCGCCCCTTGTCGAAGCGGTAATAGAGCGGGACCATCGCCATGTGATCGCAGGCCGCGAACAGGCGGCCTTTCGCGATGTCGGCGACGATCAGCGCGAATTCGCCTTCCAGGTGGCGGGCGCAGTCCTCTCCCCAGACGCGATAGGCGGCAAGCGCGATCTCGGCATCGCTGGCGCTGCGCGGTTCGCAACCCTTTGTCTTCAGGGTTTGCGTCAGATCGTCCGGGAACAACAGATAGCCATCGAAGATCGCGACGCAGTCGCCATCCGCGCTCGCGAGCGGCTGGCGCGCTTCCCGCGATTCGCCGGTTGTGTGAAGGATTGCGGCGCCCAAGGCGAAGCGATCGGAACGCCAGCCGCCCAGCTCGTCATGCGGGAAGCGGCCGAGCGCGCCTTTCAGCGCGTCCAGCATTTCATCAGGCACGCCCCCGGGGGAGACAATCGCTCCAATTGCCGACATTGCGGCCCGCCTCCCTTGCCGACTTTCCAACCGCGCAAAGCGCTCGCGCCGGTCTCCGGCCCGGTCCGTGCCGTGCGGCAGCGACCTTGCGCGTTAGACCCGGGGCGTAAACCTCGCTAGGACCGCGTAGTCAGATGACCCAGCGAACGCAATCACCCGCGACGGCCGCAGCGCCGAAGCCACTTTCTGAAGGCACGGAGGACGCGACCGAACCCTTGGAGCTGCGCCCCGGCTTGCGGGATCTGCCATGGCTGGGCCGCTATTGCATGCGGGCGATGTTCGAGCTGGTGCGCGCCCGGCTGCAATTCGCCCGGCTGACTGCGCGCCATATTGTCACCCGCAACGAACGCTCGCAGCAGGAGGCGCGGGCGAATACGACCTGCGCGCAACGGGATCTGGCCCGCATGGCCTATGTCTTGCCCCGCATTTCCAACCGACTGCCCTGGCGCAGCGACTGTCTGGTGCAGGCCATGGCAGCGCAGAACTGGCTCGGCAGGCGCGGCATGGCGAGCGAGATACGCATCGGGGTCGATCATCCGGCCAATGGCCCATTCGAAGCCCATGCGTGGTTGGTATGCGATGGGACGGTGGTGACAGGCGGCAACATTTCCCGCTACCATCCGTTGTTTGGAAAAGCGGGCGTTTCGGCGGGACCCGGTTGAGGCGCGCCTGAAGGCTGATTGGCGCGCAAAGGCGACCCTTCAGTCCTGGCTCAGCGCTTCGAAAGTTGCAGTTTGCGGGTGCCAAACTTATGAAATCGTGCACGACCTCAAAAATTTCCGCGTGCTTTCAGACATTAGGAACCATTGCGTTCCTAGATACGTTGCTATAGGTAGATCCACGAAGAATCGCGGATATGCGATTTGTGTCCGAATTTCTATGAATACGAATTACGAAAGTCCCCTATTATGACCAAGACACTGCCACGCATCATGGTCTCCGCCGCAGCGGCCGGCTTGGCCTTCGCGCCGATCGCGGCCCAGGCCAACACCCGCGCCGCGACTGCGCCCGTCTACGCGCAGCAGGGAACGGCTCAGCCCGGTACCCAGCGCGATGACGATGACGATGATTCCAGCGGTTTCTTCGCCCTTCCGGCTGCGTTTCTCGCGCTTTTCGGCGCAGCGGCGACAGCCGGCCTGATCACCGTCGTGGTCGATGGTGAAGAGGTTGAAGACATCGACAACGGTTTCGATCAGTCCCCCGGCACCTGAGGCGGGACGTTCGACGACCTGATTGATCGGCCTTCGGTCGATCACCTGAAAGGCGCGCGGATTTCCGCGCGCTTTTTTGTTGCAGCAGCGTTGCCGCCGGGTCGATGACGGTCCATAGCCGCTTGATGTTGCAGGCGAAGATGTGACCCGTTCGAACCGATCATTCGAGAGCAGCGGCGCCCAGCCGATCGGCGCGAAAGGTCCGAAAGGCGGGCTCGAACGCAATGCGGGGATCGCACTCGCGGGCGCTCTGGCAGCATCGTTCCTGCTCGGTGGTGGCGGCTCGCGTTATGGCTTTGCGAATCTCACGGTTCTACTGGCCTGCCTTCTGGCCCTCTCCTTCCATCGTCACGGCTTCGCGGGCTTCTGGACCCGAGCGCCACGAGCGCTGGCATTTCTGGCGGGAGCCAGCATCCTGCTACCCGTGCTGCATCTGGTCCCCCTCCCCTCCGGCATCTGGAGCGCGCTTCCCTCGCGCGACCTGGTCGCGCGGTCCTACGAACTGGCAAATATCGAAGCGTCCGCCTGGGCACCACTCAGCGTCTATCCGGCGCGCTCGGCGCTGGCGCTGCTGTCTCTCATCGTCCCGCTTGCGGTCCTCGCGACCGGCTGGTCCGTACCGCGCGACCGCCTCATCCTCATCGGCTGGATAGTCGTCGCGGTCGGTATCGCGCAATTCCTGCTGGGGGTCGTTCAGGTGCTTTCGAACGGGGAAACCGGCCTGTTCTATCCGGAAAACCCGATGCCCGGCGTCCTTTTCGGGTTCTTTGCCAACCGCAATTCGACCGGCCTGTTCCTTGTCGGCGCGCTGACGCTGGCGATGCTGTTGCCGGTGCCGGCGCGCATGTCTCGGGGTGCGCTTTTTCTAAGGATCGCTTGCGTCGTGCTGCTGGGACTGGGGGTCGTACTCACTCGCTCGCGCACCGCGCTGGTTCTCGCGGTCCTGCCTACCGCCCTTTGGGCATGGCACGCCCTCCAGGCCCGTCGAACCGCCGATCGAAGCGATTCAATGCAGCCGGCGCGAAACCGCACCTTTATTCTTGTCGTGGTCGCGCTGTTCATCGCAGCCCTCGGAGTGACGTTTGCTTCGTCTTCGGGTCGCATCGGCGAAACACTCGATCGCTTCGAGACCACGAGAAGCGATGCGCGCGCCTACATCTGGGACGATGCGACCTATTCGGTCGAGCGCTACTGGCCCGTGGGCGCAGGAATGGGGACGTTCGACGACGTGTTCCAGATCGACGAATCGCTTGAGAACCTCTCGGATCGACGCGCAGGTCGGGCCCACAACGACTATCTCGAGATCGCGATCGAAGCGGGGGGGCCGGGCATAATCCTCGTTGCCCTGTGGCTGCTCGCCATCGTGTGGCTCGCGGTGAGGGCGCGCCGCTCCAAGGGTCGCTGGATCGCGTGGAGCGGAGCGACGATCCTGCTCACGATCGCCCTGCAATCGATCACCGACTATCCCTTTCGCAATCTTTCCATGCTGGCTCTCGCCGGGTTTGCGCTGCTGCTGCTGATACGGTTCGGCGAGCGCGGACCGCACCGGACCGCGAGGAAAAGCGCATGATCGGCGCCGTACTCTGGCGCGCCCTGCTGCTCGCGGCGGCTTTGGTCGCGATCGCGGTCCAGTTCGATAGGCAGGCCGAGCGCAGCCCCGAAATAGCCGAGGTCGTACCCTCCGCCTTCAGGTCCACGGCCCAGCCGAGAACCGTCGCGATGGCTTTGTCGAGCGGTGATCCAACTTTGGCCCTCGAAGAGGCGCGCACCCTTGTCGAACGGCGCCCCCTTCCCGCCGAGCACCTGCGGCTGCTTTCGCTCGCTCAGGCGCGTACCGGCAATCCCGACGCGGCGGTGATGACGGTGCAGTACGCAGCCCAGCGTGGCTGGCGCGATGGGCTCGTCCAGGAAGCGATGCTGCGGCTCGCGCTCGACAACGGTGACGAGGCTGAGGCTACGCGCCGCTTCACCGCGTTGATGATGAATTCCAGGGCGCGCGACGAGGGGCTCGAGGCCGTCGCAAGCGAACTCCTGGACGAAGATGGTGGAACCGCCCGCGCGACCGTCGCAGCGATCATGGGCGGCGATACGCGCCTGCAAAGGCGGTTCGTCTCGCGCGGCGCGCGGGTGCTGCCGCCCGACGCCTATATCGAGATCATCGAACGAATGGCCGAGACCGGGTCGCACTTCGAATGTCGCACGATCACCGGCGCCCAAACACACCTGACGAGCCGGGATTCGTCGGCAGGTCGCGCCATGACCCGTCTCGTGGAAGAGGCCTGCTGACGAACAGGCGACGCTCCCATGCGCGATCGAGCGATCACGCGGATCGGACGGGAGTGGTGGCCGAAGAGCGTTCGAACGTCCGTGAGGTCGCCCCCGCCGCCTGAAGACGGTGCGGCACGCCGGGCAGCGCCGAGCCACTAGCGGGTGCCGCTCGCGCTTTTCGACGCAAAACCGGCCTCGCGCGAATTGCCCGCCAACCTGACCCGATAGCTGCGGATGCTTGCCTCGCCTGCCGGATTGCCGCATTGGGCCACCACGAGCCCTACCCCTGCCGACAGCCTTTCGAGAGACACGCCATGTTCGCGACCTCGCCCCTTTCCGATGCCCTCGTTACCGTCTTCGGCGGCAGCGGCTTCATCGGTAATTACGTTGCGCAGGAACTGCTCCGCCGCGGAGCGCGGGTGCGCATTGCCAGCCGCCATCCGGACAAGGCCTTCGAACTCAAGCCGCTTGCCGATCTTGGCCAGTTGCAGTTCGCGCGCTGCGACATCCGCAGCGAGGACAGCATCGCGGCGGTACTCGCCGGGGCGAGCCATGTCGTCAATCTCGTCGGCGCGTTCGACGGCGACCTGATCGAACTGATGGGCGAAGCGCCCGGCCGCATGGCGCGCATCGCATCGGACAACGGGGTGAAGGCGTTCGTGCACCTCAGCGCAATCGGCGCGGATGCGGAGTCCGAGGTCGATTACGCGCGGGCCAAGGCCCTGGGCGAACAGCGGGTGCGCGAAGGCTTCCCGAACGCCACCATTCTTCGCCCCTCGATCGTGTTCGGCAAGGACGACGAGTTCATCAACATGTTCGCCGGGCTGATCGAGACGCTGCCCATCTTGCCGGTCTTCGGACCCGAAGCGAAGCTGCAGCTGGTCTATGTCGACGACATCGCGGAGGCGGCGATGGTCGCGCTGACCGATCCGGGCGAGCATGGCGGTCACATCTACGAACTGGGCGGCCCGGAGAAGCTCTCCATGATGGAGATCAACCGCCGGATCGCGGCCTCGCAGGGGCGCAAGCGGCGCTTCATCGCGATGCCCGATGGCCTTTCGTCCGCCTTTGCCGCGATGCCAGGAACGCCGATGAGCCGCGACCAGTGGGCGCTGCTCCAGCCCGGCAGCACGGTTTCCGGCGAGCACCGCACCTTCGCCGCCCTCGGCATCGAACCGCGTCCGCTGGGCCTGTTCCTCGACCGGTGGATGACGCGTTATCGCAAGTTCGGCCGGTTCGGCCTTTCGAACGAGCGCAACAAGGAACGCGAGGCGCGCGGGGTGAAGCGGCCGGGCGCCGGAGCAGGCGCGAACGTGTGATTCGAGCGCCGCTCGCGAACGGCCAATCCTACAGGATGGAACACATGGAACACGGTTCCGGCCGGAAAAAGCGGCGCGGCGCGAAGGTGCCCTGAACTGCGGAAATTCGGCAAGGGGGCGCGGCTGGCAGGTCATTCACCCGCCGTACCGCGCCGCCGCCGCGTAGGAAAACGTTCGAGCCAGTCCGTGCGAAGCTTACAGGTTCGCCCGGTACAGTTGCAGCAGTTCCCCATACGCCCGCTCTGCCGCCGCCTGCGTATAGGAAGGACTGTCGGGCACGGTCCAGCCGTGATCCCCGGCATAGACCTCGACCTCGGCCTCGACGTCGGCGGCCCGCGCCGCCTCGCGGAAGGTTTCCTTCGCCTGCGGATCCTCGGCGTCGTCGTCCTGTGCAATCGCGATCAGCAATGCCGCCTCGACCTCGTCCAGCATGTCGTGGGGGCTTTGCGGATTGCCTTCGCGAACCAGCCCGCCGCCGTGGAAACTCGCCGCCGCATCGATACGGCCCGGCACGGCAGCCGCACTCCAGATCGTGAACGGGCCGCCCATGCAATATCCCTGCGTCCCGATCCCGCGCGAGGTGTCGACCGCGTCCTGCCGGTCCAGCCATTCGACCGCTGCCCGCGCATCGCGGCCGATCGTGTCCGCATCCAGCTTCTCGCGCCATGGCCCGACCTTCTGGAAACCGCCGGAATCCGCAAAGGTCGCGAAATCGGCGAACTGTTCGCCGGTGACGTCGCGGTAATAGGGATTGACGGCCAGAACGGCATAACCCTCTCCCGCCAGGCGGCGCGCCATGTTGCGCTTCGCTTCGCGCACGCCGGCGATGTCGGGCCAGAAGATGACGCCGGGATGCTCGCCTTCGGACGGATGCACGAAAAACGCGTCCATCGTCCCGTCGGCCGTTTCGAGGCGCACGCCGCGCTCGCTGGTGGCCATCGCCGCGCCGCCTGTCGTCGCAGGCGCGGTTTGCTCCGCGCTAATCATTTCACTTGGCGCGCAGGCCGACAGCGCGACCATTCCCGCGCCTGCGCCGGCCAACTGGCCGAAGGTCCGGCGGCTGACCGCCTCGCGCGCCCAACGGGCCAGTTTCGCTTCATCGCACATCCACGCCGTTCCTTCATCTTCGTCCCGTCGCTGCGTAGCATACGCGCTGGGGGGCGATGGACAAGGACGATGGCCGATAGACGGGAGTGATGGACAGGCGACCCATTGCGAGGCAACATGCTGCCCGGGAAGAGGAGAGGGTAGCGATGAAAAGGTCTTTGGGGGCGGCGTGCGCGCTGCTGCTGGGCGCGCTGGCGCTGTCGGGGTGCGAGGAAGCGTTCGGCGATACCTTTGGCGAAGGCGAACGCGGCATCACCGCCGCCATGCTGGTGGGCGCCGATGGCGATCATGCCAACTGGATCAGCCACGGCCGGACCTATTCCGAACAGCGTTACTCGCCGCTTGCCCAGATCGACGCCGCCAATGTCGGCGAACTCGGCCTTGCCTGGCATGCCGACATGGACACCGCGCGCGGGCAGGAGGCGACGCCGCTGGTGATCGACGGGCGGCTCTACCTCACCACCGCCTGGAGCAAGGTGAAGGCGTTCGACGCCGCGACCGGGGAACCGCTGTGGTCCTACGACCCCGAAGTTCCGGGAGATACCGCGGTCAAGGCGTGCTGCGACGTCGTAAATCGCGGGCTTGCCGCATGGGGCGATGCACTGTTCCTCGGCACGCTGGACGGTCGGCTCGTCGCGCTCGACCGCAATACGGGCGAAGTGCTCTGGGAAAAGGTCACGGTCGACCAGTCGCAGTCCTACACCGTCACCGGCGCGCCGCGCGTGATCGATGGCAAGATCATAATCGGCAATGGCGGCGCGGAATTCGGCGTGCGCGGCTATGTCGCGGCCTACGACGCCGCCGATGGCGAGGAATTGTGGCGGTTCTACACCGTGCCCGAAGGGACGGAGGGCGAGGATGGCAACGCGCCCGCCTACCTGCAACGCGCCGCCGAGACATGGAACACCGACGTGCTGGCCGGGTCGGACGCCATCGGCGGCGGCGGCACGGTCTGGGATTCGATGGCCTACGATCCCGATCTGGGCCTGCTCTATATCGGGGTGGGCAACGGATCGCCGTGGAACCGCGCCTATCGCTCACCGGGCGAGGACGGGACGGGCGAAGGCGACAATCTCTACCTTTCCAGCATCGTCGCGATCCGTCCCGATACGGGCGAATATGTCTGGCACTACCAGACGACGCCGGGCGAAACCTGGGACTACACCGCCACGCAGCACATCATCCTCGCCGACATGGAAATCGATGGCGAAATGCGCGAAGTGCTGATGCAGGCGCCCAAGAACGGCTTCTTCTACGTCATCGACCGCGCGACCGGCGAATTCATCAGCGCCGAGCCGTATGTCGCGGTGAACTGGGCCGAAGGGATCGACCCGGAAACCGGCCGCCCGATCGAGAACCCGGAAACCCGGATCGACAAGACCGGCGAACCCGCACTCGTAACACCGGGCGCGCTGGGCGGACACAACTGGCACCCGATGGCCTATCATCCGGGCGAGAACCTCGTTTACATCCCGGCTTTCGAGGCGGGCATGATGTACGCGCCGGAAAGCGACTGGAAGCCCGATCGCGCGCGCGGTTTCAATGTCGGCTTCGACCTTGGCGCGGGCGACCTGCCGCCAGACATGGGCATTCGGCGCGAGGTCGCGGGCACCCTTCGCGGAATGCTGGTCGCCTGGGACCCGGTCGCGCAGGAGCCGCGCTGGAGCGTCGAGCATCCCGGCCCGTGGAACGGCGGCGTGCTGGCAACGGGCGGCGGCCTCGTCTTCCAGGGCACGGCGGGAAGCGAGTTCAACGCCTATGACGCGTCGTCCGGCGAACGATTGTGGAGCTTCGATGCGCAAACAGGTGTGGTCGCCCCGCCTGTCACCTACACCGTCGATGGCGAGCAATACGTTGCGGTGCTCGCCGGTTGGGGCGGCGCCTACGCGCTCAGCGTCGATGGCGAGGTGATGGCGCGCAAGGCACCGGTGCGCAACGTCTCGCGCCTGCTGGTGTTCAAGCTTGGCGGCGCGGCGGCGCTTCCGGCGGAGAAGGCACTGGCGAGCCTGCCGCTCGATCCGCCGGCCAGCCGCGCTTCGCCAGAGACCATCGCGCTCGGCCAGCAGAAATACGCGCGGTATTGCGCGGTGTGCCATGCGCCGGGTGCCGTGGGTTCGACGGTGCTGCCGGACCTGCGCCGCTCGGGCACGCTTGGTGCGCGCGAAAGCTGGATGGCGGTGGTGCATGACGGCATCCTCGAGGACAACGGCATGGCAAGCTTCGCCGGATCGCTGTCGCGCGAGGAGATCGAGGCGATCCGCGCCTACGTGATCCATCGCGCGAACGAGGATCGCGAGATGGAAGGCCGGGTCAACCAGCCGAGCAAGGTGGCCCGGCGCTAGTCGCGGAAGACGACTGTCCTTGCGCCGTTCATCAACACCCGGTCCTGAACGAACAGCCGCACCGCTTCGGCCAGTACGCGGCGTTCGATGTCGCGGCCCTTGCGAACGAGGTCGGACGGGCTGTCCGCATGGGTGATCCGTTCGACGTCCTGGTGGATGATCGGCCCTTCGTCGAGGTCGGCGGTCACGAAATGCGCTGTCGCGCCGATGATCTTGACCCCTCGCTCATGCGCCTGGTCGTACGGGCGCGCGCCCTTGAAGCCGGGGAGGAAGCTGTGGTGAATGTTGATGCACCGCCCCGCGAAATGCCGCGCCATGTCATCGGAGAAGATCTGCATGTACCGTGCAAGCACGACCAGTTCGGCATCGACTTGCCTGGCGATGGCGCGCACCTGTTCCTCCTGCCGGGCCTTGGTCTCCGGCGTGACAGGCAGGTGGTGGAACGGGATGTCGCCGATATCGGTACGGATGACGGCATCGCGCGGATGGTTCGATACCAGCGCAACCGGCTCGATCGCCAGCTCGCCCGTGCGCCAGCGATAGAGCAGGTCGACGAGGCAATGATCGGCCTTGCCGCCCAGGATGAGCGTGCGGCGCGGGCGGTCCTGTTCGGAAAGCTTCCAGCGCATCGCGTGCGCGCGCGCGAACTCGTCGAACCGCGCGCGCAATTCCTCCTTCGCGGCCCGGCCCCGGGTGAAGACCACGCGCATGAAGAACCGGTCGTTGCCCGCCTTGCTGACC
>JBARZK010000048.1:0-1861 GCA_049649965.1 Erythrobacter sp.
GGGGATCCGCCGCGCAGCACCATCCCGCCGAAGCGGAGCGGCGAGGATGCGAACAGGCGGGCAGCGAGAAGGGCCGTGTCGAGCGGGTCGCTTTCGCCCGGCCCTTCAGCCCACGGCGTCATCCGAACAGGTCTTCGATCGCGCGCTCGATTCGTGCGCCCGACCCCGTTTCGTCGAGCACGTCGCGGCGCAGGCGGTGGCGCAGGGCCGAGGGCGCGACGGAAACGAGATGTTCACGCCGGACCGCCTTCGCTCCCTCGAACGCGGCGAGTGCGCGGGCAGCACGCATCAGCGTGAGTTCACCGCGCAAGCCATCCGCGCCGACCGTCATGCACAGCCGCGCCGCATCGGTCAGCACGTCCTCGCCCGGTTCGAGCTTTGCGAGCCGCGCCTTGCCGCGCGCAATCTTGCGCAGGATCTTGTCGTCCTCTTCCGCCCACTTTTCGGCGAAAGCCTCGCTGTCGCGTTCCTGGGCAGCGCAGCGGCGCATGATCTCGACCCGTGTTTCGATCTCCGCGGGCGTGCGCACTTCGACCGAGAGCCCGAACCGGTCGAGCAATTGCGGGCGCAGTTCGCCTTCTTCGGGATTGCCGCTGCCGATCAGGACGAACTTCGCCGGATGCCGCACGGACAGGCCTTCGCGTTCGACCACGTTCTCGCCCGAAGCAGCCACGTCGAGCAGCAGGTCCACCAGATGATCTTCGAGCAGGTTGATCTCGTCGATATAGAGGAACCCGCGATGCGCCTTCGCCAGCAGTCCGGGCTCGAACGCCTTCTCGCCCGAGCGCAGCGCCTTTTCGAGGTCGAGCGCGCCGATTACCCGGTCTTCGGTAGCACCCAGCGGCAGGTCGACGAACGGCACGTCGCGCTTTCGCACCGGGCCCGAACCGCACACGTCGGGATAGCGCGCCTGCTCTTCCTTCGAGCAGCCATAAGGGCAATCCTTGATCGCGGGGATCTGCGGCAGCAGGGCGGCCAGCGCCCGCGCGGCGGTGGATTTGCCGGTGCCGCGATCGCCGAACACCATAACCCCGCCGATCGCCGGATCGACCGCGGCGATCAGCAGCGCCTGCTTCATCTCGTCCTGTCCGACGATCGCTGAAAACGGGAACCGGGCCATTGCGATCAGCCTTGTGGACGCTCGGCGCGCGTCGGACAAGCACCACCGGACTTAGTCGGCCGGGTTTGTCCCAAGCTGATCAGCGTTTCCTCGCGCGTGTCAGCAGCAGCACCGGCAGCAGCCCGGCCGCCAGAAGGATAAGGGCGGGCCAGGCGGCTTCGGCAAGTCGTTCGTCGCTTGCGAGGCGATAGGTGCGCGTTGCGAGGTTTTCGAAATTGAACGGTCGCAGGATCAGCGTTGCCGGCAGCTCACGCAGCGTGTCGATCGCGACCAGCGCCGTCGCCGCTGCGCCGCTGGGGGCGAGAAGGGGGCCGTGGATTTGCGCGAACACCCGCCCCGGCGCCGCGCCAAGCGAGCGGGCCGCCGCATCGAGGGCGGGCGGGATCTTGCTCATCCCGCCATCGAGCGTGTTGAACGCGACCGTCAGGAACCGGACCGACAGCGCATAGACCAGCACGATGCCCGTGCCGCTCAGGATCAATCCTCCGGCATAGCCCAGTTCGTCGCGTGCAAAGCGGCTGATGCCGGTGTCGAGAGCACCCAGTGGGGTCAGCAGGCCGACCGCTAACAGCGCGCCGGGCAGCGCATAGCCGAGCGTCGCGAACCTGACCGCGCCCGACACCAGCGGCCCGCGCGCCCGCGATTTCGCCAGCACCAGTACGAAGGCCGACATGATGCAGGCGGCCGCGACGACGAGGCCGAGCAATGCGCTGTTGCCGACATAGCTCCACAGGTCCGTGC
>JBARZK010000049.1:0-4350 GCA_049649965.1 Erythrobacter sp.
GTGCAAGACCTGCCACGTGCTCGAAGAAGGCGAAAACCGCGTCGGACCGCACCTTTATGGCGTGGTCGGCCGCGAAGCCGGTTCCGTGGAAGGATTCAATTACTCTGATGCCAACGCGAACAGCGGCATCACCTGGAACGAGGACGTTCTCTTCGAATATCTCGAAAATCCGCAGGAATACCTGCCCGGCACCCGCATGGCGTTCCCGGGTATCAGGGATGCGCAGGAGCGTGCCGACCTGATCGCCTATCTCGACGCGAACGGCGAAGTCTGATCGGATAGCCTTCCCCTCGCGGGGATGTGAAACAGAGAAGGGGCGGCATGGTCAGGCCATGCCGCCCCTTTTTCGTACGTGGCGTCGCCGCGCGAACCTGGAATGGTTCAGGCGGCGGTCTTCATGCGTGCAAGTTCGCACTGCGACCAGATCTCGCTCAGCGCGGTGATCAGCCGGTCGATATCGCCGTCGTCGTGAACCGGCGAGGGCGTCAGGCGAAGCCGCTCCGTGCCCACCGGCACCGTCGGGTAGTTGATCGGCTGTACGTAGATGCCGTGATTGTCCATCAGCCAGTCGCTGATCCGTTTGCACTTGTGCGCATCGCCGACCATCACCGGGATGATGTGGCTCGGGTTCGGCAAATGCGGAATGCCCATGATATCGAGCTTCGCGCGCACCTGGTCGACGCGCTTTTTCTGCAGTTCACGTTCGGCGCTGCTTGCTTTGAGGTGACGGATGCTCGCCGCCGCGCCTGCTGCGACAGCGGGGGGCAGGGCGGTCGAGAAGATGAACCCGCTGGCGAAGCTACGCACGAAGTCGACGAGGTTGCGGCTGGCTGCGATATAGCCCCCCATCACGCCGAAAGCCTTGCCAAGCGTCCCCTCGATCACGTCGATCCGGTCCATCAGCCCCTCACGTTCGGCAATGCCGCCGCCGCGCGGGCCGTAGAGGCCGACCGCGTGAACTTCGTCGATATAGCTGAGCGCTCCGTGCTTCTCGCACACGTCGAGGATCTCGGCGATCGGGGCGATGTCGCCGTCCATCGAATAGACGCTCTCGAACGCGACCAGCTTGGGTACCTCCGGCCCGTATTCGGATAGCATCCGGTCGAGGTCTTCGGGATCGTTGTGCTTCCAGATCTTGTAGGGCGCACGGCTGTAGCGAATGCCCTCGATCATGGAGGCGTGGTTGAGCGCGTCGGAAAAGACAACGCAGCCCGGCATCTTGCTGGCAAGGGTTCCGAGACCCGCCCAGTTCGAGACGTAGCCGCTCGTGAAAAGCAGCGCGCTTTCCTTGCCGTGCAGGTCGGCAAGTTCCGCCTCGAGCTCGACGTGATAGTGGTTGGTGCCGGAGATGTTGCGCGTGCCACCCGCGCCCGCACCGCACTCGTCGAGACAGTCGTGCATCGCCTCGATCACGGCGGGGTGCTGACCCATGCCGAGATAGTCGTTGGAGCACCATACGGTGACGGCCTGCGTCTCGCCCCCGACGAAGCGCGTGGCATGGGGAAAGCGGCCGCGATGGCGCTTGATATCGGTGAAGACCCGATAGCGCCCCTCCTCGCGAACGCCGTCGAGTTCGCCTGCGAAAAAGGCTTCGTAGTCCATAGTCCGTCCCCCAAGGTGTTCGTTTCTCATGTCACGTCCTGTCCGTGTGCGCTTGTTGTTTCTGGACGAAAAGCCCAACCCCACAACATTCCGTCGCGAAACGGCAGGGCAAGGAACAGGTGCTCGAGCGCGCCGAGCAGGCACAGCGCCGTCAGCAGACTGGCGCCGATCATTTCCGCACTGCCGGTCGGCGCCGCCATGGCGAGCCCGGCGAACCACGCCGCCAGCGCGAAGATGGCCACGATCGACGCGGCGAGAAAACCGGTCAGTCGATTACGGCCGAAATAGCTTTTCAGGTAGGCAAGGTGCGCCGGAAGCATCTCGGTCGATGCGTTCGGAACGCCGATGAACAGGTTGATCTTCGACGACAGCCGCAGGCCGAACAGCACCACGAAGACCGTGGCACCGATCTGGTTGGGCGCGTTCCAAGCCAGCGCGATCAGCATCAGTGCCGTCAGCGCCAGCGCGATCTCGTGGTGGATGACCGTTGCGCTTGCCTGCGTGAAGCGTTCGAGCCCGCGGCTTTCTGGCGGGCAGGGCTCGCGCCGGGGACCCGTCGCCGCGCCGGTGAGAAAGCCGATCTCGTGCCAGCCCCAGATCAGCAACGCGCCCACGAACGAGGCGTAGATTGCGAGGGTCGCGACCGATTGCGCGGAGAAGAGGATAACGGTCAATCCCGCGAGCCCGGCAACGCCGCCGGCAAACAGGCTGGCGCGAAAGGTTCGCCGCTCGCGGCTGTCCGCCCAGGCGATCAGCCCGGTCGCGAGGAACCAGATGGCGACCGTCACGATGAACGGCACGATATGGCCGGACCAGCTCACCATGCCGGTTGCAGCCGGATGGATTGCGGCAGCGTGTTGGGCCGGGTCCGCTGAAAATACATCTTCGCGAAGTTGAACCCGGCACCGGCCATGCCGCCCATGCGCTTGGCCAGGCCGCCAAGGCCACCCTGGGCCTTGCCATCCTCGATCCGAAGGGCCGCCTGGCGCAGTTTTTCCATGCTGGTTCGGAACGCCGGGCTGTCGATGTCCAGCTCCACTGGGAAAACCTGGCGGCTGATCTGGTTGCAGACCTTGAAGACCTCGTAATCGTACTCGGTCGGATCGACGCCCAGCGCCTTGTGGAACACCGGGCGGGCGTGGTCGCGCACATACATCGTCGCATAGACCGACAGCAGGAAGAACCGGATCCACAGTTTGTTGTGGCCCTTCAGCAGCTTGGGATCGGCGCGCATTAGCATGGCGAAAGCCTCGCCGTGCCGGAACTCGTCGTTGCACCACTCCTCGAACCAGTCGAAGATCGGGTGGAACTTGTGCTGCGGATTGGCGGCAAGGTGCCGGTAGATGGTGATGTAGCGCGCGTAACCGATCTTCTCGGACAGGTAGACGGCGTACCAGATGAATTTCGGTTTGAAGTAGGTATACTTCTTGGTCTTGGTCAGGAAGCCCAGATCGACACCGATCCCTGCATCTTTCAACGATTCGTTGATGAAACCGGCATGGCGGCTTTCATCGCGGGCCAGCAGCTTGAAAAGCTGCTTCACGTCGGGATTTTTCGTCCGCTTCGCGATCTCGGCATAGAGGATGCAACCGGAAAATTCCGAGGTCATCGAACTCACCAGGAAATCGGTGAATTCCGCGCGCAGCTCCGGCTCGAGATTTTCGATGATGCCGGCGAAGCTGTCATTGTGCCGGAAATGCTTTTTGTTCGGATCTCCGACCATGTCGGCGATGAGATGGTCCCATTCCTCCCGCACGAGCGATACGTCGATCGCATCGAGCGCGTCGAAATCGGTGGTGTAGAAACGCGGGGTCAGGATCGTGTCCTGCTGCGCGATCTCCATTGCCTCATCGCTCGTGATCGGGGGCTTGATCTGCGTCTGGGCGTTCATTTGATCCTCCCGGGATTGAAGCTCACTTCGTAGAGCTCGCGCATGTCGAAATAGGCGGCGATGCGCGTTGCCGTGCGCGCCAGCGGACCGGCGCGCGTCACGGTCGCGGTGCGATCGAACGTGGCACTGTGGCCAAACGGGATCGTGATCGCATCGCCATGGACCCGGACCTTGTCACCGGGATTGAGTTCGACATTCCCCGCCAGTTCGACGTGGGCGTGAAAGTGATCGGAGCTTTGCTCGACCGATATCGTGCACGGCGTTTCGAAACGTCGCGCCTCGACAGCCGATCCCTTGGCTATCGTATTCGCCATCAGCGCAGTTTCCCTTCGAGTATGTCGGCGAAGATCGCGCGGTTGTCCTTCCCGAAAAAGGCGAGTTCGACCGAATAGCCGGTCGCCGGATCGGAGAGGGTGAGATTGCCGTTGTCCCATTCGGTGAGTTCGAAGGGCTGGGCCGGTCCGATGCCGCGCGCCTGCCGCTTGTGAACGAGGCTGCGCGCGGTCGACCGTACGAAGCCGCCGATTTCGGGCGGGTAATGGCCGACCATCGAACCGGTTTGGGCGTCCTCGACCCGCACCCAGCCTTCGGGTTCGTCGATGAAGAAGATCGAGCGCGAGCCCATCGCTTGCGTCCCGGTGGCGGCGCGCGCCTCTGCTGCGATGCCCTGCCGTTCGAATAGCCCGAGGCTTACCGAAGCCGCCAGCGCGACCGACACGGCGACCACCGCCCCCATCAGCATTAGCGGAACGCGATGGACCGTGAAATCGTCCTGTTCGTAGGTGCGGTGAATCATGCGGTTGCCTCCTCCAGTCGGACGGGACTTGGCGCGCGGCGCGAGGCGGCGAACGATGCAG
>JBARZK010000050.1:0-4852 GCA_049649965.1 Erythrobacter sp.
GACCGAAGGCACGCTGATCCCCGCGATCCTCGAAACCGCGATCAATACCGACGTACCGGGCTATGTCCGCGCGGTGGTGAGCCAGGACGTGCGCAGCTTCGATGGCAAGCGCGTCCTCGTACCGCGCTCCTCGCGCCTCATCGGTCAGTACCAGTCCGGCGTGCAGAACGGGCAGAAGCGTGCCTATGTCATCTGGACCCGGCTGATCCGTCCCGATGGTGCGTCGGTCAACATCGCCTCCCCGGCGGTCGCCTTTAACGGGACGACCGGGCTCGAAGGCGATGTCGACAGCCACTTCTTCAAGCGGTTCGGCTCCTCCATGCTGCTGTCCGTGATCGGCGGGCTTTCGGCGATCGGAACGGGCGGGGCCTCCGTCGTGCTGGGTGGCGCGGGGCAGAGCGCAGCCAACACCGCGCTTCAGCAGGACGGGCAGATCAGCCCGACGATCCGCGTGCGCATGGGCGAACCGATCCGCGTTTTCGTCGCCCGCGACCTCGATTTCAGCGACGTTGCGCGCTGATCCGGACTGGCGTGTTCGAACCTGATCCGAGCCGCCCGTGAGCGCCGATATCCACCCATTCGCCGGTGGCGCCAGGCCGCCGTCGTCCGACCCCGGCGCCGGTGAGGCCGGGGCGACGCAAGGCGGCGTCGTAGCGGACGAACGCAGCGTCTATCTCGATGCCTATCTCGCGCCGTTTCGTCGCTGGCTGGATCGCGACACCGTGACGGAGATCATGGTGAACCGGCCCGGCGAGATCTGGGTAGAGGACGCCTCCGACCCCGGGATGCAGCGGATCGAAACCGGCGAGATCGACGACCGGCTGGTGCAGCGTCTTGCCGAACAGGTCGCGCGGGTCAGCCACCAGGGCATCAACCGCGAGCACCCGCTGCTGGGTGCAACACTGCCCGACGGGGCGCGCATCCAGTTTTGCGGCCCCCCGGCGAGCCGCAAGCACTGGGTGATGGCGATCCGTCGACACCGCCGCCTGGACCTGCCGCTCGACGCCTACGACACCGGGCCGCTGGCAGACGAGACGGCGATAGAACTTCCGGATTCGCAAAGCGAACCGATCGCATTCCTGCGCGAAGCGATCCGGCACCGGCGCACCATTCTCATTTCCGGCGGGACCAGCACCGGCAAGACCACCTTCCTCAACGCCATGCTGGGCGAAATCCCGCGCGAGGAACGCGTCGTGCTGGTCGAGGATACACCCGAACTGCGCTTTCCCGGAGAGAACGCGGTCGGCCTCGTCGCGGTGAAGGGCGAACTGGGCGAAGCCAAGGTTACGCCCAACGAGCTGCTACAGGCCGCGCTGCGCCTGCGGCCCGATCGGATCGTGCTGGGCGAGTTGCGGGGCGCGGAAAGCGTCTCGTTCCTGCGCGCGATCAACACCGGCCATCCCGGCAGCTTCTCCACGATCCACGCCAACAGCTTGCGCGGCGCTCTCGAGCAATTGTCGCTGATGGTGATGCAGACCGGGATCGGGCTCAGCCGTTCGGACACGATCAGCTATGCTGCGAGCGTGATCGATGTGATCGTGCAACTCGGCCGCGATGCGAACGGCAAGCGCGGCATCACCGCGATCGCGGAGACCCGCACGCTCGCCTGACGCACGGAACGCGGCCACAGCGCGGGCGTTGGGTCAGGGGAGCGGAGGCCTCGCCCCGTTCGGGGCTGGACTCGGGGAATAGCCCCTGACATTCGACGCACACCTCCTTGAGGATGGAAGATGAGCAGCCAGCCCAACGTGATCGTGGACGATATCGCCGAGACCGCGCCGCTCCAGTCCGCGCCAAGCGTCAGTGCTCACGACGGTGATGCCTATTTCAATCGCGAACTGTCCTGGCTTGCCTTCAACGAACGGGTCCTGGCCGAAGCCTGCAACAGCCGGTACCCGCTGCTCGAGCGGCTGCGCTTCCTCTCCATATCCGGCAGCAATCTAGACGAGTTCATGATGATCCGCGTCGCCGGGCTGGTCGGACAGGCACAGCGCGGCATCGACAAGGCTTCCATCGACGGGCGCACGCCCAAACAGCAGCTTTCCGCGATACGGGAAAAGCTGGGCGAACTGTCGGATCGCCAGCAGGCGATCTGGCGCGATCTGCGTAGCAAGCTGGCGGACACCCAGATCCACATCTTCGACGAAGAGCGGATCAAGCCCGAAGCGCACGAATGGCTGGAGGAATATTTCCTCGGCGAAATCCTGCCGATTATCACGCCGCAGGCGCTCGACCCGGCGCACCCGTTTCCCTTCGTCCATAACGAAGGCATCGGTCTGCTCTTCACGCTCACCCGCGAAAGCGACGAGGAGCAGATCGTGGAGATGATCCTGATCCCCAGCGCTCTATCTCGCTTCGTGCGAGTGCCGGACGAGGTTTCGGGCGAGGGGGAGGCGATCTACATCTCGGTCGCCAGCCTGGTCCAGCGCTATGCGACGAAGCTGTTTCCCGGCTTCCGCATCGAAGGGGATGGGCTGTTCCGGGTGCTGCGCGACAGCGATATCGAGATTCAGGAAGAGGCGGAGGATCTTGTCCGCACGTTCCGCAGCGCGATCCAGCGCCGCCGCCGGGGGCAGGTGATCCAGCTGGAACTGGAGGACGATTTCGACCCACAGGCCGAAACCATCCTGCTAGACAAGCTCGGCGTTCACGAAGCGGCCGTGATCAAGACCGACGGCATGATCGGGATCGATGGCCTTGCCGAAATCGTCGAGGAGGATCGCCCCGACCTCAAGTTCGATGCCTATTCGCCGCGCTATCCCGAACGCATCCGCGAACATGACGGCGATGCCTTTTCTGCCATCCGGGAAAAGGACATCGTCATTCACCACCCCTACGAAAGTTTCGAGGTGGTGGTCGACTTCATCCGGCAGGCCGCCGCCGATCCGGAGGTGGTCGCGATCAAGCAGACGCTCTATCGCGCGGGCGCGCAAAGCGCGGTGATCAACGCCCTGATCGAGGCGGCGGAAGCGGGAATCAGCGTCACCGCGGTGGTCGAACTGAAAGCCCGGTTCGACGAGGAGCAGAACCTCAAATGGGCGGCCAAGCTCGAACGCGCGGGCGTGCAGGTGATCTACGGCTTCACCGACTGGAAGACCCATTCGAAGGTCGCGATGGTGGTGCGCCGGGAGGATGACGGGTTTCGTACCTACTGCCATTTCGGCACCGGCAATTATCACCCCGTCACCGCGAAGATATACACCGACCTCAGCTTCTTCACCGCCGATCCCAAGCTGGGGCGCGACGCGGCGAAGATGATGAACTTCGTCACCGGCTATGTCGAACCCCACCATCTCGATCTCATCTCGATTGCTCCGCTGGACCTGCGCCAGGAATTGTGCCGCCGGATCGATGCGGAGATCGAGAACGCGCAGAATGGCAAACCCGCGGCGATCTGGATCAAGTGCAATCAGGTCACCGATCAGGACATGATCGACCGCCTTTATGCGGCGAGCGATGCGGGCGTACGCTGCGAGCTCGTCGTTCGCGGCATCTGCTGCCTGCGGCCCGGTGTCCGCGGTCTGAGCGAAAACATCCGGGTCAAGTCGATCATCGGCCGGTTCCTGGAACACAGCCGCATCTATGCCTTTGCCAACGGCCGCGCGATGCCGGGACCGCATTCCGCGCTCTACATCTCTTCCGCCGACCTCATGGGCCGCAACCTCGACCGGCGGGTCGAGGCGCTGATCCCGATCCACAACCGCACCGTCCACGACCAGGTGCTGCAACAGGTGCTGCTCGCCAATATGCTCGATACCGAACAAAGCTGGTGGCTGCACGACGATGGCAGCTATTCGCGCGTCCAGAACGCGATGGAAGATGGCGGCAAGCCGTTCAACTGCCATCGTTACTTCATGACCAACCCGTCGCTGTCGGGTCGCGGCGGCGCGCTGGAGGCCGGGGGCGTTCCGCGCCTTTCGCTGCGCCGGGGGCGAAGCGGATGAAGCAGCGGCGACGCAAGGATCGCGAAGGATTGTTCGCAGGGGGAACTCCCGAGCGCGCGATCATCGACATCGGCTCCAACACCGTCCGGCTGGTGATCTACGGCGGGTCCATGCGCGCGCCCGTGGTGCTGCTGAACGAGAAGGTGACCGCCCGGCTGGGGCGCGACATCGCCAGCGAGGGCAAGCTTGCCGACGACGCGATCGAGCTCGCCCTGCGCGGCCTCGAACGGTTCGCGCTGCTCCTTTCGGACCACGGGATCGAAGACGTGGAAACGGTTGCGACCGCGGCCGTGCGAGAGGCGTCGAACGGCACGGAATTCATCGAGCGGCTCGAACGACTCGGGTTCGCGCCGCGTGTGCTTTCGGGCGAAGAAGAGGCACGCATCAGCGCGAGCGGGGTGGCAGGGGCCTTTCCCGGCGCGACCGGCACCGTCGCCGATCTCGGCGGCGGCAGCCTCGAACTGGTGCGCATCACGCTGGGCGAACCGGGCGAGGCAACCTCGCTGCCGCTCGGCACGCTGCGCCTGCCGGACTTTCACGGCAAGAACGTATCGGCGATGCGAAAGGCGCTGGAAAAGGAGATCGCGGGCGGGGCGGAGGAGACTCTCGATCCTGCGAGCGACAAGCCCCTTTACCTCGTCGGGGGTACGTGGCGGTGCATGGCGGTCTACGCAATGCAGGAGCGCGGCTATCCGCTGACCGATCCGCACGGCTTCTCGCTCGACGCGGCCGAGGCGGAGGACCTCGCGAAATTGCTGGCCAAGGCCGAAGTGGAAACGCTCAAGGCCCGCGAGCGCATTTCCTCGATGCGGGCGGAAAAGCTGCCCGATGCCGCCGTCCTGCTGCAGGCGCTGCTTTCGCGTCTTTCGCCGAGCGGACTGGTGTTCTCGTCGTGGGGCCTTCGCGAG
>JBARZK010000051.1:0-6518 GCA_049649965.1 Erythrobacter sp.
CTTCACCACCGAAGTTGAAGATCAGCGAACCGAGCACCGAGTGCGTCGTCAGATCGGTTTCGAGATCGAGCCCACGGGTATCGACGAGGCCGACGCTTTCCGCGTTGAAGTAACGATACTTCAGCCCGACATCGATCGAGTCGGTCAGCGGCGCGCGGACACCCGCGAGCAGTTGCCAAGCGAAACCGGTGTCGGAATCGTCGAACGCTCCCGGACCACTCGTCTGCACGGTGCCATCTAGATCAACCCGTGCGACACCGACGCCACCACCAGCGAACCCTTGCAGTCCATCATCGTCGCCGAAATCGAACAGGCCGTTAATCATGAAGCTCAGTGCGTTGACTTCGCCATCCGCAGGGAAGTTGCCGAAAGCGATATCGTCGTCATCGTCGAAATCGTCGCCAGCCTGAAGGCCGAGCGTGCCGCCTTCGAGCTCATCGATGTCGGCTTCACGATAGCTGGCTTCGGCTTCGAGGCGGAACGCACCGAAATCGTAGCCGACAGCTCCGCCGAAGTCGTAACCGATTTCCGTGTCGGCGCTGGCATCACCAGCCACGTCGTCCACGTCGAGATCGATGTCTTCGACAATCATAACGCCGCCGTCACCCTGGATGTACCATTGCCCATCACGGGCCATCGCAGGCGCAGTAAGCGCTGTCGAAGCCATCGCCATACCAATGACGATATTACGCATAAATCTTTCCCCTTTTTAGGTCTGAGGCGCTTTTGGTCTCTATCTTTTCCAACAATGAGTATCAAGCAAGCAATAACTCGGAACTGTTGCAAGAAAGCATCTATTCGGCGGCGCCGCGCTGAAAAAGGGCTGCATTCCTCAATGATTGGTCAGGGGCGATAGCGATCCGAGGATCAATTCGTTCCTGCGGCCGGTAAAATACCGATCGCCCGAAGCGCTTCGACGATCTGCGCGATAGTCTCGCGTGCTTCTGCATCGATCGTATCCCCTCCCGATGCGGCAGGGGGTTCGGATGCCGCTTGCCACGAAATGTCGTAGAAAAATAGCTTTCGTTCGGACCGATCGAAGACACACGTTCCAGGAGCGGGATCGACGAATTGCCAGGCTCCTCCAATCCGTACGGCCAGAGTTTCGTCCTTGTCCGACCAGTCGCCAGTTGCATTCGGCAGGACGCGGTAACACGCGCCATCGGCGACATCTGCCGGAGGATCGGCGCGAGCGGCTGTCACGCTCCTCGGCAGCAACGCGTCGATCATGCCAAGGGCCTGGTTCACGAAGAACTCCTTCTGGGCCTGGCCGGGACGCATGGCTGTGCTGCGGTCCGCGCAGGGCCTCCGGCTCGGCTGCTGAATAAAGCTGCGCCTGCGCGCCATTGGGCCATCGCACCCGCCGCAGCGAGGGTTCGAACACCGGCTGGCGGTCGGGCGGCGAGCAGGCGATGAGGCCGCTCTCCCCTTCGACCATCACCGCCCGCGCCTCCGCCAGCGAGGCCGAGACCAGCGCGATGCGCGCCTCGCAATTCTCCTCCGCAATCAGCCGGACCCATTCGGCCCCGGCGCGCGTCTTTCCGAAACCGCGGCCCGCCATCACCAGCCACACCCGCCAGTCTCCCGGCGGCGCGATTTGCGCGGTGCGCGCGAGCATGGGCCAGTTCCAGTCGAACTCCTGGAGTTCGCGCGTGTCGAGCGCCTTGACGATGCGGGCGCTGACCTCGGGATCGAAGTCCGCGAGCCAGCCTAGCTGTCCGAACATGGACGCTCGATCGCCTCGCGCTTCTCACGCTGGACCTGCAGGCGGATCGCCTCGACCTTGCGATCGATCGAGGCGCGCACTTCGGCGGCGCTCACATTGCGCTGCTGCGCCTCGGCACGCACGGCGTTTTCGCGGTGCGCGTTGAGCAGGCGGATGGCGCTGGCGAAATCGTACTTGTCGGCGGCGCCTGCTTTCTGCGTGCCCGCCGTCTCCGCTCCCGCCTTTTCGTTGCCCTCCTTCTTCGAGCCGTCAGGGGCGTCCACAATGCCGGCTTTCTGGTCCCCGTCGCGCAAGCGCCGCAGCACTTCCATTTCGAGGTGCGAGTAGCCCTCCCAGAGCGCAAACAGCCAGGCGCGGGCGAACTCGGGATCCTCGCGCCGCAGCTTGTAGGCGCGGCTGGGATTGACGCCCGCGCGCTCGGCGCTTTTGGTCACGTTCGAACTTTCGGCGAGATAGTCGAGAAACAGGCCCCGCCAGTGGCGCGTCACCCCGGGCTGTTCTCCTTCCTTCAGTTGCGGTGCGATCTTCACCCGCTTGGCGCGTCTGGCCATGATGATACCTCCCGAACAAAAGCAAAGGGCGGCACTTTCCTGCTGGAAAGGCCGCCCTGCGTGACCGTGTGTGCGAATCACAATTTCGCGATGTTGTCTTTTCCTAACCAAACAGCGTCACGATGTCAATCAAAATAACCAATTAGGTTAAAAGGGGTGTGTACTAGCCGCGGCTTGTCAGGGCGCGGAGCCTCGCCTAGTCCCCGCGCTCCGCTCGGATCGAGCCCGTTCGCTTCAGGACACCAGACGCATGAAATGGCTGCGCGCGCTATACGAATGGACGATGGAGAAGGCCGCCCATCCCAAGGCGGAATGGTGGCTGGCCTTCTTCGCCTTCATCGAGGCGAGCTTCTTTCCCATACCCCCGCACCCGCTGCTGGGGCTGATGTGCCTGGCCGAGCCGAAGAAGGCGCTGCGCTTCTCGATCGTCGCCACCCTCGCATCGGTGGTAGGCGGCCTGTTCGGCTATGCCATCGGTTATGCGCTGTTCGATGCGGTGGGCGTGCCCCTGCTGCAGGCGATCGGTCTGTATGACAGCCTTCCGGCAGCACAGTGCACCTTCGACGAATATGGCGCCTTCGCAGTGGTCATCGCCGCCGCGACGCCCGTCCCGTTCAAGCTGCTGACCATCACCGCCGGGTTCCTGGGCATGGCGCTGGTGCCGTTCGTCCTCGCCAGCCTTGCGGGCAGGGCGCTGATCTTCGTCACCGTGGGCGTGCTGTTCCAGGTTTTCGGCCGGCCGATCAAGAGGGTGATCGACAACTATCTCGGCACGGTCACCACGGTTTTCGTCGTGCTGGTGGTCGGCGGCTTCCTCGCACTCACCCAGCTTGGCGGGGGCGGGGAAGGCGAAGCGGACCCATGCGCGAACGCTCCTGCGGTCGAGGCGGTCGAAGAGGCGTATTGAGGCCTTTTAAACCACGATAAAGAACCTTCTAGGAAACCTTTGCGACGTTAGGAGAGCCGGGTCGGCGCGCGGGGGGTTCGCCGCCGGCTACAGGGGGTCGCAAATGAAATACACCATCGTCACCGCGCTCGCGGCAATTGCCGTGCTGGGCGCTTCACCTGCCGCTGCCGGAGCCACCGCCGATTTCGCGGGCTGCGACGGCATGCGCAAGCCGAAGGGCGACGAGGACGGCATGCGCGGGCTGGCCGACCTGACGAGCTATCATGTTTTCGGCCCGGCCGATCGGCTTTCGGCGTGCAACCGGGCCCTTGCGCGCGAGCAATTGCGCGGCCACCAGACGCTGCGCCGCGCGCATATGCTGCGCGCGCGGGCATCCTACCAACTCCGGCTGGAAAATCCCGAAGCGGCGCTGGTCGATCTTGCCGCGGCGCGCGCTGCCGCGTCGGACTATGTCGGCAAGTTCTTCTTCGACCGTTCGATGGGAGCATCGCTCGACCTGCTCGAGGCGATGGCGCTGGCTCGGCTCGATCGCTGGGACGAGGCAGCGCCTCTGGTGGAGCGTGCCGCCGCGGCCCGACCCTACGCACTCCAGGTCCAGCGTGCTGCGAAGCTGATGCAGGGCGTCTACGGCGAACTACCCGATTGGGATAGGCTGGCAGCGCTTGATCCGGGCGCGCGCAACCTGGCGCGGCGGATGAAGGAGGCGGGGGGCGATCTCGATTTCGTCGCCCTGCGCGCGGAACTGGAAGAGCAGCCGCAGACCTTCCCGGAGTTTCCCGCGCTTCAGGAACTCGCGAGCGGCGATCTGGAAACCGTACTGACCGAATGGCTGAGCGGCTATGACGACAGCGTCCGGCTCGCTTTCGCACAGGCCGCGATGGGCGATCCGCAGCGCGCGTCGCGGACGCTCGCGCAGTTGAAAACGGCTCTGGATGCCGCCGAACTCGAGGCACGGGAAGCGGGCGGGGTGCAGGAAGCCCTGTTCGGATTGAGTCGGCAGGATTACCTCGCGGCGCGCATCGACCTCGCCGAAGCGCGCATTGCGATCGCCGAGGATCGGCTCGAGGATGCAGCGAAGTGGGCCCGAAAGGCGCTGCCCGCCGAAAACGGCCTCACGCGCGAACTGTATGCGGCGTTCGATCAGGCCAATGAACTCAGGGCCGAGCCACTTCCAGCGCTGCCGCGGCTCGGTCCGGCGAACGGGCCTGCCGCTGCCCTGGTCGAACTGGTGCCCGAACTGCTCATCATTCCCGAAGACGAACGCGCGATCATCGATTACAAGAAATCGCGCCCCGACGTCCTGCGCACCGCGCTGAATGCCGGTTTGACCTTCGGCCTCAGCCTGCTGGGCGGTGTCGACCGGACTTCGGGTTTCAAATCCGAGACTCTCGATAACGGTGCGATCCAGGTCAAATATACCGGGAACACCATTTCGGGTCCGGTGGTGCAGGAAATGACCCTGCTTCGCGCCGCTGAAATCGCGCACGAAGCGGGCAAGAGCCACTTCACCATCGACGAGCGCCAGGATTTCCAGCGCTACCTTGTCAGCACCACATACGGTGCGGAAACCGGGCGGAGCCTATCGGGCTACATGACGCAGCTGGAAATTCGTCCGCTCGAGACGCCGGGAGAGGACGAAGCGGCGCTCGACGCCCGCGACGTAATCGAAACGCTCGGCGGGATCTATTACGACGAGGACGAGGCCGGGAACACCTAGGCCGACGTTACCGGCCCGCGCTCAAGAGGGTGCGGGCCGGTGTCACAGCGGATGTCCGTTTACGACGAGAAGCTGGTTTCCAGCGTGATCTCGCAGTCCAGAAGCTTTGAGATCGGACAGTTCTCCTTCGCCTTGCCGGCCAGTTCCTCGAACTTCGACTGGTCCATGTCTTCGATCGATCCCTTGGTCGAGAGAGCGGACTTCGTGACCTTGAAGCTGTCGCCGTCTTCTTCCAGCATGACCTCGGCATGGGTTTCGAGCGTGCCGCCCATGAAGCCTTCCTCGGCCAGCATGAACGACAGCGCCATGGTGAAGCAGCTCGCATGGGCGGCCGCGATCAGTTCTTCGGGATTGGTCCCGGCATCGTCCTCGAACCGGGTCTGGAAGCCATAGGGCTGCTCCGACATCGCGCCCGAGCCGGTCGAGATGTGGCCCTGGCCGGACTTGCCGAACCCTTCGTAGCGCGCACTGGCGCGGTTGGTGGTGCTCATGGGTGATACTCCTTTGCATTCATTGCAAAGGACGCGTCGAAGGCGGTCGCGGTTCCGAGACTCGGACCGCGCTCAGGTTCCTTCCTGCGTAACCTCGAACAGCTGGCCATCCTCGTCGAGAAGATAGAAGAAGGTCGTGGCGACGCCCGCGCCATAGCCGACGAGCCTGCCGATGGTCCCGGTGTCGGGCACGAAATCCTGCGTCCTGTCCTCGAACTCGACTGCCGAATGATTGAACCCGTCCTCGAACGTGGCGAGCGGGATCGAGAAGACCGTGCCGTTCTTGTCGAAGAAGACATAGGCGTTGCCAAAAGCCGGGGAACTGCTGGCGCGGAAACGCTGGCCGGCAATGATCCCGTCACCCTGTTTACGCCCGTCGCCGACCTCGTAGATGAGAGTTGGACCGAGAATCGCAGCGGGCGGATTGGCCCGCGTCGCCTGTGTGCCGTCGTAAAACGGCCAGCCGAAATCGAGCGGTCGCCATTCGGGGCGCAGCACCGACAGTTCGTTGTATTCCCGACCACGATCGGCGAGATAGGAGAAGTCGCCTGCCAGCGAAAACCCCCCTGGTCGGCGAATGCCGTCTCCTATGATCTCGGTGCTGAAGATGAACCGGCTGCTTGGAGGAACGCTCGCCCCCGAATACGGATTGTAGCCCTTCACCTTGATGAGCTTGCCATATGCGCTCGAGGCGTCCTGCGCTTCGGCCTCGGTAGGCGAACCGATGGCGACGAGGACTTCGGGCTGGTATGTGAAGGAAGCCGTCGTCGGCTCGCTCCATGGTTCGGCCAGTTTGCGGGCGACAAAAGCGCCGCGTCGCTCGTCGAACCCCTGGAGCAGCAATCCTTCGGTCGGGCTGTGCGTGACCATGTAGATGCCTTCCGCCCGACTGCCGTCAGGGGTCGCATAGCCGATCGCCAGGATCTCGCCCGGACGGCGATTGTCGCGGATGAAGATGTCTTCGGTGATCGAATTGTCGTCCTGATCGAACCTCAGCACCCGTCCGCCGCGCTCCGCGATCAGGAGCGTCGGCTCGCCCATGATCTGCGCGATCGCCACGGGATCGACGAAGCCGGTCGCGACCCGCTTGACGATCACCCCTTCGCGCTCGTTCTCGACCTTGACC
>JBARZK010000052.1:0-2055 GCA_049649965.1 Erythrobacter sp.
GCTGAGCAATTCGAACTGTTCGTCGGTCGCCCAAGGGCGGCATTCGGTGACGATCAGGTCGTCATTGCGTTTCAACTCGCGCTTTTGCGTGTTCGACGGCTTGAACTCGTCGGCAACCACCCGCACCGACACGCAGGCCTGGCAGTCGAGGCAGCTGGGCCGGTAAGCGACCGTCTGGCTGCGGCGGAAGCCGATCCGGCCGAGCGCTTCGTTCAGCTGGTCCGAATGCGGCCCCTTGAGCTCGGTGAACACCTTGCGCTCGCTCCGGCCCGGCAGATACGGACAGGGCGCCGGACTGGTCACGAAAAAACGGGGAAAGCGGATCGGGGCCGTCACGGGTCTGGCTGGGTCCTCTACCGAATTGAGTTCGCTTTGCGCGAAACGTTAAGACAATCTTATGGCTACCAAAGGGCCGCTGTAAAAGACCTTTAACCAAGAATCAGGGTGAATATTTCGGAAATGTTCACAACCTGGAAGGCCCGTCAGATGATGTGGCAACGTCCGGTCGCCGGGATCGGGCATCCTGCCGCAGTCCGCGCACGAAGCGCTCGTAGGCGGTCTCTCGGGGCGGTCGCCGCTAGCGGACGCCAGGCCGAATCAACCGGCCGGTCGCGGGTCAGTTCAGTTCGACGACCTGCACCGTATAACGTGCCATGCGCAGCGCCGCGACGAGGCGCTCGACCTGGTCGGCATCGCGCGCTTCGCATTCGATGTCGGTGATCAGCCCCTTCGCCGGAAGCGTGGTGAAGATGCGCTGGTGATAGATCTCGATGATGTTGACGTTGTGTTCGTCGAACAGGCGCATCACCTTGAACAGCGCGCCCGGGCGATCCTGCAAGGTCACCCGAAGCCGCGCCAGCCGCCCTTGCCGTGCAAGGTCGCGCAGCAGCACGTTGGCAAGCAGGCGGGTGTCGATATTGCCGCCGCACAGGACGAGCCCGATCGACTTGCCCGCGAACCGTGCGGGGTTGCTCAGCACGGCGGCGAGCCCCGCCGCCCCCGCGCCCTCGACCACCGTCTTCTCGATCTGGAGCAGCAGCGACACGGCCTTTTCCAGCGCCGGTTCGTCCACCAGCATGATGTCGTCCACCCGCTCCGCGATCACCTGCCGGGTGAAGGCGCCCGGCTGCTTGACCGCGATCCCCTCCGCCAGCGTATCACCGCCGCATTCGCGCGGTTCGCCTTTGAACGCGGAGAACATGCTGGGGAACAGCCCGGCCTGCACGCCGACCACTTCGATATCGGGATCGAGCGCACGCGCCACCGTCGACATGCCAGAGATCAGACCGCCCCCGCCGATCGGGGTGACGATGCAGTCGAGGTCCGGCTTCGCCTCCAGCATTTCCAGCGCGACCGTGCCCGCGCCCGCCGCCACCAGCGGATCGTCGAAGGGGTGGACGAAGGTAAGGCCGCGCTCTGCCTCCAGTTCGCGCGCATGGGCATACGCCTCGTCGAAGGTCTCGCCATACAGCACGACCTTGCCGCCCACGCTCTCGGTCTGCATCACCTTAACCGTAGGCGTGGTGCGCGGCATCACGATCGTAACGGGCACGCCCAGACGGGTGCCGTGATAGGACAGGCCCTGGCTGTGATTGCCGGCTGAGGCCGCGATCACTCCGCGCGCGCGCTGCTCCTCGTCGAGATGCAGCAGCGCGTTCAGCGCCCCGCGCTCCTTGTAAGCGGCGGTGAACTGCAGGTTCTCGAACTTCAGCCAGACGTCCGCGCCGGTGATCTGCGACAGGGTGATCGAATGCATCATCGGGGTTTTCACCACCGCGCCCTCGATCCGCTTCGCCGCCGCGCGCACGTCCTCGATCGTCAGGTCGTCCGGACCCGGAACATTTTCGAGGGCTGCGCTGCTGGCTTGCTTGGCTTTCATGATGCCCGCCGCGTTAGGCAATCGCTCGGCACGGCGCAATTCGATTATCGCTAGGGCACTCGCGTCGACACGCCGACCGAACTGCGTTGGCAAGCGTGGCTTCAGCGGTTAGCACGCCGGTCCATGAGCGATAACCTCACGCTGGCATTCATCGGCCTGGGCGTCATGGGCGGCCC
>JBARZK010000053.1:0-3421 GCA_049649965.1 Erythrobacter sp.
TGAACCCGTCGCGCCTTGTCTTTTCGTCCTGGGGCCTTCGCGAGGGGCTGCTTTACGACGACCTGCCCGAGCAGGACCGGTTGCGCGATCCCCTGCTTGCCGGAACGGCGGTGTTCGCGGCGCAGCGTGGTGCGCCCGCGACACTGGCGACGCGCATCGCGGGCTGGACCGTCGCGGCGGCTCCGACGCGCAAGCACGGCAGCGAGCGCCTGCGACTGGCGGCGACCATGCTCTCCCTCGCCTCCATGCAGATCGAACCGAACCTTCGCCTGCCGCAGGCGATGGACTGGGCGCTGCACAAGCGCTGGATCGCCCTGGATGCGAAGGAACGCGCGATGATCGCCGCCGCGATCGGTGCGAACGGCAACATGCTCGACCCGCCCGATGCGGTGATCGAACTCGCCGGGCAGGAAGCGGTCGACGAGGCGATCTGCTGGGGCCTTGCCGTCCGGCTGGCCCGGAGGCTCGGCGCGCATTCGCAGCGATCCCTGCAGGCGAGCCGGCTGCTGGTGGAGGACGACACGCTGGTGCTGCGCCTCGCAGAAAGCCGTGCGGCCCTGTTCGGACTGCCGAGCGAGAAGGACATGAAACTGCTGTCGGGCAAGCTCGGGCTCGATTGGCGGGTCGATACCGTGCCCGAAAACGAACTCGACGCGATCCCCGAGGAGGCTTGATCGACCGCGCCTATGTTCCGCGCGCGCGGGCGAAGGGCGAAAAGTCGGTGTCGGTATCGAACACCTCGATCCCTTCGGCGGCTTTCAGGCGGCCGATCACGACGTAGGTGAGCGGGGTGAGCAGCGCCTCCCACGCGACCTTGATCGCCCATTGCGACAACACGACCTGCACCAGAGTTTCCGGTGGCCAGCCCGCGATGCCCCAGAAGGCGAGGGGGTAGAAGATCGCGCTGTCGAGGCCCTGTCCGACGACCGTCGACCCGATCGTTCGTGTCCACAGCGCGCGGCCCTTGGTCCAGATCTTCATCTTCGCCATGACGATCGAATTGGCGAACTCGCCGACCCAGAACGCCACCATCGATGCGATGACGATCCGCCAGCTGTTCCCGAACACGTTCTCGTAGTCGCTCTGGAACGGCCAGCCCTCGGCCGCGGGCAGGCTCACGACGACCCAAGCCATGAACGCCATGAAGGCAAGCGCCGCGAACCCCGTCCAGATCACCCGCCGGGCCCGCGCATAGCCATACACTTCGGTCAGCACGTCGCCGATGATGTAGCTGATCGGGAAGAACAGCACGCCCGCGCCGAAGATCCAGGGCTCTCCGCCCGGCAGGACAACATAGCTCGGCTTGGACGCGCCGATGAGGTTCGACAGCAGCAGGATCGTGACGAACGCCGCCATAACCAGGTCGTAATAGCGGAACGCGTGCCGGGGCGCTGTCGCTTCGGCATGGTCCGGCGTCGCCGGGTTGGAAGGTCCCTCGTCCATAGCCGCTTTTGGTAGCGCGATTTGAAACCGTGGCAAAGCGCGCTATTGGCGATGCCGACGCGCCCTTAGCTCAGCTGGATAGAGCACGGGACTTCTAATCCTGAGGTCGCAGGTTCGACTCCTGCAGGGCGCGCCATTTCCTTTCTGTCCTCGCCGCTGATCCCTCCGCTTCGCCGTGTGGCGGCTGGGGTCAGCGGCGTTCCTACCCGCGCGCCACGCGGTCGAGCTGTTCCTCGGTCACCGGATAACCCGCATCGCGCATGATCGTCAGCATCGGCTTGCCGCTGCTGGTGTCGATCTGCGGGGTGATGGTGCGGACGGGGATCGCCTCGGCCTGCGCCCGTGCTTCGTCGAAGCTTGCGAACAAGGCGAGCCGCTCCAGGTTTCGACGGGTGGGGAAGATCAGCTTGATCTCGCCCCGCTCCGCCGCCTCGAGCGCGTTCCTGGCGCTGGTCCAGAACAGGTGCGTGTTCTCGGCATGATCGATCGAGACGTCGACCGCGCCTGTGCCGAGATTGGCGAGATAGAAGCGGGTGTCGTAGACGCGCGGAATATCCTCGTTCTTGGGAAACCAGCGCGCGAACGGAGTGATCTGCGAAAGGTCGAGCGACCAGTCGAACGCGTCGAGAACCGGCGCGAGAGCTTCGGTCTTGGTCAGCATCGCGCGGGCCTCCCGCGCGCGGGTCGCGTCGATGGCGCCCGTCAGGCCCAGCACCAGCCCTGTTTCCTCCAGCGTTTCGCGGATCGCGGCGATCTGGTGCGCGGCTTCGTCCGTGGTGATCGCGCCGCCCGACCGGCTCGCGACCGTTTCGCCCAGTTCGAAATCCGCCGGATCGACCCGCCCGCCGGGGAACACGGCCATACCGCCGGCGAAGGTGAGGTTGCGCGAGCGCACCGTCATCAGCACCTGCGGATCGCGGCCTTCGGGGCAGTCGCGAAAGATGACGATCGTTGCGGCGGGTATTCCCTCGGGCCCAGCGGTTCCTGAGGACTGCGTATCATTGCTCATATCTCGGGTGATGGCTCGGCAATCGCTTCTTGCCAACCCGGTGATGGCCACAAACAGCACAAGGGGGTGTCGGTACAGTTTACAGCTTGGCAGGTCGGATGAAGCACCTGCATATTCAAGTCAATGTTATATAGGGGAAAATACAGTTTGGCACGGCCCATGCATTATGTTTCTCGACTCCTGAGGTCTTCATAAAGAGGCGCGACCTTCCTGGTTCTTCGGTCCCGCCTCCCCGACAAAAGAAAACCGCCTCGCAATTACCCGTGCGAGGCGGTTTTTTTGTGAACCGTTTATAGAGCCCGGGAAGTTGCCGGCGCGTCAGCTTTCCGCCTTTGCGACCTTCTTCTCGTCCATCATTTGCTGCAATTCGCCGGCCTCGAACATCTCCATCATGATGTCGCTCCCGCCGACGAACTCGCCCTTGACGTAAAGCTGCGGGATGGTCGGCCAGTCGGAATACGCCTTGATCCCCTGGCGGATTTCCATGTCCTGCAGGACGTCGACGCTTTCATAGGCGACGCCGCAATGGTCGAGAATGGCGACCGCGCGGCTGGAAAAGCCGCATTGCGGGAAGAGCGGCGTACCCTTCATGAAAAGGACGACGTCGTTCTTGTTCACGACGGTGGAAATGCGTTCGTTGCTGTCAGCCATGGTCGGCCCCCGAAATCATGAGCCCGGATGCGGGCGGTGTGCTTCCGGTCAATTGGGAACCTTGGTCACGACTTGCAAGGCATGCAGTTCGCGGCCCATGCGCTCTCCGAACGCGGAATATACCATCTTGTGCTGCTGCACCCGGCTCTTGCCCTCGAACTGGGGAGCGGTGACGGTGGCGGACCAGTGGTCATCGTCGCCCGCGAGATCCTGAAGCTCGACCTTCGCGCCGGGCAGGGCGGAGAGGATGGCGGCTTCGATATCGGCAGCTTTCATCGGCATCGTTCGGTCGCCCGTCAGCTTTCGCTCATCAACTGG
>JBARZK010000054.1:0-7962 GCA_049649965.1 Erythrobacter sp.
GACCTGGCCATGGGCGTTCCAGTCGCCCACGAGGAAGCCGCCGAAATCCATCCGGCCCTTGAGCACGTCGGTCAGCAGCGGGCGGTGTCCGGTGATTTTCTTGCCGTTCCAGCTGGAAAAGCTGACCATGATCGATTGCACGCCGGCCTCGATCGCGGGGACATAGCCCGCGGCCTGCACGTCGCGGAGGTTCTCCTCGCTGACGGTTGCGTCGCCCTGGTCGCGACCCGCATCGGTACCGCCATCGCCGACAAAATGCTTGGCGGTCGCAACGATATGGTCGCCGCGCAGCCAGTCGGGATCGCCGATTTCGCCCTGCAACCCTTCGACGAGCGGGGCGGCGTAGGAGGCGACCAGATCCGGGTCCTCCGAGAACCCCTCGTAAGTCCGGCCCCAGCGATCGTCGCGGGGAACGGCGAGTGTCGGCGCGAAGGTCCAGTCGAGACCGGTGACGCGCATCTCGATGGCCGTGATCTCGCCGATCCGCCGCATGAGCGCAGGATCGCGCATCGCGCCAAGGCCGATATTGTGCGGAAAGATCGTCGCGCCGATGACGTTGTTGTGGCCGTGTACAGCGTCGCTTCCCCAGATGATGGGGATGATCGGCGTGTCGGGGTCCGACCTGTTTTGCGTCGATGCACGGTAGAAGGCGTCTGCGGCGGCGAGCCACTCGGGGCCGGTTGCGAAAGGCTTGCCGCCCGGCGCACTGTTACCGCCATTGAGGACAGAGCCGAGATGATAGGTGGCTGCCTCCTCGGGTGTGATGCTGCCGATATCGGCCTGGATGATCTGGCCGACCTTCTGCTCCAGCGACATGGCGGCGAGCAACTGCGCGACTCTCGCTTCCACAGCGGGATCGGTCGGCACCGGATCGTTCAGGTCCGGCCATATCGAAGGATTGATGCGTTCCGATGCACTGGACGGCGCGAGCGTAGAGGCGCTCTCCAGCTCCTGCCCCGCGTACGGCGCGCATCCGACCACGCCGAAAGCGACAACCCCCGCCAGTAACGACGAACGCACGAAACGTCCCCGCATCCCCTAGTTCCTCTCTCCGTTGCGCTTTATGTCAGCGCTTACCGAAGCATATGACAGCGCTGGTCAGATAATGTCAACGTGCCCGTGTCCGCCCGCCCGCACGTCGCGCTTGCGAGTGTGGCCTTGATGCAACTAGGGTCCGCCGGCGAAAGCGATGATCGGGAAGGGGTTTGGTAGCGCATGTCGAAACGGGTGACGCTGAGCGATGTGGCCAGCCGTGCGGGCGTTTCCGCCAAGACGGTTTCGCGCGCCCTCAACGGCGCGCCCTATGTGAGCGAGGCGTTGCGCGAACGGATCCAGCGGATCGTCGAGGAGCTCGATTATCACCCCAACGTGGCCGCGCAGAGCCTCGCGGCGCGGCGCAGCTTTCTCATCGGCCTGACCTATGAACGGCCGAGTCCCAGCTATGTCGTGGAACTGCAGAAAGGCGCCATCGAACGGCTCGAGAGCGAACGGTACCGCCTCGTCGTCCTTCCGTTTTCCGACGTCAGCCAGCGCAAGGACGACCTGGCGAGGCACCTGCAACGCACCGGGCTGGATGCAGCCATACTCGCGCCCCCGGCGGCGGATCAGCGCGAACTGCTGGACGTGCTGGAGAGCCGCAGGATCCGTTATGCACGGATCACGCCGCACGAAGAGGTGAACCGCGGAATCGTTGCGACCACCGATGAACGAGCCGGCGCGCGCGCCATCGCCGACCACCTCCTGCGCCTGGGTCACCGCCGCATCGGCATCATCAAGGGCGATCCATCGCACCAGGCGAGCCGGACCCGCATGGAAGGGTACGAACAGGCCTTTTCGGATCACGGACTTCGGATCCCGGAAGACCTGATCGCGCAGGCCGACTTCACCTTCCAGACCGGGCACGAAGCGGCAATGCGCCTGCTCGACCGGGCGCGGTTGCCAACAGCCATTCTCGCGCAGAACGACGACATGGCGGTCGCGGCCATGGCGGCAGCGCGCGAGATCGGACTGCGCATCCCGGAAGACATATCGGTTGTCGGCTACGACGATTCCGAAGTGTCGCGCACCGCGTGGCCGCAACTGACGACGATCCACCAGCCTGTTCGCGAAATGGTGTGGGACGCGACCGACCGGCTGCTGGCCAGCCTCGAAGACAGCGACGCCGGGCAGCTTCACGAGAGTCGGGAGCATCCGTTCCGGTTGCTGGTGCGCGCCTCGACCGGTGCGCCGCACTCGTGACCCCATCGAAACCGGTCGCGTCCGGCGATAATGCGGTCACCTCGAGGGAACGCTATTCCTACGCCCTGGGCGATACCGGTTTCAACTTCGTCTGGGCGACGATCGAGCTCTACCTCCTGTTCTATTACGTCAACATCGCCGGACTCTCGCCGGTCACCGCCGGGGCGGTGTTCCTGGCGGGGGCAGCGCTGGACCTTTGCGCCGACCCCCTGATCGGCGTCCTCATCGACCGTCATGCGAAGCGGTTTTCGGCGCGCTTCTGGGTCATCGCCGCGACACCTGCGCTGGGTGTGGCGCTCCTGTTTACGTTCATTCCACGCGGAAACGACGCGCTGCCCGCGATCATTCTCACCCATTTGCTGCTGCGTCTGACCTACAGCCTTGGCAACATTCCCTACGCCGCGCTGACCGCACGGTTGACGAGCGATCCGATCGCGCAGCTGCGCCTGACCGCGACCCGGATGCAGGGTGCTGCGATCGGAGGGCTGATTGCCGCTGCGATTTTCACCTCGCTGCCCCTGTCCTATTCTTGGGCGGGCATTCCCGTCGGCGCGCTTTGTCTTGCCGTGCTGTCCCAGCCATTTCTCCTCGTCAGTATGGCCCGGGTCCGGGAACGGGTGCTGCCCCCGTCCTCACCAGCCGACGAAAGCGGGCGATCGGTTGCCGGGACGATCGGGTGGCTGCTACGCGATGCGCAGGTGCTCCGCCTGCTTCTCCTGATCTTCGTAGGCGGCCTCGCGATAACGACGCTGCACAAGAGCCTGCTGTTCCAGTTCGCGGCGCTCGAGGATCTCGAGACGGGATACCTGCTCACCCTCGGACCACCGCTGTCATTGCTGCTGACGGCGCCGGTCTGGTCGGCTCTTGCAGGTCGCGCCGGGATGAAGGCTGCGCTGTTCGTCTCGGCGCTCATGTTCTTCGCGGGGCTCGTCGCGGCGGATCTCGCGGGATACGTCGAAGCTCTTGTTGCGATCGGTCTCATGGTCTCGATAATCGCCGGAGCCGGCCTGTCGGTCCTGTTCTGGAGCCTCGTGCCGCAAACGATTTCCCGGATCGAGCCGGAAGCGGGAACGGCGCTCGCATCCAGTCTCTTTGGCGCAGCCAACCTTTCGCGAAAACTCGCGCAGGCCGTTGCTCCGCAGTTGATCGCGCTCAGCCTGCTGTCCGATGCGGTGAACATCCTGCGAACCGAAATGCTGATCGGGCTCGTACTCATCGCGATAGTGTTCGCATGGCGATCGAGTAACGCCCGCGTCGTTCCTGCGACGAATTGAGGCCCGAGGCACTAGCCCTCGACCCGGCGGCGCACTAGATGACGATGCTGAAGAGAATGGCGGAGACGGAGGGATTCGAACCCTCGATACCGCTATAAACGGTATGGTCCCTTAGCAGGGGACTGGTTTCAGCCACTCACCCACGTCTCCGCATCGCAGCCGCTGGCCGCGAGAGGCGCGCTATAGTCATGGTTCCTTCCAGCCACAAGGGTGGATCAGTCATCCCGGCCAGCTTGCCTTAAGGAAGCACGGCTCACCACACGTCTGGTCGCGTTTTCGATTCGCCTCGTCGTTGCGGCGTTGTCGAACGGGAGCCAAACGATTCTGGTTGCACGCGCAAAGCTTCGGGTGGCGCTGCGCGCGGGTTTTTCAAAGGGAAGGGTATTGTCGATGTCGAGGTTCCGCGAAACGAGCAGGGGCTGCGATCACGGCTCCTTTGCGCAAGGCGTCGTGCGCAGGCTACCCGATTGGGCGCGGCGCGGTGCACTCGCGCTTGGCGTGCTTGCGATGGCGGCGCTACCCGCCGGTGCGCAGCAGATGGAAAGCGTCGATCCCGACCAGGTCTATTCGCAGCAAAACGGCTCGACCGGAGCGATCGACGGCGATCTGGCATCGCCCCAGGAACGCAGTGCCCCCGAAGTTTGGCAGGAACAGGATGTCCAGTCCGATCCGGGTTACGATTCGCGGCAGCTACCCGACTGGGCCGATCCACAGGGCGCCGATACGACGGCTTCCGACATTCCGCCTGCCCAGACCGAAGGGCCACAAAATGTCCCCGCTCCCGATCCCGCCGGTACCGCCGCCGGTGGTCAGACCTATGGTGAGGACGATCTCATCGGCGCGGCCGAGGGGCTTTTTGGCAAGGGCGCGCAGGGCCTTGCGCGCATGATCGAGGGCCTGCTTAAGGATCAGGGCGAACCGAACGGCTACATCGTCGGGCGTGAAGCGGGCGGCGCATTCATCTTCGGTGCGCGCTACGGTTCGGGCACGCTGCATCACAGGATCGAGGGTCAGAGGCAGGTCTACTGGACCGGCCCGTCGCTTGGATTCGACGCCGGAGCGAATGCCGCCAACACCTTCGTGCTGGTCTACAATCTCTACGACAGCGAGGACATCTTTCGCCGCTATCCTGCGGGCGAGGGGCAGGCTTATTTCGTCGGGGGGCTTCATGCGAGCTATATGCGGCGCGGCGATGTCGTTCTGATCCCGATCCGCATGGGCGCCGGGCTGCGGCTCGGCGTGAATGCCGGGTACATGCGGTTCTCCAAGAAGCAGCGCTGGTTGCCGTTCTGACCAGAGCGCCTGCGTATCATTGACGGTTGCGAGGCGGCGCTGGCGCCGCCATTGCGGCAGTCATGATGCTTGATCGACTCGAACCCCAATCGCCCGACGCGCTGCTCGCGCTGATCCAGATGCACGCCGCGGACGAGCGGCCCGACAAGATCGACCTCGGCGTGGGCGTCTATCGCACCGATGAGGGTGCCACGCCGGTGTTTGCCGCGATCAAGGAGGCCGAGCGCCGGCTGGTCGACGATCAGGATTCGAAATCCTATCTCGGACCGGAAGGCGATACCGGGTTCGTGACCGCGTTGATGCCCTATGCCTTTGGCGAGAACCCCACAATGGGCGGTCGACTGGCTGGCATGCAGACGCCGGGCGGAACCGGGGCGGTCCGGCTCGCGCTTGCGCTAGGTCAGAAGGCGGGACTGAAACGGCTTCACATGGGAACGCCGAGCTGGCCCAACCATGCGCAGATCGCGCAGGACCTTGCGCTCGAGATTGCATCGTTCGACCATGCGAGCGATGATGGCACCGCCAATGTCGAGGCTGCGCTTGACGCGATCCGCGGGGCTGGCGCTGGCGAGGCGATCCTGCTGCATGGCTGCTGTCACAACCCCACCGGCATCGACTACACGATCGAAGAATGGGAGGCGCTGGCCGAAGCGATCGTGGAAAGCGGAATCTTCCCCATCATCGACATAGCCTATCAGGGCCTTGGCCACGGTATCGAGGAAGACGCGGCCGGTTATCGCCGAGTGCTCGACAAGGTGCCCGAAGCGTTCATCGCCTATAGCTGCGACAAGAATTTCGGGCTGTACCGCGACCGCGTAGGCGCTTTCTATATGCTCGCCGATAGTGCCGACATGCTCGACAAGGCGCAATCGAACGCCAATGCGCTGGCCCGTGCAAGCTGGTCCATGCCGCCCGACCACGGGGCTGCGGCCGTTCGCATGGCCCTTCGCGACGAGAAGCTGGTGCAGATCTGGCGCGGCGAACTTACCGCCATGCGCGAACGTTTGCGAAAGGTTCGCGATCGTCTGGCACAATCGGACGAAGCAGGTCGCCTGGACCTGACCCCTCTCGGTACTCAGAACGGGCTTTTCTCGATGCTGCCGGTATCGAAAGAAGAAGTCGCGCGACTGCGCGAAGAGCACGGGATCTACATGGCCGGCTCTGGCCGGATCAACGTCGCCGGATTGACGATGGGCAACATCGACAATTTCATCCGGGCGCTCGCGGATGTGACCGGCTGACGCAACCACCCCGGGGCAATTAACGCATCATCAGTGCGAGACGAACGTTTGCGGTGCCCGAACGGATGAGTCCGATCGAGCGGGCCGCGCCTTGCGACAGATCGATCACACGGTTGCCGTGAAACGGACCGCGATCGTTGATTCGCACGACGACGCTATCCCCGGTCTGCGAATTGGTGACGCGCACGCGGCTACCCATGGGAAGGGTGCGGTGGGCCGCGGTCAGATCGTTTGGGTCGAAGCGCTCACCGCTGGCGGTGCGTCGTCCCTCGAATCCCGGTCCATAATAGCTCGCCTGACCGGCTCCGATGTCGGAAGCCGAGGGCGCCGGCTGCGGTGAAGATACCTGTTTGACCGGCAAGGGTTCGTACTGTGTCACGGGTTCGGCGTCGACACTGGCGAGGCCATTGCCAAGCCGCACCGTTTCGGGTGAGTTGTCGCTGACTGCCAGGACCGCGCCGAGTGAGAGGGCGATCGCTCCCAACGCTCCGCTTGCCCCCATCAAAACCCGGTTTTGCGACTTGAGGCGCATGAATGCCTTCAGTCGTTCGCGACGTTTGGGCATGTGATGTCCGGTTTCAGCGGTCACCGCTTCGGGGCTGTGGGAATTGCGATCGGGCGAGTGTGTCTTTTGAGCCATACTCTTACAACGGGCACCCCCCACCCCCGCGTTCCGAGAAAGTTTGGAAGGGATCGATGCTTTCAACTCGGATTAGCAAACGCATTAATATTACGCAAATAACTGGCAAAATTGGGCATTTCGGCAAGTCGCCGTCAGCGCGCTCCGTGTTGGTAATGCCTTGATAGGCATTTCCCCTTACTTCGCTCGATGCGCGATGGGATCGACACGAATGTCGAACCGGGCCGTCTGCGGCTGATGCCGCGCGAACACACCTGATCCGGGGGCGAAATCCCGGGCAACCTTCACCAAGAATATAAAGGATCAAGTTCATGAGAAGCATCGTTCTCACCACGGCGTCCGTCGCCGCTCTCGCTATCGCCGCATCCGCAGCGGCCCAGGTTGCCGTCGACACCGATCAGGCAGGCACCGGCAATTCGGCGACCATCGATCAAGTCGACCATGAAACCAACACGATTGTGCTCGACCAGCTCGGCACCAATTCCAGCGTCACCATGTTCCAGATCGGCGCCGAACAATCGATGACGGTCACGCAGGGCGCGGATGGCGACAGCAACATCGCCTTCGCTTTCCAGGGCGACGCCACGCCGGAATCCTCAGGGAATACGCTTACGACCTCGCAGACGGGTTCGATGAACTTTGCCGCGACCGCCCAAAATTCGAGCGGAAACAGCGCAACCACCACGCAATCGGGTGATCTGAACGAGGCGTTCGTCGATCAGGGGTTCACCAACGGCGAAGGTGGGAGCGATGGCAACTCCACGTTCGTGACTCAGAGCGGCTCTGGCAACCTCGCGGATGTAACGCAAAACTTCAGTTCGGTCGGCGGCGGCAACAGTGCCGAGATCGTGCAGGCAAGTGACGGCAATACCGCAGATGTCTCGCAGGAAGGCGGTCCCAACTTGGCCTTCGTCCTTCAGGGCGAAGTTGGCGGCGAAGGCACCAACACCGCAATCGGATCGCAGGACGGCGCCTTCAACCTTCTCGCCGTCAGCCAGGATAGCGCGAACAACGAAGCAACGGCCACGCAGGTCGGTGACGGGAACGAGGTATTCATCACGCAGGGCTTCGTCGATGGCACCGGGATTGGCGGCAACGACAACACGGCGGTCGGTCAGCAATTCGGCAATGGAAACTCGATCGAGATCAACCAGAACGTCCTGACCGAAGGCGGCGAGAACTATGCAGAAGTCAACCAGTACGGTGACGGCTTCGGCATCGTGATCGATCAGGAAGGCTCGGGCCACAGCATGGTGGTGACGCAAGGTATTCCGCC
>JBARZK010000055.1:0-26950 GCA_049649965.1 Erythrobacter sp.
GAGTTGCACGGTCGTTTGGTCATCGGGCAGAACGGGCTCCACAGCCAAGCCGGCGATCTCGCTGACAACGCGCGCGTACTGGAAGAAACTTGATTGCTGACTGCGCATGCATAAGAGCTATTCGCAACTATGGGTATCTGGGAGCTGAAAAATGGGTTGGGATCAGGATCCGCAGGTGCTTTCACCTGTAGGGCGTCCAATCAGCGAACAATTGGAAACAGGCCCGCCGCGCCAGAAACTGGAGGGCTTCGAACCGGTCTATCGCGACATTGTCGATTACATCGTTCGTTGCACGCACAGGATCTGGGAAGAGAAGAACATCGGTCTCTGCCGAACGCACTATAGCGACGATTGCGTGATGCATACGCTCGCTGGACCTTCGACGGGCGCGGAAATCGTAACGCAAAACACCGTCGGCGCGCTGTCGAGCTATGCCGACCGGATCGTTCTTGCCGAAGACATCATTTGGAGTGAGGATGCCCCCGGTGAGTTTTACAGCTCGCACCGTATCACCAGCCGCGCGACCCATTTTGGTGATGAGCCGATCGTCGGGTCGGCTACAATGCGCAGCGCGGGCGTGTCGACCATCGCCGATTGCAAGGTCGTCGCCAACAAGATCGTCGAAGAATGGTTGGTGCGCGACAACAGCACTGCACTCTGGCAAATCGGCGCCGAACCGCGCAGCATAGCGATGCAACTGGCTGAGGCGGATCGTGAAAGCGACCCGGAGCGACACCGCTGGCGCACCGATGCGATATCTGCGACGCGCGATGGCGATCATGTGGAAATCCCGGATAATCATCCGGCCGCCCCTCTTGCGGAAATGCTCGACCTCGGATTCTCGAAGGACCTGTATGGCGAAGCGGCCGCGATGCTCTCGCCTGCGGTCGAAGTGCGCTGGCCGTCGCGCAGACATGGCTTCGGTCGCGGCTTCTGGATCGGATGCCTGATGCAGCTCTCCAATGCTCTGCACGACCGCGCCTTTCGTTGCGAGCATATCGCGGCGCGTCCGTTGCCATACGGCGACATCGCTGTCGCGCTCCGCTGGTCGCTGGCCGGGTCTCACAGGGGTGCGGGCGTTTGGGGCGAAGCGAGCGGCAAGGACATATACCTTCTTGCGGTATCGCATTACCGGCTTCGCGCGGGCTTGGTCGTGGAGGAAGCCACGGTATTTGATGAAGTGTCGGTCCTGCGCCAGATTCATGGGGGGTTGGGAGCATGAGCGCACTTGGTCATCTCGAAGCGCTGGCGAACGGCGACAGACCTCAGGACGCAGGATTACTGGGCACGGCAAAACTCTCGTGGGCGAGCCTCGATCGGCTGAGCGAGGAAGACATTCTCTCCCTCTTCGCCAGTCATCCGTTTCCGATCGACGATTCTGCGATGAGGATCGAAACCGAAGGAGGGGCGGCGCTTGTCGGAAGCGGCGCAGCGCTCCTCGCCGATCTCTATGATGGCCGGATCGGGCGCATTTGGCGCGTCGGCGACGAAGTAGACGAAGCTGAAGAACCGGTGCTTCATGTCGCGTTCGATACCGATATGGAACAGGGGCGCAGCACGGCTCTTCGCTACCGCTGGGAGGATCATCCCGACCTGCCCGAAAGCTGGTGGGAGCCGCTCCTCGCTGCAAGCGAAGCGGTGATTGACGAAAAAAGGCGATCCAGCGCCTTGCGCTCGCGAGGCTATATCGTGCGCGCGTTCGGCGACAGCAAAAGCGCGGCAGCTTTGCTTTGGGTCTTTACCTTGAGCAACGAAAGCAAGCGAGTTGCCTCGATGCGATATTGTATTGTTGGTCTCGGAAGCAATAGCGAAACACGGGTCGTGTGGTCGAGATCAAAGGCAGGGAGCTGGACGCCAAGACTATAAACAGGCATGTCAAAAGAATTGGTTGGATAGCAATGACCTATCGTTCTTCAGGCGAGCGCGACCCATGCTTCAAGTTCCGATAGGACCCGCCGCTTCGGCAGCCCGCCTTTGTCTGCGCGGATGCTCACGACCACTTCAGTCCGCAAAGCCATCTGTCGACCGCCCGACGTATGCGACCGCTCGCTCACCCTACTTGATCGAGTGAAGCACCCTCATGGTCTGATCCGGCGGCGGTCGAGGGGTAACTTCACAGATCGAAGACGATTTGCGATGCGACTGCGCCCACCGCCATTGCTTTCCGAACGAGCGTCGCAGGCGTTCAGTCATTTCAGGGTCTGCTAATCATTTTCCGCCTGCATTTCCTGTTATCACAACGTGCCCCTTGCGAAGCGTAGGCGTTCGTTCGTCCAACTCGATAGCGTTAACCCAACCAGGTCCAGCGAGCGCCGAGCAGTCTCTCGATTTGCTATGGCATAAACCGTTGCTTTTGCGCCGGACCGTTAACCCAAGTAGCACTTTATCAAGGGTTTCGTGTTTATTCAGGCTCATGCAGCCGCCTAAACGCTTCCTCCAGCAGCCGGTCGTCAGAGAGCGATCGCAGTATGGCCCGGCATGACTTGGATCGCGGTGCTCCTGATTGCCATCTCGACCGCGGCGATGGCCGTAGGATTCTGGCGTGCGCACCGCCTGTGGGGCGCTCTCGGCAAGCAGGTTGAAGCTGCCGAGCGTGAAACTGGCATCGCACACGCTGGATCGCTCATGGAGCGAGCCGAATTGGCGATAAAGGCTCTGCTCGCGTGCAAGTCGATCGATGCGGGCCGCAGCCAGGTGCATGCGATTACCGGGCTACCCGCGCGAGAGGCGCTTTTGGACCAGATGGCCAGGGACGCCGCAGGAACGCTGATTGTGGTGGCCTGCCGCGACTATGATCGGCTTTGTACCTTCGATCCCTCGCTTGGCGAAAGGGTGCTGCTGACAATCGTGGCTCGCCTTCGCGCCATGGTGCCTTCAACACGCATGATTGCGCAAATCGATCGAGCATACCTTGCGGTCTGGCTGGGGCCTGACGCCAGCGATGCGTCGGCCGAAGCCGAGGCGCAAGCATTGACTTACGCATTGAGCGACCGCCTGATCGAGGGCGATCGGGAAATCCTCCCGGAGATCGCACTGAGGACTGCGCGGTTCGATGCGGCCAACGGCACACCGCACGCTACCGTTTCGGGCGCCCTTTCCTCTTTCGCGGTAGCGGTTCCCGGCAAAGCGGGTCACGTCGCTGTCGATCCTGAACTTGTCGCGATTACGCAGGAGCATTTTGCGGTCGAGCAGGATCTGCGACAGGCCATCGCTCGCAACGAACTCCACATGGTCTTCCAGCCATTGCTCGATGCCGACAAAGGCAGGGTGTGCGGTGCTGAAGCGCTGATCCGTTGGAAGCATCGCACGCGCGGCAACATCCCGCCCGGGCAATTCATTCCGATGATGGAAGCTGCCGGCATCACCCGGGACATCAGCCTATGGGCTCTCAACCACGCGCTTCGCGAGGCACGCGGCTGGCGGGTCGCCGGGTTCAAGGACCTGCAGGTAGCAGTAAACCTGTCGGGGAAGGATCTGGAAGTCGAGGCTCTGCCTCAACTGATCGAAAGAACTCTGGCGCGCCACGGTCTTGCGCCCGATGCCCTGGAGATCGAGCTTACCGAAAGCGTCGCTCTGGCTGATGGCGATTTCGCAGCCGGGCTTTGCAATACTTTACGGTCGATGGGCATCACGATTGCTATCGACGATTTCGGGACCGGCTATTCCAGCCTGGACGCGCTACGCTCGCTGACCTTCCACAAGCTGAAGATCGATCGCAGTTTCGTAACCGATGTCGATCGGCGGCGCGACAGTCAGGCCATATGCAGCGCCTTGCTGGCCCTGGGGCGCGGGCTAGGCATCCGCGTCCTTGCTGAAGGAGTCGAAACGGCAGCGGAATATGCATGGCTGCGGGCACATGGCTGTCGCTTCTTCCAAGGTTATTACCTTTCTCGTCCACTGTCTGCGAAGGATTTCGTAACCTTCGTTCGCAATCAGGCGCAACTCGCACATCTGCTGGATCAGTCTCCATCTCTTGCGGATGAAAGGCTTCGTGCATGACCAGGCGAATTCTGCTTGCGGCGATCAGCGCGCTGCTAATTACCGCATGTTCGGGAAACCCGTCCGTGCAAACGGGCGCGCTTCCTGCCAACGAAGTCAACGCCATCGCCGTCCTGCTTCATCAGGGGGAGCGAAAGGACGCGAAAAAGCGGGTGAAAGCCGCCCTGAAGCAAGATCCGACCAATCCGTCGCTGATGCTGCTGAAGCAGGCAATCGATGGCGACGCTCGCGAGGATCTGGGCCCACAGAGTTTCCCGTATACCGTCCAGCCCGGCGACACCATGGCGAAACTCGCGCAGAGATTCCTGGGAAACTGGCTCAAAGCCTATCAACTGGCCCAGTATAACGATATCGACACGCCGGATGCTTTGCAGTCGGGGATAGTGCTGCGCATCCCCGGACAACCGCCGCGTGCGCCATCGCCAACTCCCTCAGCATCGCGAAGTCCAAAAGCACCTGCCGCGACGCCCGCGTCCCCGCAGCCGCGCTCCTCTTCGCCAGCTCCAGTTACAAACGCGGATGTCGCTGCGGCCAAGCGAGCTCATGCTGCAGGGCTCGCCGCCCTCAATCGAGGCAAGGTGAACGACGCGGTAGCCCAGCTGCGCCGTGCGACCACGCTCGACCCCGGCAACGCAGCGATCGGCCGCGACCTTGCTCGGGCCGAACGCATCGCCGCAACCGTTCGCTCGAGGCAATAATCCGATGCTTGCCAGAGCTTCGAGTGCGAAAGACGCTACATGACTACCCTTGGGCGATACAGGATCGAAGCGCGCATCGGGGAGGGCGCCATGGCGGACGTCTACCGTGCGCACGATCCCGATATCGGGCGCACGGTCGCGGTCAAGGTGCTGAAAGCCGAGTATGCCCGCGATGCCCAATTGGGGGCGCGTTTCCTGCGCGAAGCGAGGGCGGCGGGCGCACTCAGTCACTCGCATATCGCGACGATCTATGACGTGGGTGCGCTCGACGGCGTGCCCTATATCGCGATGGAATTGGTCGAAGGTGAACCGCTCGACCAACTGGTCCAGAGGCAAGGGCGCATTGCTTATGAACGGGTTCTGGTGCTGGCACGCCAACTCGCCGACGCACTGGCCTATGCGCACCGCGCCGGAATCGTACACCGTGACGTAAAGCCATCGAATATCATCGTCAGCCCGGACGGTACGACCGCCAAGCTGCTCGATTTCGGAGTGGCACGGGTCGGCGAAGCTGATCCGTCCAGTCTCGCGCGAACTCAGGTCGGCCAGCTACTCGGCACACCGCGCTACATGAGTCCCGAACAGGCACTGGGACTGCCGATCGATCATCGCTCGGACCTGTTTTCGCTCGGTGTCGTCATCTATGAGATGGTGACCGGCAAGAGCGCCTTTCCCGGGCCCAATCTCGCGACGCTCGCCATCCAGATCGCACAGGAGCGGGTGGCGCCAGTGGGCGATGTCGCGGCGGATTGCCCGCCGGGCCTTAGTGCCATCATCGATCGGCTGCTTGCCAAGAAACCTGAGCAAAGGTTTGCCGACGGGGCAGCTCTCGTGGCGGCGCTCGACCGGGAACTGACAGCGGAAGGCGAAACCGGACCGGCTCGGCGCGGCCTATCGATGCGTTTTAAGCTGCCTCTGGCCCTGGTCAGCCTGACGGCGATCGCGCTGGCTGCCTCGATCCATGTCATCGCCGAGCGCGAAACGCTGCTCTTGGAGCAGATGGCCGCGGCGTCCGGCGGGAGCATTGCCGCTTTCGTCACCGACAATGCTGCCGTCACGGTTGTCGACAATGCGGGGCTACCTCCCAAGGAGCAGGACTGGACCGCGCTGCAAGCCTTTGTCGTCACGGCTTCGCGCGACACCGATGTGCAGCAGATCAACATCGTCGATGTCGATGGCATCGTCCGTGCCGCCAGCGACCCAGCGCTGGTAGGAACCCGGTATGCTCGATCTAAGGGCGAAGCGAATGGGGACGCGGGTATGCGCTTCGTCCGGCCGATCGATTATGCCGGAACGCAGTTCGGCACCGTCGACCTGATGCTCGACCGCAGCACACTCGATCAGTCGATCGCCAAGTCGCGGACGCTCATGCTCAGCTTGTCGGGTCTGATCATGGCAGTGATGCTCGGGGTGGGATATCTGAGCGGCGCCATGGTCGCCCGACCTCTGCGCCGCCTGCGCATCGCACTGGAAACGGCAGCCGCCGGCGATTTCTCCGTTCGCCTGTCCCATCGGCGTCGCGACGAGTTCGGCGAAGCGTTCGACGCCTTTAATAAAGCGATCGCTGAGGCCGAGGCAGCTGTCGCGGCTTCAGATGAATCTGGGTCTCTCGCTGCCACTCGCATCGCTGCTTGATCTGAGGGCGGAATAGCCATGTACATGCTTCAACTCTTTGACCGTGACGACGCCATCGAGCCGATAGACGCGCGGCTTCTGGCTACCGGTACGTTGGCCATGGGTCGCGATCCGGCTGCCGATTGGTCCATCCCGGACCCCGATTGCGCCCTTTCACGGGAGCATTGCACGCTTCATGCTGAGCCAGGCGGCCTCTCGATCACTGTTATCGGTGCCAACGGTGTGTTTGATGCAATCACGGGCACCCGGCTGCCGACCGGGGAGCGAATGGAAGTGGCACTGCCTGGCGCGCTGCGGATGGGGCGGTTCCGCGTGGTGGCAACGCTCGCGCCGCAGTCGGCGCCCGGTATGGATGCGGGCAGCACGATGATCCTTACTCCCCCGCTCGGCAGTTCGATCGACGTGCCAAGCGAATGGAGCGACGCGTCAGACGTCGAACCTCGCTACGACGGATCTCTGCTGGAGGCTTTCTGCGAGGGGGCGGGGCTGGACCCGTCACTCTTGTCGGACGAGGAACCAGAAGTCATCATGCGCCGGGCCGGGGCGCTCTATCGACAGATGGTGCTCGGCATCGGTGACCTGATGGCTGAGCGCGATCATGCCCGGGCGAAGTTCGAGATAACCCGTACAACCATTGCGAGTGAGGGGAACAACCCCTTCAAATGGGCTCCCTCGCAGCGGCTCGCGATCGACCTCCTGACCGCGGGCTCGATCGGGTTCCTGTCCGGCCCGGCAGCGCTGAAAGCTTCATTCGAAGACGTAAAACGGCATCTGGTCGCAACCTTTGCTGGCTTCCAAGGTAGTCTGCGCGCCGCGATCGACAGTTTCGACCCGACTGCTCTGAACAAGGCAGCCGGTAAGCGCGCCAACCTGCTCAAGAGCCGCTCCGCCGCGCAGGCTGAGGAAGCGAGCGCGCGCCACGCCGATCTTTCCGACCAGCTCGAAAATGCCAAATCCGGTTCGCTCGATCAGGCTTTCGTCGCGGCCTATCGACGGACCGAATCGTCTCTGACCGAGGCCGATGCACCGTGAGCGCTTTCGAGCGGCTGTTCCGCAAGCCCACCGCGATGATGAGCACAGTTCGATCTGTCAGCCGGACCCATGTCGGCCGAGTGCGAGCCGTAAACGAGGACCGCATTCTCGACCGGGCCGATCTGGGCTTGTGGGCTGTCGCCGACGGCATGGGCGGACATAGTGCAGGCGATGTTGCAGCCGAGTTTCTGATCAACGAGCTTGCAAGCTGGGGCGAGCAGAATGGCGGTGCGGGTTTGCGTGAAACAGTGTTGCGCGCGCACCGGAACCTGATCGAGATGACCAGCGGAGAGGGCGGAACGACCCTCGTTGCCATGCTCGCCGGCGAAGGCGAAGCGCAGATATGCTGGGCAGGCGACAGTCGAGCATATCTCATCCGTGCAGGCGAGCTTTCACAACTGACGCGCGATCATAGCCTCGTACAAGGCTTGCTCGACGCAGGATTGATCGACGAAGCGGGTAGCCAAAATCATCCGCAAGCCAGCGTCATCACGAGCGCCCTGGGGGTCAGCACCGATCCACTGATCGAGAGCCGCACGCTCGACGTCGCCCCCGGTGACAGGGTGCTCCTGTGTTCTGATGGCTTGTCGCGCTCATTGAGCGAGCGAGATGTCGCCGGTGCCATCGCTCTGGCGGCCTTGGCCGACCGGTTGATGACAAGCGCTCTGCAACGCGATGGCGGCGACAACGTTTCGCTGGTCCTGATAGAGTTTGCCTGAGGCCTTCTCGGACCGATCGTGAAATGCGGAAACGCCCTCCGCCAACCACTCGTGAGACCAAGTTTCTCTTGCGCATCACCACACGTTCGATCCCGGAGCCACGGGCGGGAAAGCTTTGCCTTGATACTTTCGAGGCTTGATATGAAAAGGTCATGGTGCCGCGAACCCGAGGGAGCCAAACCATGACCGATCGCCCAAGGATCCAGCAAAACGCTGATATTCGCTTCCTTGGCAAGGTACTGGGCGATGTCATTCGCGAATATGGCGGCGACCGCCTGTTCGAGCGTACCGAGCATATCCGCTCGGCCAGTGTCGGGCGCCACCGCGGGGACGCGCTGGCCGATCTCGAACTCGATCAGCTGGCACTCGACGAAACCCTCGCCTTTGTCCGGGGCTTTGGCCTGTTCTCGATGCTCGCCAACCTGTCCGAAGACCGCGAGGCGATGGCAGCCGATATCGATACAAGCTTTTCGGAAGCGGTCGCGCAGCTGCGGTCGCACGGGATCGGCGCGGACACCGTCCTTGAACTGCTCAACCAAGCGCTCATCGTGCCGGTCCTGACCGCGCATCCGACAGAGGTCAGGCGCAAGAGCGTGATCGACCACCGCACCCGGCTTGCCGACATGATGAAGCGCCGCGACGCCGCTCTCTCGGCTGGCGCCGACGTCGCGCCGATCGAGCGTGAGATCAAGCAGCAGATCGCGCTCATGTGGCACACAAGGACGCTGCGGCGGGACAAGCTCGAGGTCACGGATGAAATCGACAACGCGCTCGATTTCATGCGTGACGTTTTTCTACCAGTCCTCCCATCGCTGTATCGTGAGTGGGAAGCCGAGTTGCCCGAACGACCCCGCAGCTTCATGCGGCTCGGCAGCTGGATCGGTGGCGATCGCGACGGCAACCCCTTCGTTACGGACGAAAGCCTCGAATATGCGCTCGCCCACGGAGCGGAGACCGTTCTGGGATACTACCTCGATCGGTTGCAGTTGCTTGGGGCGGACCTGTCGATTTCGAGCGAATTGACCGAGATAGCCCCGGAGATCGAGGCATTGGCGCAAGCCAGCGGAGAAACTTCGAGCCACCGGGAGGACGAGCCCTACCGCCGCGCGCTTATCGGGATCTACGGACGGCTGGCCGCGACGTTCGAGCAGCTTTGCGGCAAACCGCCTGCCCGCCGTGCGCTCGTGTCCTGTGAAGCCTATGAAGGGCCGCAGGAATTCGAAGGGGATTTGCGGCTGATTGCTCGCTCGCTTTCCGAAATCGGTGGCGACGGTCTGAGCTCGGCGGGAGGACTTGGCGAGCTCATCCGCGCCGTCCAGACGTTCGGTTTTCATCTCGCCACGATCGACTTGCGGCAGAACAGTTCCGTTCACGAACGCGTGGTGGCGGAACTGTTCGCCAAGGCCGGTGTCAGCGGCGATTATCTCGGTCTCGACGAACAGGCGCGCGTGGCGCTCTTGCGGCAGGAACTGGGCGGAAAGCGGCCGCTACGCACGCCATGGGCCGACTATTCGCAAGAGGTGCGAAAGGAGCTTGCGATCCTAGAAGCGGCGGCGGGGGCGCATGACCGCTTTGGTCCCGATTGCATCCGGCAATACGTTGTTTCGATGGCGCAGAGCGTTTCCGACCTTCTCGAAGTCCTGCTGCTGCTGCGTGAGGTCGGTCTCTACCGGCTGGACGACGGTCCGACCTGCCCGGTCATGCCGGTTCCGCTATTCGAAACCATCGGAGACCTCGAAAACGCGCCCGACATCATGCGCGCCTATTTCGCCATTCCAGAAATATCCGAGCTCGCCCGCACGTGTGGAGCGCAGGAAGTGATGATCGGCTATTCGGATTCGAACAAGGACGGCGGCTACCTCACCTCAACCTGGATGCTCGCGCGCGCCAGCGAGGCGCTCGCGCCGGTCTTCTCCGAGGCGGGCGTCACGATGCAGTTGTTTCACGGGCGCGGCGGTTCGGTCGGGCGCGGTGGAGGCTCTGCCTTCGATGCGATCCGCGGCCAGCCGCACGGCACGGTCAACGGCCGGATCCGCATCACCGAGCAGGGCGAGGTGATCGCAGCCAAGTACGGAACACTTGAAACCGCAGCCAACAACCTCGAAGCGATGGCGAGCGCGACCTTGCTGGCGACGCTGGAACCCCAGCAGATCGCAGGCGTGGACTACCAGCGGTTCTCGGCAGCGATGGACGCTATGTCGAACAGCGCCTTCGAAGCGTATCGCGAGTTGGTCTATGGAACGCCCGGCTTCGTCGATGTTTTCCGCCAGATGACGCCGATCGCCGAGATCGCCACGCTCAACATCGGGTCACGCCCCGCCAGCCGCAAGGCGAGCGACCGCATCGAGGACTTGCGCGCCATCCCTTGGGTGTTCTCATGGAGCCAGGCGCGCGTCATGCTGCCCGGCTGGTTCGGCGTAGGCCATGCGCTCGAGGGGGTCGAGGATCAGGCGCTGTTGCAGGCGATGGCCCGCGAATGGCCGTTCTTCCGCAATACGCTGGCGAACATGGAAATGGTGCTGGCGAAATCCGACATGGCGATCGCGGCGGAATATGCGAAACTGGTCGAGGACGCGGGTTTGGGAGCGCACGTGTTTCAGCAAATCCGCGCAGGGTGGGAACGTACCCACGACGCGATCCTCAGGGTAACGCAGCAATCCGCCCTGTTGCAAAAGTCGCCAAAGCTCGAAGCGTCGATCCGTCTGCGGCTCCCCTATATCGAACCCCTGAACCTGCTTCAGGTCGAACTGCTGAAACGCCACCGTAGCGGCGATACCGACCAGCGCGTTGCAGAAGGGATCAAGCTGTCGATCAATGCCATCGCAACAGCGCTGCGCAACAGCGGTTGACGTGTAAGCCAATGCCGAGTTTCTCCGACGCGGCAAGTTTGGCGCTAGCGACGTTCCCAAAGCGACCGGGCGCTGATATTCCTGCGCGGTAGCGACACGCCATGCGCGCGCTTGGTCGGCGAGTTGCCCGCGTGGTGAGGCACAAACGTCTGCGCGACCTCAAGGCTTCCAAAATCGCCGGAACGCGGCGCGAGGATCGTTCTCGACGCGCAAGTCTGCATCGAAGATCAGCGTAGCGCGTTCGGGCGGGGAGTAGGGCTTCCAATCCGGCACATGCTCGTTGTTGGGGTTTCCGTCGGCGGCGAAGGCCGCCCAGCTCGATGCGATCGCTGCGGCAAATTCGTTCGCTTGCGCGCTCGATCCGTTGAGTGCTCCGCGCGTGTTGTAGAGGCTGGGCGCCACATCGATCCCGTGGACCGCGCCAAAACGCCCGTCCGCTGCCGGGCTTGGCTGCGTCCACAGGTAGGTCCAGACCGGCGCGCCTTCCTGCTTGGCCTTCAACTCGGCCTGTGCGAACGCGCCCTTGCGAAAGGTGAGATCGGAATCGAGACGCGCTGCAAGCAGGAAGGGCGGCGTGTCCGGGGCTTCTTCGCGATAGGCGGCAACCGCTTCGGAGGCTCGTTCGCCCACCCGCTCACGTGCGAACTCCAGCAGCCCGGCTTCGTCCATCGAGAAGTCACCCATGCGGTAGGACCGTTCGTCGAGCACCGAGGACACGATCATCGGCACGTCGGCGGAAACATCGGGAGCATCCGGATCCCAGGGATGGCGGGGCAGCGCGATCCCGTCGACCACCGGGGCGAAGGATCGCGGGGCCTCGCCCCGCGCACGATCGGCCGCTTCCAGCTTGGCCTGCGTCTCCAGCAGAACGGTCCACGGCACCTCCTGCAACTTGCGCACATCGCTTGGCGCGACCTCCAGGGCGTCCATCAGCCGTTTTGCGGTGGCGCTTGCCATTTCGGGCGGCATCATGCGCAATGCCGAGCCACTCATCACACCCGCCCGGTGGAACAGGCCTTTGCCGCCCGGCATAGCCATGAGCACGCTGGTTTTCGCACCGCCGCCCGATTGTCCGTAGACGAGGACGCGGTCCGGGTCGCCTCCGAATGCGGCCACGTTCTCTCGTATCCAGCCAAGCGCTGCGACGATATCTTGCATGCCCACGGTGCCCGAAGTGGCGAAATCATCGCCACCGAACTCCGCGAGATGAAGGAAGCCGAAGGCACCGAGGCGATGGTTGATCGCGATCACGACGCAGTCCGAAAAACGCGCCATCTGCTCGCCATCCATCCCCACGGAATTGCCCGAGCCGCTGTAGAAACCACCACCGTGAAGCACGACGATCACCGGTTTTTTCGCGTTCGGGTCGATCCCGGGTGTCCAAAGGTTAAGCGATAGATTGTCCTCGCCCATGCCGGAGGGATTGCGGTCGACCATGATAAGGTCGGCATAGACGTGGCGGCGGTCGCCGGGGATTTGTGGAGCAATTTCGGTCCAGTGCAGGGCTTCGCGCACCCCGGCCCATGGCTTGACCGGTTGCGGCGGCATGAAGCGGTTCGCACCCGAAGTATCGGCCGCGTAACTGACACCGCGGAAAATCGCGACCCCGCCCGAGTGCAGCCCGCGCAATTTGCCCTGCGCCGTTTCCACGACCGGGAACATGCCCGCCGCGAAGGCAGGCCGCGCGACGGCTGCGGCGCCCAGGGCGAGTGCCGAACCAAGTGTTTGTCGCCGCGTCATCATACCTGATTCTCCCAGTGCCTGCTTTGACACTAGAACCAATTGAACTCGCATGTTAAGCCCTTTTCGTAAACGAGGTATGCTAGCAGGATGCGCGGAGCGAACGGGCGGGGGTGTCGTTCAAACACCGGGTTCCCTTTTGAATGGCAGTGAAGCTCGATGGAAGAAGGTAATGACATTCCGTAATCTGGGTGCGAGTCTTGCCGCCGCTGCAATGTGTCTATCGGCCTGTGCGACGACCGGCCAAGCGCCAGCGGAGCAGGTGGAGGCGGCACCTTTGCTCAAGACCAGATACGGTCCGGTCATCGGCTCACGCGAAGGAGAGACCGCGACGGTCAACGTGTTTCGCGGAGTGCGCTACGGTGCATCGACCGAGGGCCGACGCTTTCAGCGCGCGGCGGACCCGCAGCCGTGGTCGCAAACGCTTGCCGCGACCCAGTTCGGCAGTGAATGCCCGCAGCGCCCTTCGCTGGATGTGCCGGTCTTCCGTTCTTGGGCCAATACCGTCGGCACCAGCGAGGACTGCCTCTTCCTTAACGTGTGGACGCGAGGGCTGGACGACGGGAAGAAGCGCCCGATCATGGTCTGGCTGCATGGCGGCGGCTATGTGACCGGTTCGGGCTCCAGCAATGGCTACGACGGATCGCGGCTGGCAGAGCGGGGCGATGTGGTCGTCGTGACGCTCAACCATCGGCTCAACGCGCTGGGCTATTCCTATCTCGGCGACCTGACCGACGATCCCAAATATGCGGACAGCGGCAATCTCGGCAGTCTTGATATCGTCGCGGCGCTCGAATGGGTGCGCGACCATGCCGAGGAGATCGGCGGCGATCCCGACAATGTGACGATCTTCGGAGAGTCGGGCGGTGCGGCCAAGGTCTCTACCCTGATGGCGATGGAGGACGCGCGCGGGCTGTTCCATCGCGCGATCGCGCAGTCCGGCTCGATGTCGCTGTCGGGCTTCACACCGCGTATCGGCACACCACTGGCGAAGGACCTGATGACCAAGGCCGGCGTCTCGAGCGTTGAAGGGCTGGCGCAAATGCCGATCGAGAATTTCATCGCGGCGATGATGCAATCGCGCAGCCGGGGTGCGTACTATCGTCCCGTGGTGGATGGCCGTTCGCTGATCCGCCAGCCCTACGCGCCCGATGCCAATCCCGTCTCCGCAGACATTCCGCTGCTGGTCGGCACGAACAACAATGAGATGCGCCTGCAGGGCGGGCTCGGCAGTCCGGAAAATTTCGCGCTGACGTGGGAGCAGCTTCCAGCCAAGTTGAAGCCCTTTATCGGCGAGGCGGATGTCGACGAGGTCATTGCGGGCATGCGCGCTGCCCACCCGGTTTACGACGCCAGCGACGTGTTCTTCCAGGTCGCGACCTTCCGGAATTATCGCGGCACCGCGCTGTTTCAGGCGGAGCGCAAGAGCGAGCAGCCGGCGCCGGTCTACATGTACCGGCTCGACTGGAAGACCCCGGTCGAAGGTGGACGTCTTGAGACACCGCACGCGCTCGATATCGCCTTCGTATTCGACAACGTTGCCCGTTCGACGAGCTTTACCGGTCTGGAAACTGCCGAGACCCAGCGCATGGCCGACCTGATGGCGGATGCCTGGATTGCGTTCGCCCGCTCCGGAAACCCGAACACCCCTGTACTGCCGCAATGGCCTGCCTACGACACGCGGACCCGAGCCACGATGATCTTCGACGTGGATCCCGAAATCGTGCACGATCCAGACGGAGAAGAACGCGCGCTACTGCAGCGCCTTCTGCCCGAGGGGCGTGGATTGTAGGACCGTGGAACATCGACGCAATCTCCCATAGCGGAGGTCGGCCCGTGCCAATCCGTTAGCAAAGCGGCGCAGCGAACCGCTGCGATCCAGCGGGCGTAGTAGGCGAGCACCAAGTCGGGTCAGGACTCTGCGGCAGAAGCTTCTCGACCATCGCCCTTGGGCCGCATCAGGCTCTCTTGCGCGACGCTGGCGATCATGCGGCCATTGCGGTCGTAGAAGTGACCTCGATTGAGGCCCCGGGCGTTTCCTGCCCAGGGGCTTTCGGTGGCAAACAGGTGCCAGCTGTCGAAGTCGGGCGTTTCGTGAAACCACACCGCATGATCGAGCGAGGCGGCTTGTATCGTGTCGCTGCCGGGCCGGATGCCGTGCGGCAGCAGCGCGTTACGCAGGAACATCATGTCCGACGCATAACCGAGCAGGGCGCGCTGCAGGACGGGATCGGCACCCGAAAGTTCTCGCATCCGCATCCACACGGCGGTCTTTGCCTCGCGTTTGCGCGAACCGAACAGCAAGCCAGGGTCGATCGGCACGATCTCAATGGGTCGTTTCTGCAACCTTTCGATGATCGGATTTCCGGACGTTTCGGCATCGCGGGTCCGCCAGGCCTTAAGCCCGGCTAGCGCGGCATCGATATCCAGCGGGAACGGCGCGGGGCTTGTGTGCTCGTAGCCTTCCTCCTCGACGTGGAATGAGACCGTCATGGTGAAGATCAGCGTTTCGTCTTGATATCCATCCACGCGTCTGACCGCAAAGCTGCGGCCCGCAGACAACGGGCTGACATTGTAGCGAACCGGATGCGCGCTCGATCCGGCTTTGAGGAAATGCGCATGGAGGGAATGCGGCAGCCGTGCGCCGTCCTCTGGCGCCGATGCGGCGAGCAGCGCCTGCGCGATTGCATGTCCTCCGAACAGGCGCGGGCCCATGGCCGGACCGGACCGGCCTTCGAAGGTCGTGGCATCGATGGCTTCAAGGGCGAGGATTTTGACAAGATCAACGATGTTCCGCCTCCCGGGTTGCCCGTACCCGATATTCAGCCTGTGCACTCAGGGCAAGCCATTGCCTGAGTAAGCGACAAACTCCGCTTTGCAGCACCCCGTTTCCATCATCGTTGACAATATAACAAGTAGTGTGACAATGTCTTCTCAGCGCAAGGAGAACCCGATGACCTATACCCAGGGCAGAGTCGTGAACGATGCCGACTCCCACACGATGGAAACGCAGGACTGGCTCGCCACCTATCTGGAAGGCGAGTATAAGGAGAAATATTCTCAGGTCTATTCGAAGCGCGAAGGCGGCGAACGCATCGTCAAGATGATCGACGCCGCCAAGGCGCGCAAGAACGACCCCGAGGCGCGTGCCAAGGCACTCGAGAATCCGATCGAGGGCGCGAAAGGCTGGCTGGGATACGGTGGTTTCGACAAGGACGAACGGGTGGAGGCGCTCGACTGGCTCGGTTTCTCGCGTCAGCTCGTCTTCCCGACCTTCGGCCTCGCTGCGATTACCCGGGCCGAAGACGACGACCAGCGTTACGCCGCGGCGACCGCCCTCAACAAGGCGCAGCAGGATTTCTGCGATGCCGACACGCGGATGGACTGCGTCGCCTTCACCCCGCTGGACGATCCCGAACGCGGCCTTGCCGAGGCGAAGCGAGCGGTGGGCGCGGGCGCGAAGGCGGTAATGTTCAGCGCCGGGCCTGCCGGAGACAAGAGCCCCGGCCACCCCGCTTTCGATCCGTTCTGGCAGTTCCTGCAGGACAACCGGATTCCCTTCATGCTGCACATCGGTCCGGGCACGAAAACGCAGCCGAGCAAGTTCCGCAACAACGGGCGCGAGCGTGCGGCCGACTTGCACGGCGGGGGCGAGAACCTGCGCTTCCCGGACTTCATGTGCCTTTGGTACGCGCCGCAGGAATTCCTCACCGCTATGGTCTATGACGGCGTGTTCCAGCGCTTTCCGGATCTGCGGGGCGGCGTGATCGAGAGCGGAGCGGGCTGGGTGCCCGAGTTCCTGCAGATGCTCGACCACGGCTGGTACTCGTTCAACAGGACGGACCAGTACCTGAAAGACATGGACCTTATGCCGTCCGAATACATCAAGCGCGCGGTTCGCTTCACACCCTTCCCGAACGAGGATGTCGGCCGCATGATTCGCCATTCCGCGCCCGAGCTTTACCTGTTTTCAAGCGATTATCCGCACCCCGAAGGGACGAAGGACCCCTTCGGCAAGTTCGAAGCGTCGCTGGAAGAGTTCGACGAGGACGTGAAGGACATGTTCTATCGTACCAATTACGATCACATGATGTTCCGCACGAGCGAGACACTGGCCGAAGCGGCCGAGTAGCGCTCCACCCGATCAGACTGGGGGGAGGCGTTCGCGGGATGCTTCCCCCTTTTTGCGTTCGGCGACCTTGTCAATTTTGCAGGCAGTCTGCACAGCGCGCCCATGGAAGCCATGTCGGCAGAAAGCGATCGCGAGCAGCAGCTGCTCGACGCAGCGGAAGCGGTGATACGCGAAGGCCGCACACTCAATCTCTCGCTTGGCGAGGTGGGCGATCGGGTCGGCGTCAGCCGCAGTCTCATCTACGTCTATTTCGACGGCGTTCCCGCGATGATCGACGCGCTGTTCCTGCAACATCTGGACAGGCTGAAGGCGCGTATCTTGCCCGAACTGGACGATGCGGATGCGCCCTATCGCGAACGCGCGAGCGCGGCCTATTCAGCCTATCTGGACTACTTGGTTGAGAGCGGTCCGATCCTGCAACTGATCCTGCGAGAGCACCATCAGGACAGTCCGCTAGGACCCGAAAGCCGGCGGCACTTTCGCAGTCTGTTGCGCCGCTTGGCCGATGAAACGTGCCGAGCGCAAAGGTTTACCCCCCGCGAGGCCTTCGTACTGATGGAACTTACCTCGGGCATACCCGAGGCACTGGCCCGGCTGGTGCGAAATGGCGAGATCGAACCGAGTACCGCACATGCGACTTGTCGACGCCTCGTATCGGCTTCGGTGGATGGATTTGCGGTAGCCCCGCCTGCTTAATCAGTTCCTGCAGCGAGGCTTTCGTTGCTCGAGGTTCCGGACAACACCACGCCAAGGCATATTTCTTCGACCATCGAAAAGGGCGCGCGTTTGCTCGCCACTATGCCGCCCGCCTTGAGGCTTACGGCAGTCAAAGCGGCGGTCGATGCGCGCGCGCTTTGCATGTCCATTTTGCCCTTTGCGACAAGCTGCTGGAGGATCGGCGCCCGCGCCTTGTCGCTTTGCGCGACCCGCTCGGGCTTCAGGGCGTCGCGTACCTCGGGCGTGCGGAGCAGCATCTGGAGCAATGGTCCGCGCCGGGCCGCCTCGTGCAGGTAGCCGATGGTCGAGAGCACGACCCGGGTCTGGTGGTTCGTACCGCGCGCGACACGCCTGCGGCGTTGGGACTCTTGCGTGGCGATCTCGCGCCGGGCGAGGGCGAGCAGTAGCTCGGTCCGGCCGCCGAAGCAATTGTGCGCCTGCGTCTCACTGATCCCGGCGATCCGTGCCACTTCGCGAATGGTAACCGCCGACAGCCCTTCGCCGAGTGCAATCTGGCTGGCGGTGTCCATCAGGTGATCCCGCCTTTCTTCGGCGGACATGCGCGTGCGGGTGCCGGGCGACTGGCGTGTCTGACGGCGTCCGAGAGCAAAGGTCTCGCTCAGGCCGATCGGGGCGGCAGGTAGCTGTGGCCGCGGTTCGCGCGCAGAAGCGCTGCGGGTCCAGTGCGACCGCGGCGGGCGCGGAATGTCCAGCCGGTCGCAGATCTTCGCAAGGCCATTACCGGTAAGGCCATAGCGTGAGGCGACTGCCCCCATGGGTTCGGACCAAATTCTTTCGAACAGTTCTGAGCGGGTGAGTTCCATTTCGCGAGGCTATTTCGTCTCCCATGCGCTTGTCCACAACCATGCGCTGGCATCACTGCAGCAACATCCGTCTCGATATCGTACCCAATATTCGAATAAGCTTGTTGTTAGATCGTAAACGCTACGCTATGACGTTAGCGGATAAGAATATGGAGGGGAAAATGACGCGAATTCTGGTTGCTTTTTGCGTCCTGAGTGCCGGTCTCGTGCCGCAGGCCGTAGGTGCTCAGATGCCGGAACCGATCGATGCTGTGGAGGCAGAGGTCGACGCAGGCACGCTTATGGGATCGCGCGAAAACGGCGTACTGGTTTTTCGAGGCGTCCCGTATGCCGCTCCCCCGACAGGTGCAAATCGTTGGCGTTCACCCCAGCCGGTCGAGCCGTGGCGAGGTGTGCGCGCCGCGACCGCGCATGAGCCGGCCTGCGCGCAGCCGGTCGATATCGACACGACAATTGCGAATTTCGGCGGTGTGAACGGCGCGCAGTCGGAAGATTGCCTCTACCTCACCATAACCGCGCCCGAAAATGCGCAGGATGCGCCCGTGCTGGTCTGGTATCACGGGGGTGCGTTCTTCTTGGGCGCGGGCAGCCTTGGTTCCTATGATGGAACGGCCAATGCGAAGCAGGGTGTCATCACGGTCAGCGTGAATTATCGACTTGGGGCGCTGGCGAATTTCGTCCATCCCGCGCTCGAAGCCGACGATCCCGAACAGCCGCAAGGCAACTACGCTTTGCAGGACGCTGTCGCCGTACTCGAATGGGTGAAAGACAATATCGAGGCTTTCGGCGGCGATCCCGATAAGGTCACCGTGGCGGGCCAATCGGCCGGCGGCGGGATGGTCGTCAACCTGCTATCCCTGCCATCGGCCGAGGGCCTGTTCGACAAGGCGATCGTCCAGTCCGGCAGCCTGCTCCTGCCAGATCGCCCGAAGGCCGACGCGCAGCGCATGGCGATCGAGGCGCTGGAAACCATCGGTATCGGACAGGATGTAACGGCCGGTGAACTACGCGGTATCTCGGCGCAGACCTTCGCTGCCTCCGAACCGCTGCGAGCCGGCTTCTTCTTCACACCTGACGAAAGCTTCAAGCCGACGTCGACGATTGCATCGCTTCGGGCAGGGTCGGAAACCGACGTTCCCGTGCTGGTCGGCTCGAATGCGGGGGAGGGAGGCTTTGCCGCCGCCCGCACGCTTGCCACGCTGGCGGGTGATAGCGGCGCACCGTCGTTCCTGTACCGCTTCGACCACACGCCGGCTTTCCGCGCGGAGGAATGGGGCAACCGCCCGATCCATTCGGCCGAACTGATGTTCACCTTCGATTCCATCGACCAGTCGAGCTGGGGCGGAGATCGCGCCGATGCGGCCGATCGCGCCTTGGCCGAAAAGGTCAACGGATGCTGGGTCGCCTTCATGAGGATGGCGCCGGATGCGCGCTCCTTCGAATGTGCCGACGGCTTCGAATGGCAGGCCTATCGGCCTGGGGGCAACGCTGCCCTGATCGAAGCGACAGGCCCGAAGATGGCTCCGGCGGATGAACTGCCCGACGGCCCCGAGGAGGATGCCGCTCGCCAAGAGGAATAGTCTGACCGAACGAAAAGCCGAAAAACGGCGACGTGGGAGAGAGAGATGATTGGTAAATCGCACTTCATGGTGGGGACGGCGTGCGCCTTCGCACTGGCGCCTGCGGCAATGGCGCAGACGGTTCCCGATAGCGACGCGCAGAACCAGCCTGAGCTTGCCGAGCAGGTCGAGTCGCAGCCTGACGCAACCATCGTGGTCACCGGGTCCTACATCCGCGGTCAGCGCGAGGACGGAGCGCAACCTGTCGATGTGTTCGGGCAGGAAGAGCTCGAAGCGCGCGGGATCGACAGCCCGCTCGAATTCATCAAGAGCTTACCCTCTGTCGGCCCGGTCCTCGGCGATTCAAACCAGTACGGGGCCGGCGCCAGCCAAGGCGTGGGCTCCAGCAACCTGCGCAGCCTCGGTCGCGAGCGCACGCTGGTGCTGTTCAACGGCCGCCGGTTCGCGACCGAGCCGGGCGACGGGGCAGCAGACACCAACCTGATCCCGCTGTTCGCGCTGGACCGGATCGAAGTGCTCAAGGACGGCGCCGCCTCGACCTATGGTTCCGATGCGATCGCGGGGGTCGCGAACTTCGTGACCCGGCGCGATTTCGACGGGATCGAGATCGCCGGCGACTACGAATTCGTCGACGGGTCGGATGACAATTACCGCGTCAGCGCGCTCGCCGGGTTCGATATCGGCACCGCCAATCTGATGATCGGCGCCGGGTGGCAGCATCGGTCCGAACTGCCGACTACGGCCCGCGATTTCACGCAGGTCCCCTACGCCGACAATCCGACCGGCTTTTCGTTTCTTTCCAATCCCGGCCTGTACGCGCCGCTCGGTGTCATTCCGGGCGTGGGCGTGACGACGGTCGGTCTTGGCGTGGATGGCGCGCAGGTCGATGCGTGCGAATCGCTCGGCGGGATCGATGGCGCGTTCCCGCGCCCCGGGGCGACGCCGCTGCCCGTTTGCCGGTACAGCTACATTCCATTTGCGAACCTGATCGAGGAAGAAGATCGCTACCAGATCTACGGGCAATTGACCGCCGATCTTTCGGACAGGGTGAGCTTCACCGCCGAGGCGCTCTATTCCCATACGGAACTGAAGGAGCTTGGCTATTCGCCCAGCTATCCGCCGACCCAAGGACCCAACGGACCCGGCAGCGCAAGCGCCTTCACCGTGCCGGCCAGAAATCCCGGCTACGCCGATTTTCTGGAACAGACCTTCGCGCCCGGTACACCGCCGCGCCTGTTCACCCCTGTGCTCTCCTCGATCGTGTTGTTCCGTCCATTCGCGCTGGGCGGCAACCCGCTCGATCCGCGCGGGGCGGGGCAAGGTCAGGCGGTAAACGATGCGTGGCGGGTGTCGGGCAGCTTCGATATCGAATTGTCGGACGCCCTCTCGCTCCAGACCTCGGGCACGTATATCAGCAGTTCGCGCCTTGCATTCTCCAACGACTTCGTCAGCGACCGCCTCCAGCGCGCCCTGAACGGCTTCGGTGGGGATGATTGCACGGGCACGACGCCGGGCGCCAATGGCTGCCTGTACTTCAACCCGTTCATCAATTCCGCACCGGGCAATCCGGCGTTGGGCTTCTCCAATCCGGCCTACGTTCCCGGCAACGAAAATTCGCAGGCCGTGATCGAATATCTCACCCGACCCAGCGGGACGCAGGCTACCGAAGAGCAATATATCGTCGATGCGGTCTTCAGCGGTCAGTCCAGCCTGTTCGGGGCCTCGCTGGGCTATGCGTTCGGTGCGCAATACCGCAAGACGGACTTCGCAACCGATCCGCTCAACCGTTTCAGCGATCCGCAGGCCTACCCTTGCGCGATCGACGGCGACAGGTCGTGCCTCGACGATCCGAACGATACGAACTTCCCAGTGGGCGCGTTCACGTTCCTCGGTCAGTATCCGCGCGCGCGCCTGTCACAGGACGTCTACGCCATCTTCGGCGAGGCGCAGATGGAGGTGTTCGACGGCTTCGAGGTGACGGGAGCGATCCGCTACGAGGATTATGGCGGGGAGGTCGGCTCGACCGTCAATCCCAAGCTCTCGGCCAGGTGGCAGGTCTCCGACTTCCTGGCCCTGCGCGGCTCCGTCGGCGATACGTTCCGTGGCCCGCTGCCTGCCGATCTTGGCACCGCCGGTGTGAGCGGCGTCGCCGGGATCGACGTGCTGGGCGGCGCATTCCAGGCGACCGATTCCGTCGGCAATCCCGCGCTCTCTCCCGAAACCGCTTTCACCTACAATATCGGTGCGATCGTCGAATTCGGCGGTTTCAATTTCAGCGTCGACTACTGGACGTACGAGTTCGAAGGGCGTTTCACCTTGCTGCCGGTTCAGGCGATTGCCGCGAACGTGGCGCCGAACGGGCTCGACGGTACGCAACTGGCAAACTGCTCCAGTCCTTTCACGGAATACGTGGTCTTCGCCGGCGGCACCTGCGAGCAGGGCACGACGATCGGCAACGATATCAGCCGCATCCAGACGCAGACCGTGAATGGGCCCGACGTGACGACGAGCGGTCTGGACTTCAGCCTCAACTACCGCACCGACCTGGGGCCGGTACTGCTGAATGCCGGAGCGAACGCGACCTACACGCTCGAATACGAGTTCAGCGATTTCCAGTTCAACGACCTGCTCTTCAACGAAGGCTACGATGCGGCCGGCTTCTCCAACTACGACCGGGCCCCCGGCACGGTATCGGAATGGAGGGCCAGCGGTTACGTCAACCTGCAGTTCGAGCCGGTAAGCGTGACATGGTCGAGCAATTATATCGGCGGGGTCGACGACAATCGCTGCGAAGGACTGGAGTTCTGCGCCGTAACCCCCGAATTCGGCGGGACCAATTTCGGCCGCACGATAGACGACTTCTTCGTTCACGATATCTTCGCCACGATCGATCTGCGCCTCGCGGGCGTCGAGGCGGAGTTGCAGGCCGGTGTCGAAAACCTCTTCGACACCGATCCTCCGGAGGCTCGGCTGGAATACAGCTACGATCCCTTCATCGGCACCGCCAAGGGACGCACCTTCACGGTCGGCACCAAGCTGCGCTTTTAAGCGCGCCGACCCGAACCGACGATCGAGGGGGCGGGAGTCCGGCCGGGACTTTCGCCCCTTGCTTTGCCAGAAACATCGAACCGGAGAGTTTTCAATGCCAAGCCAAGCCAAGATGCTCGCTTCGATCGCCGGGTTCGCGCTGTGCGCCCCTGCCTTCGCGCAAGTGCCGGAGCCGCCCGCCGCGACCCCCGTGGTGCAAACCGAAGCGGGGTCGGTCCAGGGCCTCGAGCAGGGCGGCATCGATGCCTTTCTGGGCGTCCGTTACGCCGCACCGCCATTGGGTGACCTCCGTTTCCAGCCGCCCGAAAAGCCCGAAGCGTGGGAGGGCACTGCCGATGCGACCGGCTACGGCGCCCCGTGCATGCAGCTCTATTCGGCGAGCGGGCCGAACGCATCCGAGATGACGCGCCGCATCCAGACGATCTTCCCCACCTCGACCGAGGCCAAGATGGACAACGAGGACTGCCTTTTCCTCAACGTCTGGACGCCGGCAGCGGACGATGGCGGCAAGCGGCCCGTCATGGTGTGGTTCCACGGTGGCGGCTATGCCTACGGGTCGGGCAGCTGGCCCGCCTATAACGGGCGCAACCTGGCGGAGAAGGGCGACGTCGTCGTCGTCACGGTCAACCATCGCCTAAACGCTTTCGGCTACCTCAATTTGGCGGAGAAGTTCGGCGAGGATTTCGCCGCCTCGGGCAATGTCGGCAATCTCGACCTGGTTCGATCGCTCGAATGGGTGCGCGACAATATCGGTGCGTTCGGGGGCGATCCCGACAACGTGACGATCATGGGTGAGTCAGGCGGCGGGTCCAAGGTCAGCCACCTGATGGCAATGCCCGCAGCCGACGGACTGTTCGACAAGGCCGTAATCCAGTCCGGCCCCGGCGTGTTCAGCGGCAAGCCCGACGAAGCTGCGGATTACGCGGCAAACATCCTCGATGCGGCGGGGGTCGAAACGCTCGACGACCTGCGCAATGTCCGCAGCGACGAGATTGTCGAAGCGGTACGCGAGGCGACGCCGGCCGGAAGCGGGCTGGGCCGCGGCCCGCAGTTCGGACCGATCGCGGATGGCACGATCATCCCGCGCGACCCGTTCCTGCCTGCAGCGCCCGAACAGTCGAGCGATATTCCGGTGCTGATCGGTTACAACAAGGACGAAATGACGCTTTTCGTCGCCTCCCAACCGTGGTTCGGCAGGCTGACCGAGGGCACGCTGACCGCGATGACAGGAGCGATGGGGGAACAGGCGGTGGCCGCAGTCGCGGCCTACCGGAAGCGTTATCCCGATTATTCGCCCACGCACCTCGCAGCAATCGCGATGGGAACACGCTTCGTGCGCGGCACCTATCTGCTTGCGGACCAGCAGGCGAAGACCGCAAGCGCGCCCGTCTATGTCTATCGCCTGACATGGGAGACACCGATCGGCGATGGCATGCTGCGCTCTCCCCATACGCTCGACATCCCGCTGATGTTCGACAATGCGGCGGAAAGCGCCTCGCTGGTCGGCACGGGCGAGGACGCGCAGACGATGGCCGACATGATGAGCGATGCGTGGATCGCGTTTGCCAAGACCGGCACTCCGTCGAGCGAGCTTCTGCCCGAATGGGAAGCCTATACGCCCGAAAACCGCAACGTGATGGAATTGGACGTGACACCGCGCCTGGTGGACGACCCCGAAAGGGACATTCGCGAACTGCCTGGCGCGGAGTGATTGCGAGCAAAAGGAAGGCCGGCGCCCCGCTAGGCAGGGCGCCGGCCTTTTCGTGTCCGCTCGAGTGCGACTCTAGTTGAAGCTTTCGCCCGCCTCGGCCTTCTTGCGCAGGTAGTCGCTCACCGGCAGGCCGTGCTTTTCGAGGCCCGCAACCACCGTATCGAGGCCGATCGTATCGGCCCAGAACATCGGACCGCCCGTATAGAGCGGCCAGCCATAGCCGTTGATCCAAACCACATCGATGTCGCTGGCGCGCTGGGCCATGCCTTCCTCGAGGATCTTCGCCCCTTCATTGACCATCGGATAGAGCAGCCGTTCGCGTATCTCGTCCTTCGAGATATCGCGCTGTTCGTTGCCTTCCTTCGCGGCGAAATCGGCGATGATCTGCTTCACCTCGTCGGACGGGGTGCGGTTTCGGGATTCATCGTAATCGTAGAAGCCCTTACCCGCCTTCTGGCCGAAACGACCGACAGTGCACAGCGCCTCGCGCACGGTCGTCACCTTGCTGGGGTCGCGGTGCCAGCCGATGTCGATCCCGGCGAGGTCGCCCATCTGGAACGGTCCCATGGGAAAGCCGAACTCCAGCAGCACGTCGTCGACATCCCAGTAATTCGCGCCTTCGAGGATCAGCTTGTTCGCCTGCGCCTGGCGCTGCGAAAGCATGCGGTTGCCGATGAAGCCCGGGCACACGCCGGAGACTGCCGCGACCTTGCCGATTTTCTTCGACAGTTTCATCGCGGTGGCCAGCACATCGTCGCGCGTCTTCTCACCGCGCACGGCCTCCAGCAGCTTCATCACGTTCGCCGGACTGAAGAAGTGCAGACCCAGGACATAGCCGGGGCGCCCGGTGGCCGACGCGATCTCGTTGACGTCGAGATAGCTTGTGTTGGAAGCGAGGATGGCCCCGTCCTTCACCACCTCGTCCAGCTTGCCGAAAACGTCCTTCTTGACGTCCATGCTTTCGTAGACCGCCTCGATCACCAGGTCGCAGTCGGCGAGGTCGTCATAGTCGAGCGTTGGCGTGAGAAGCCCCATCGCCTGCTCGACCTGCTCGGAACTCATGCGCCCGCGTTTGGCCGTGTTCTCGTAATTCTTGCGCATGACGCCGGTGCCGCGGTCGAGCGCGTCCTGCTTCATCTCGAGGATGGTGACGGGGATCCCGGCAGATAGGAAGTTCATCGCGATCCCGCCGCCCATCGTGCCAGCGCCGATGATGCCGACCTTCTTCACGTCGATCAGCGGCGTGTCGGCGGGAATATCGTCGATCTTGTTGGCGGCGCGCTCGGCGAAGAAATAGTGGCGCATCGCTTTCGACTGGGTGCCCGTCATCAGTTTGCCGAACAGTTCGCGCTCCTTCTTCACGCCTTCGGCATAGGACAGTTCGCCTGCTGCCTTGACCGCCTCGATCGCAGCGTTGGGCGCGTCGAAACCGCGCATCTTGCGCCCGTTCTTCGCGCGAAATTCGTCGAAGATGTCGGGGTTTTTCAGGCCATCCTGGTTGGCATTGCCTTCGCTTGTCCGAGGGACGGGCTGGCCGATCTTCGACCTGGCAAAGGCGATGGCGTCGGAGGCGAGGCTGTCCTCGCCCACCAGTTCGTCCACCAGCCCGATCTCTTTCGCCTTCTTCGCCGGGATCGGATTGCCGATCGCGACGAGGGGGAGGGCGGCTTCCGCACCGACCAGTCGCGGCAGGCGCTGCGTTCCCGCCGCACCGGGAATGAGGCCCAGCTTCACCTCGGGCAGGCCGAGTTTCGCGGAGGGAACCGCGACCCGGTAATGGCACGCCAGCGCAACCTCGCAGCCGCCGCCCAGCGCGGTGCCATGAATGGCGGCGACGACCGGCTTGTCGCTCGCCTCCAGCCTGTCGAGCGCTTCGGGCAGGCTCGGCCCCTGCGGCGGTTTGCCGAATTCGGTGATGTCCGCGCCCGCGAAGAAGGTCCGCCCGTCGCAGCGGATCACCACCGCCTCCACGCCATCGTCGGACAGCGCCTCGGCGATACCTTCGGTGAGCCCGGCGCGCACCGCCTGACCCAGCGCGTTGACGGGCGGGTTGTCGGAGATGATCACCAGCACGTTGTCGTGGCGCTCGGTTCGAATGGGAGAGGTCATGATGGCAAGACTCCTTCAGGCATTGCTTTGGGTGAGCGCCGAATAGATCAGCGTCTTGAGCTGTCGGCGGATGGGATAGGTTGACGAGGGGTAAAGCTGCGTCATGAATACGCACGTGATCCGCTCGACCGGATCGACAAAGAAAGCGGTCGAATAG
>JBARZK010000056.1:0-1618 GCA_049649965.1 Erythrobacter sp.
GCCGAGGTGTACGGCAGTTATCGCCTTTCGGACGGCGATTTCCCAATTTACGAGAATTACTACAACACGAACGAGTTCGGCGAATTGAAGGTCGGAGCGCTGCTTTCGCTCCTGCGCAATCGCAACATCGATCCTCGCCGGTTCGAAGTCGAAGATACGCGTCTCGCTGCCGATCAGGCTGGGCTCGACGTCCTTCTGGTCCGGCTCAACGTCCAGTTCGAGGCCTTGCAGGCCTATTGGCGCTGGGTCGCGACAGGTAACGAAATCCGTGTTTATGAAGAACTGCTCGAGATTGCCGAAGCCCGCGCCATCGGCCTGGGGCGGCAGGTGCGCGCGGGCGCCAGCCCCCGGATCGCGCTGACCGAGAACGAGCAGAACGTTATCCGCCGCCGTACGCTTCTCGCCGAAGCGCGGCGCAATTTCACGACTGCCGCGAATTCTCTGAGCTTCTACCTTCGCAATTCCGATGGGCAGCTTTTCGTCCCGACCCGCAACCAATTGCCGGACGCAGCGACGCTCGGCGCGCTTCCGAATGTCGAGGCGCTGCTTGCCATGGAGCGCAATCGCATCCTGGCCGCACGTCCCGAACTGCGCACTCTGGCGATCGCCATCGAACGGGCCCACAACCGAGTCGAATTGCGGCGCAACGATCTGAGGCCACGGCTCGATCTCAATGCCGAACTATCCCGCGATTTCGGACCGATCGGCGATGGTGGCGTCTCTTTCGATTCGACCGACACCGTGGTGGGGCTCAAGTTTACCGTCCCGCTGCAGAACCGCGAGGCGCGCGGCGCACTGCGGCGGGCGGAAGCGGAACTGCGGGCCGTTGAACTCGAAGAGCGGCGTATCGCAGACGAGATCGCGGTGGAAATAGACAACATCCTCGCCAATCTCGATGCGGCGCTGGAACTCGCCTCGCTCGCCGGTGAGGAGGTCACGCAGGCAAACGCCATGGTCGCAGCGGAACGCCGGCGCTTTTCGCTCGGCGCTGGCGACTTCTTCCTCGTCAACCTGCGCGAGGAAACGGCTGCCGACGCGCAGATCCGCCAGATCCGCGCCGACCTGAACGGTCGCCTCGCCGCAGCGAACTACAACGCCGCGACCATGAACCTTGAGGACCTGGGCCTGGAATGAGCGACCCCATCACGATCGACGACTTTCTCGCTGTCGACATCCGCGCCGGCACCGTGACCGATGCGCAGCCCTTTCCCGAAGCGCGTCGCCCGGCGATCAAGCTGTGGGTGGATTTCGGCGAGCAACTCGGTGTGAAAAAGACATCGGCCCAAATCACCGATCACTACACGCCCGACGCGCTAATCGGGCGACGGGTCATGGCGGTTGTCAATTTCCCGCCCCGCCAGATCGGCCCGTTGATGTCGGAGGTGCTGGTGCTTGGCTTCCCGGATGCCGACGGAGCGATCGTCCTGGCCGCACCCATCGGCGACGTTCCCGATGGATCGCGGCTTGCCTAGACTAGATCGCCCAGCGCCGATTTGAGCGGGTCAAGCCATGGTTCGAAGGGTTTCCACGCCCCCTGCCCCTTGCGATTGATCGGTTCGCGAACCTGCTCGCTCGAAGCGGTGCGCACAGCGCGTTCGGTCCGGTGGAAGTCGAGACA
>JBARZK010000057.1:0-7434 GCA_049649965.1 Erythrobacter sp.
CGAGAATCCTGCGCCGGGTCGAGGATCGCTGGATCGGCGAAGGCTTCCGGGATGCGGACAGGGTCGCGCAGATCCTCGACGAAGAGCTAAAGGAGCGCTGAGAGGCGCGTTAAGGCCGGCTTCATTCACACATCGCCATATCGGTTGCACGGCCCGCCGACTTGCGTCGTGGGCCTTCCCTGTCCTAGGGAACCACCAGTGCGCCACGTGGATTGATCGTGGTGCGCGCTTCCATCGCTGTTGGCCCCACCCGAATGGTGAAGCGCTGCCTCGTCGCGCGCGACGGGGGCGGTTACGCAGCCATTCGATGTGTTCGAGTACGGAGAGACAATTCCATGAAGTTCGCAAAGCTTGCACTGCTTGCCACCTCCATCGCCGCCATGCCGATTGCCGCGCATGCGCAGGATGTCGGCACGACCGTCTACGGCAATGACGAAGCGGCCATCGGCACGGTTACCGCCGCCGACGGCACCACGGTCACCGTGGACACCGGCAATTACAAGGCGCCGCTGCCCGCCAACGCCCTGGCCGAACGCGAAGGCCGCTGGACGGTCAACGCGACCAAGGCCCAGATCGACCAGATGATGGAACAGCAGGTCGCGCAGGCCAATCAGAAGCGCGACGCCGCCCTCATGCAGGGTGCGGCCGTGACGAGCGCGGACGGCCAGCCCGCCGGCACCATCTACTCGATCGACAACGACGTCGATGCCATCATCGTCCAGCGCGAAGGCGGCATCATCACCCTGAAGCGCGAGCATTTCGCGGTCGATCCCAACGGTTCGCTGATGGCGCTGTTCTCCATGGAGCAGCTCGCCGCCAACACCGTCGAAGTGCCCGAGGGCGCGGAAATCAGCACCACTTCGCAGGCCGCGACGATCGATTCCGACGTCGAGACCATGGAAGGCGAGATGGAAGACGAAGGCTAACGCCTTCACTCATCCCTGAATGTGAAAGGGCCGCGATCGCCGGAGGGTGATCGCGGCCCTTTCCTTTGCGGCGGTCGCTCGTTCAACTCCGGGATAGGTTGCCCCGGCCAAGAATGCCGAAATCCACGCAACCTCAGGATTGCCGAACATGAAAATCGCCTCGCTCGCCCTTTCGCTGGCCGCCCTCGCCCTTCCCTCCGCCGCCATCGCGCAGGAAGCGCGCTGCATTCCGCGCGAGGAAGGACGCGCCGTCGTCGCCACCCTGCTTCCCGATCTCATCGCCAGCACGGCGGCACGGTGCGGCCCCTCGCTGGAGCGCGGCGCCTATCTCCCGGCGCGTTCGGCTCAGCTTGCCGCCCGCCTCCAGCCGCAGGCACGCGCCGCCTGGCCCGAGGCAAAGGGCACGTTCGAAGTGATCCTTGGCGGAAGCCTGCCGGACAATCCGGCGCTGCTCGAATTCGGGCGCAAGACCCTCGCCGAAGGCATGGTCCAGCAGCTGGATACGAAAACCTGCTCGATGGTCGACCGGCTGGTGCAGGAGATCGCCCCGCTGCCGCCCGAAAACTTCGCCAACGTGTTCGCGCTGTTCCTCGAAGTCGGCCTGGAAGAGGCGCAGGACACGCCCTTCCGCATTTGCGAGGCATCCGCCCCGGCACGCAACCGCGCACGGTAATCGCTAGCTGAAGCGGTTGTCCTTCGGAAAGCCGGTCGGCGGCATTCGTCCTGCGGCCCCGCGCGCGACCTTCCACTGCCAGATCTCGTTTTCGGTCCGGGTGCGGCCCTCGGCGCCGCCCATCGTCCAGCTCAGCCCGTCATCCAGCTTGAACGTCGTCGCATCGGACAGCCCGCCGTCGCGGTAGCGCTGGAGCATCACGCCCTGCCCGCGTGCCATGACCGGCATTTCCTCGATGTTGAAGACGATCAGCTTGCGATTGTCGCCGACCGCCGCGACGTGATCGTCGTTTTCCCCGACTTCGCGCACGACGCGCAGGCTCGCATCGCCCTTGAGATTGACGACTTGCCGCCCTTTTCGCGTTTCGGCGAGCAGTTCGCCGGTTTCGGCGAGGAACCCCTTGCCGCTGGTAGAGGCGAGCAGCAGCCGGCCACCGGGGCGATGGACGATCATCTTCGCGATCGAGGTGTCCGATTCCAGGTCGATCATCGTGCGCACCGGTTCGCCGAAGCCGCGCGCGCCGGGCAGCTTGTCGCAGCCCAGCGTGTAGAACCGGCCGTTATCCCCGGCGATCAGCAGCTTGTCGGTGGTCTGCGCGTGAAGGATGAAGGCAAGCTCGTCGCCCTCCTTGTACTTGAAGTCCTGGTCCAGCGGGACGTGCCCCTTGGCCGCCCTGATCCAGCCCTTGCGCGACAGGATGACGGTGATCGGCTCCTTCTCGATCATCGCGTCCATCGAGAACTCGATCCCCGCTTCCGCTTCCTCGATCCGGGTCCGGCGCCGCCCCAGCGCGGTTTCCTCGGCATAATCCTTGCGCAGGGTGCGCAGGTCCTTCTTCAGCCGGGTGCGCTGGCGGGCGGGACTGCCCAGCAGCTTTTCGAGGTCGTCCTGCTCGGCCAGCAGGTCGTCCTTTTCCTTGCGAAGCTGCATTTCTTCCAGCTTGCGCAGGGATCGCAGCCGCATGTTGAGGATCGCCTCGGCCTGCCGGTCGTTCAGGTCGAACTCCGCGATCATCACGGGCTTGGGCTCATCCTCGGTGCGGATGATCTCGATCACCCGGTCGAGGTTGAGGAAGGCGATGATGTAGCCTTCGACCAGTTCGAGACGCTGGGCGATCTGGTCGAGCCGGTGCCGGGTGCGGCGCTGCAGGATTTCGATCTGCGAGGCGACCCAGTTCTCCAGCAGTTCCTTCAGCCCCATGACCATGGGCGTGCGCGTGCGGTCGAGCACGTTCATGTTGAGCCCGAAGCGCGTCTCCATGTCGGTCAGCTTGAAGAGGCTTTCCTTGAGCAGTTCGGGATCGATGTTGCGGCTGCGCGGGACCAGCACAATGCGGATGCTCTCGTCGCTTTCGTCGCGCACGTCTTCGAGGATCGGCAGTTTCCTGTCCGAAATCGCCTGTGCGATCTGCTCGATCAGCTTGCCCTTGGGCACCTGGTAGGGGATCTCGCTGATGACGAGCTGCCATTGCCCGCCGCCCAGCCGCTCGATCCCGGCGTCCCGATCCGCCACAGCCTCGACTTCCGGCGCGTGGAAGACACCGCGCAGGCGGAAGCTGCCCCGTCCGGTGCGATATGCCTCGGAGATGGTTTCGGCGCTGTCGACCAGCTGGCCACCGGTCGCAAAATCGGGGCCCTGCATGATCTCCATCAGGCGCTCGTGTTCGACATGCGGATTGTCGATCAGCTCCAGCGTCGCGTCGATCACTTCGGCGGCGTTGTGGCTTGGAATGTTGGTGGCCATCCCAACCGCAATCCCGCTGGCGCCGTTGGCCAGCAGGTTGGGGAACAGGCCGGGCATCAGTTCCGGCTCCTGCTCCTCCCCGTTATAGGTCGGGATGAAATCGACCGTGCCCGCGTCCAGCCCTTCCATCAGCTGCATCGCGGTCTTCGTCAGGCGCGCTTCGGTATAGCGGTACGCGGCGGCGTTATCGCCATCAACATTGCCGAAGTTCCCCTGCCCCTCCACCAGCGGGTAGCGAAGCGAGAAATCCTGCGCGAGGCGAACCATCGCATCGTATGCGGCGGTGTCGCCGTGCGGGTGATACTTGCCGATCACCTCCCCCACGACGCGCGCCGATTTCTTGAACCCGCTTCCCGGGTCGAGCCGCAACTGGCGCATCGTCCAGAGCAGGCGGCGATGGACCGGCTTCAGCCCGTCGCGCAGATCCGGCAGCGAACGCGCAGTGATCGTGGACAGCGCGTAGACCAGATAGCGTTCGGAAAGCGCCGCGTCGAAAGGCGCATCGACGATGGCGTCGAAGGGATCGGTATCTTCAGTGTCGGTCGGGTTGGCCATGCCTTCCCGCTTAGCAACGGTTTGCCGCCGACGGGAGCGGCGTTTCCACAGCTTATCGGCGTACGGCCACGGTCCGCGCGTGTCGCGCCGGTCCCGCACATCCGGTCGCATACCGGCCACGAATCGGCGACGCGGGCGGAACTCGCGACGCGCTCGGTCATTTCATGTTCAAAGCGATTACAAGGAGTTAATTCAATGAAACGCGTACTTATCATCGCCACGGACGGCTTCGAGCAGTCGGAACTCATGCAACCCAAGCAGAGCCTCGAAGAAGGCGGTTTCGAAGTGGTCGTCGCCAGCCTCGAGGAAGGCGAGATCAAGGGTTGGGACGAAGACGACTGGGGCGACAGCGTCGCAGTCGACATTACCGTCGGCGAAGTGGCGGAATCCGATTATCACGCCCTTCTCCTTCCGGGCGGCCAGATCAATCCCGACGTCCTGCGCCTGAATGAGACCGTCATCGACCTGATCAAGCAGTTCGATGGCGCAAGCAAGCCGATCGCTGCGATCTGCCATGCGCCGTGGCTGCTGGTTGAGGCGGACATCGTCGATGGCAAGACCGTCACCGGCTGGCCTTCGATCCGTACCGATCTCGAAAATGCGGGCGGCGAAGTGATCGACCGTCAGGTTGCCGTGGACGGCAACATCATCACCAGCCGCAAGCCCGACGACATTCCCGCATTCGTGGAAGCGCTCAAGGACGCGCTTGCCGATGTCGAGGAAGACGCGCTGGAAGAAGCCTGATTTACCGAAAGCCCCGGGTCCAGAAGACCCGGGGTTTTTCGCATCCGAGAACTACGGTCGCGCCGCCGCGAAACTAACAGGCGTGACCTGCTTCTCAAGCGCTGCGCGAAGTATCGCGATCACGTAGCAGGCGCTCCTCGTGTTCCTGGTGCATCCGCTGCGTCTCCTCGAACGCCCGCAACGTGTTGCGAGCCTTCTCGACATCGCCGCCGTCCCGCTCGGCGCGGGCGACAAGCGCGCGCTGCTTTTCGAGGATCTCCTTTCCCTGATCGATATGGCGCTGGACCATCGCGAGATCCTCGTCCCGGTCGAAACGCCCAGTTTCCTTCGCCATCTCTTTATCTCCTAGCGATTACGCAAGCGGTCGAGGTGAAGATATCGATCGTTAAACCCGGCAAGATCGCGCATGGCTTTCCAGCTGTCGAACCGAATGGTGCCACGTCCGCGCCGCACGTAATTGTCTTCTTCCAACGCCTTGAGGCTGCGGTTTACGTGAACCGGTGAAAGTCCGACCGAATCGCCGAGATCTTCCTGCGTCATCGGCAATTCATAGGGCGCAGTGTGGTGCCAGCCCGCAGCGTCGAGCCGCGCGCCGAATTCGCACAGCAGGTGCGCGATCCGCTCCAGTCCGCTGCGCCGCCCGAGATTCACGATCCATTCGCGGAACATCGAAGCCTCGGCAAGAACCGTGAGCAACAGGGCGTGCGCGACATCCTTGCGCGTTTCGAACAGCTCTTCCATTTCGGACTTCGGGACGAGTGCTACCGTCCCGCGGGTCAGCATCTGGACGCTATGATCGGCGACATCGAGGAACAGGCCCTGCGCGTCGATCGGGTCACCCGGGATCAGCAGCGACAGGATCTGCTTCGTCCCGGAACGTGTCAATTTCTGGCGATAGGCAAAGCCCGAGACGACGATCCCGCAATGCCGTGGCGAGTCGGCCTCGCGCACGATGTAACTTAGCGGTTCGAAACTTCTCTGGGTGACGGAGAGACCAAGAATGGCCGCCCGGCTTTCTTCGGAAAGCGGGCTGCGCAATGTCAGATTGCGGATCAGAGGATCAAAAGGGTGCGACGCGTGAATAGTCAGTCTCCCGTCTGATGGGCGGGAGCAACCCGGAGCTCGCGAACGCCAATTGCCCGATATCTCCAGATTTGCCGACCAACAATAACATCGAGTCGAGAACGGTTAGTTATCATTTGATCGACAAGCCGATTAGAATACTTCTACCGTACGTTTTGCATGAATTTCACGCCGCGCAAGCGGATGCCTTGCCCGCATGATGGGCAGAACATGAATAACGGAATGGCCCATGCCACTGTTTTTCTTCCATTATCGGGACGGCGAGGATGCAGTTCTGGATCCGGATGGCAGGACATTCGACATGTACGACTCGATGGTCGCAGCCGCGCTGACGGAGGCGCGATCCCAGATCAGCGCCGATGCGCTCGAAGGCCATATCAATTTGGCCTGTGAAATATGGGTCGAGAACGAGGCGGGCGAACAGGTTCATCGTATCACGTTTGACGAGGCGGTGAGACTTTTCAATTGCTAACGCTGCATGCGTCGATCGTGCCGCCAGCTACATCCTTCGAACATCGTTGCTGTCGGCCGGCACGGCGACGGTCAGCCCGTCGAGCTCCGACGTAAGTTCGACCTGGCAAGACAGGCGGCTGGTGCGGCGCACGCCGGCGGCGAAGTCGAGCATGTCTTCCTCTTCCTCGCTCGGCTCATGGAGGTGATCGAACCAATCGTCCGCGACGATAACATGGCAGGTGGAACATGCCATTTGCCCTTCGCACGTCCCTTCGAGCGGGAGGCCGGCGGCCTGTCCTACCCTCAGCAAATTGTCGCCGGCAGAGCCGCTCGCCTCGACCTTGTCGCCGCGAGCGGTGATGAAGGTCACGGCGATGCTCACAGGCCCTGCGCCTTCGCGCCAGCATTGATCGCCTTTGCCGCCTTCTCGATCTCCTCGGTCGAGGTGTAGCGCCCCCAGCCCAGCCGGATCGAGTTCTTCGCCTGCTTGTCCGAAAGGCCGATCGCCTTCAGGACGTGGCTGGTGCGACCCGATCCGCTGGCACAGGCGCTCCCGGCCGAAAACATGACATCGCGGCATTCGCTCATCAGCCGGTTCACATCGAGACCCTTCTTGCGGATATTGAGATTGCCATGCCAGCGCGCGTCCTCGCTGCCGTTCAACTCCCAGTCGGCGAACAGTTCGCGCGCGCGGTTCCACAGCGTCTCGATATGCTCCGCATCGGCGGCGCGCTGTTCGCCGGCAAGTTTCGCCGCTGCGCCGAAACCTGCGACCAGCGCCGGACTGAGCGTGCCGGAGCGCGCATTGGCTTCCTGCCCGCCGCCGGTCTGCTGCTCCTCCAGCTCGATCCCATCGCGCACCCACAGCGCACCCACGCCCTTTGGCCCATGGATCTTGTGCGCGCAGGCCGCGATCATGTCCGCGCCCGTCACTTCGATCCGGCCATAGGCCTGCACAGCGTCGATGAGGAACAGCGCGTTGTTCTCCTTGGCCTTGCGGTGCCAGTCGATCGTGGGCTGGATGGTGCCGATCTCGTTGTTGATCTGCATCACCGCGACGAGCCGGACGTCCGACGGCACGTCCTGCGCGGTGTTGCACTGCCCTTCTTTCGAGACATTCAGGACATGGCCGCGCCCCTCGCCCGCGCGCAGCGTGTTCGCGGTGTCGAGAACGGCCGCATGCTCGATGGCTGAAACGGAAACGCTGCCGCCCTTCCCGCTTCCGCGAATGGCAAGGTTCAGCGCCTCTGTTGCGCC
>JBARZK010000058.1:0-6689 GCA_049649965.1 Erythrobacter sp.
GGAATCGCAGCCTCGCGTTCCGACCGCCGACGGTGTTCGCGAACTTCAGAACCGTCGTGTGGAAGTCACTTACGGTCCGGGGTCGGGCATGTAAGCTGCTTTCAATATAAAGAAATCGAGAAGGGGCCGGAGCAATCCGGCCCCTTTTTCGTATGGAAAAGGGGAATGCAATCTAGGAGACTAACAATGAGAACCTCGTCGACCGCCGCTATCGCCGCACTGCTACTCGCTGCGGGGTGCACAACGACAGGTGACACCCGCGAGATGGTAGGCACCGCGCAGTTGATGGGTCCTGACGGTTCGATGATGGGAACCGTCGACTTGTTTACTCGCGGTTCCGACCTGATGGTTTCTGTCGACGCATCAGGTCTGGACGAAGGCGCTCACGGCTTCCACCTGCATACGACCGGCCGTTGCGACAGGCCGGATTTCACGAGCGCCGGCGGGCATTTGAACCCGGGCGACAATCCTCACGGACGCCTGTCGCCGGGCGATAGCCACCTGGGCGACCTTCCCAATATTGTGGCAGGACCGAACGGGAACGCTAGCGCCACGGTGCCGGTAAGCGGGTCGCCCTCGAGCGCTCTGAACTACATATTCGACGCTGATGGCACTGCGGTTATCGTTCACGCAGGAGCCGACGACTACCGCAGCCAACCTTCTGGCGATGCGGGATCGCGCGTGGCTTGCGGTGTCCTGTCCCGCAGCTAAGGGTCAGTCCAGCGGTTCGCCTGCCGTGCGGGCTCGTTCAATCAGAGTGGCTTCCGCTGCCGGAACGGTCCGGTAAGCAATCGCCAGCATGACGAGCCCGATCGGCACGGCCACCAGCAAGCTGAGACCGCCCGTCGACAGACTGCCAGTCATCGCGGAAACCTGGCCTGCCATGTAAGGGCCGAGCGCCAAGCCGACCAAGGTCGTCCCGAGGAAGAAGGTCGCTGTCGCAGTGCCTCGCATACGTGGCAGCACAAGATCCTGGGTGGTCGCCGCGGCGCCTCCCAAAGCAGAGCTTCCGAACAGCGATTGCAAGAAGGCGCAGATATAAAAGACGACGGGATCCTGGGTCGTGAACATTACGAACAGGAACGGTGCCGCGGCAACGAGCCCGAATGCGACCATGAGCAACCGACCGGCCGGATTACGTTCTCGAAGCCAATCGGCAACTCGGCCCCCAGCTATAACGCCCAGGAAACCGGCGACAGCTCCCGGACCACCAATCCACCAGCCAGCCGTCGACGGTGCTTCTTCGAGAATTCGGATCGCATAGGGTGCCGCCCAAAACGAAGCGGCGTAGGACATAAAGGCCACCATGCTGTATCCAAGCACGGTGGTCAGGAAGGCGGGTGTGCCCCAGATCAGTCGAAAAGCCGCGCCGTCCCGCCGCTTCAAGGTGGTGACCCAGGAAAAGATCGCGTAATATCCGACGCCGATCGCGACCCATTGCTGAACATTCGCGGTGAGTACCGACATGGCGTATGCCACCCCGCCGATAACCAGCAGCCCTGCGAGATTGATGATCAATCCCCGCGTTCCTGCGCTCAACGCGCCGATCAGGGTGAAGGGGGGAATGACCGCGAGCAACTCTCGAACGAAACCACGAAACGGATCGACGGGAGGGGGAGTGACCAATCCCTCGCTTTCCCCGCGCAAAGGCTCGCGCAAGGTGAAGACGATGCAGGCCAGCAGAAGGCCGGGAAGTCCGACGATTATGAAAGCAGCCTGCCACCCGGCAAGCCCGAACGGCGCGTCGGTCGGGAAAGCCTCGTTCCATCGTTCAACGATTTCCCCGCCGATCAACAGCGATACCCCCCCACCGATATAAAGACCGGAGGAATAGATCGCGAGCGCGGTCGCGCGCATCTTCTTCGGAAACCAGTCGGAGATCAACGAATACGCCGAAGGGCTCGCCGTTGCCTCTCCGACCCCTACACCGATGCGCGCGACACTCAGGGTCGCAAAGTTCTTCGCAAAGCCGGAAAGCACGGTGAACGCCGACCACACGGCCAGGCCTGTTGTCATGAGCCGGACACGGTGCCAGCTATCGGCGAGTTTTCCGAGCGGTATTCCGAACAACGCATAAAAGACGCCAAACGCGGTTCCGTATAGAAACCCGATCTGATCGTCCCCCAGTCCGAGATCCGCCTTGATGTCCTCGGCAAGGATCGAGAGGATGTTGCGGTCGATAAAGTTCAGGACATAAATCACGACGAGCACGCCGAGAGCGTACCAGCTATAGGCAGGAACCTTTTGCGGGGCAGCCGCGCTTGCGTCCGCCCTATCGGCTGTTATTTCGGTCAAGTTATGCTCCCCCAGGGACTCGTTGTTCAGCCCCGCCACAAGCCGGACCCCTTCAATCTGCGTAAGTCGTGCTATCGACTATTCCCGCCTCGGCAAATCCCTTTCTGCGCAAACGACAGGAATCGCATTTCCCGCATGCCAGATTTTCTCCGGTCGGATCGTAGCAAGACCAACTCCAGGACGGATCAAGACCGAGCCGTGCGCATTCGCGGGCAATGTCCGCTTTCGTCAGGTGCTGAAGCGGAGTTCGGATTGCGAAGGGGCGACCTTCAGCCCCTTCCTTCGTTCCAAGCCTAGCCGTTTCGGCAAAGCTGGCGATGAACTCGGGTCGGCAATCGGGATATCCCGAGTAATCAAGCGCATTCACACCAATGAAGACGTCGTGCGCGCCTGCACTCTCAGCGAAAGCGGTAGTTAGAGACAGGAAAACGAGATTTCGCGCCGGGACATACGTTACAGGAATATCCGTCCCCACACCGCCTTTCGGAACGTCGATATCATCGGTCAAAGCCGATCCTCCGAACGCTCGCAGATCCAGAGCGATTATGATGTGGCGTGCCAGGTTGAGCTTCGAAGCGATCCTGCTTGCGGATTCCAGTTCAAGAACGTGTCGCTGTCCGTAATCAATGCTCAAGGCATGGACTTCGTAGCCCTGCTCGAGCGCCAAAGCGGCAGTGACCATCGAATCGAGACCGCCGGATAGCAGGACGGCGGCTTTCCCGATCGATTCTGAGGATCGTGAACTCGTCATCCGCGGCGCTTTAGCGCTCGTGGTCTTTTTGACAATCGTGCCTGACGGCGATGTCGCTCAGCAACCGCCCGTGCGCCGTGCCTCGGCGGTAAGCTGAAAGGGAACGCCATTTGAGATCCCCTGGCTTTCGATCTGCACCAGACTATTCGTTTCGCGTCGAACGCTGGTTCGGCCATAACCGTTGCCGGGACAGGTATATTGTACTGTCACCCGGTTCGCCTCGTTTTCAACGACAAACCGGCTGCAACCGGATCCGCGGTGCCGCAATTGAATTAGTTCGGCGCCTGATCGGACGCAGATCTTGCGGCTCGCGGAACCGTCGCGAAACCGAACGGTCCACTCTCCCCCGGCCAATCGCGAGAGCATGGGCAGATCGGCCGACTGCGCGACGACAGGACCAGCGAGCGGCACGAGCCAAGCGCTCAGCGCAATTGCAGCGATAGAAAGTTTCGTGCGGTTTGATCGTTTCATAAATGGCTACCTTGCGCCTTCAGTATCCGCGGATGCTCGCCCGACCGGTAGGTTATCCGACCAAACGAACACTTGATACGACGAACGGTTAAATATCGAGTACATAGCTTCGAGCGCAAAACGCGCAATCAACGACGATAGCTCCATCATCGTTGCGCATTTCCGCTCGATCCTGTTCCGGAAATCGCGCGATCACCGACTTGTAGTAGTCGGCGTTGCAACGGCAGCTATGTTCCAATTCCGAGCCAGGCTGGACCCGCACTTCGTCCTCTTCGTGGAACAAGCGCCAGGCAATCGCTTCGAGCGACAGGTCGTTGTCGAGAAGTTCTTCGTGACTGATCGTGTTCGCCAGTGTCGCCACGTGCTCCCAGTCGGGGTGGTCGAGCCGAACGTGCAGCCTCTCTCGACCCTCCTCGCCATCCGCCAAGTGCTGGATGAGCAAGCCCGCAGCCATCCGACCTTCGGCTCCCGCACGGCTGGCCACTCGGATCATCGTCGGTAGCTGTTCCGATTGGCTGAAATAGCTTTCGCATGCATCCGCGAGCGTATCGCCTTCGAGCGGCACAATCCCCTGATACCGCTTGCCAGGGCCGGTCTCGAATGTGATCGCCAGATAACCTTCGCCGAACAGTGTCGACAAGGACTGGTTGGCACCGACTTGCGAAAGTGCTTCGTCATCGAACTCGGCATAGCCTCGCAATGCCCCGCCGCGGTAATCGCAAACAAGCAGGGAAACGGGACCGGCTTTCGTCTGTGCCTGAATAGTCAGTTGCTCGTTCTCGTCGTTCGACTTGAGCAATCCGCCCATAAGCGCCGCCAGAACCAAAGCCTCGGACAAGAGGTGCGTGATCGGCGGCGGGTAATCGTGCGCCGAAAGCACATCCTCGATCGTCCGATCGAGGCGAACGATACGAGCGCGTGCGTTACGGGCGGGGAGTGAGAAGCCGAGCAGCTTGTCGGCGAAAGTTTCTTCTTGATCCATTGCGCCTTGATATAGGCGCCCTCGGGGCGTGTTTAAGACGTCGCGACCTCGGAAGCAGCGCTAGTTCAGCAGCCCGAGACACCAAAGCAGAATGGACTTTTGGGCATGGATCCGGTTTTCGGCCTGATCGAAAACCCGCGATTGTCCGCTTTCGAACACCTGCTCGCTTACCTCCTCCCCTATATGGGCGGGCAGGCAATGAAGAAAGATCGCATCGGCCTGCGCGCGCTCCATGGTCCGTGCGTCGACGGTGAAAGGCACCATGGCCCTTCGTTTCTCATCAGCGTCGGACTGGCCCATCGATACCCATGTATCGGTCATCACGACTGCAGCCCCTTCAACTGCTTTGCGGGGGTCCTGCGTGATCGTGATGGTTGCTCCACGCTCCCGGGCTAACGCCACGACGGCCGGATCGGGCTCGAACCCCTCTGGGACTGCCACACGGACGTTGAAACTTAGCAACCCTGCGGCTTCAATCACCGAAGCAAGAACGTTGTTGCCATCGCCGAACCATGCAAGCTCGAGCCCCGGCAACTGCTTGCCATTCTCGACGATCGTCAGCAGGTCGGCAACGATCTGGCACGGATGCGACAGATCGGTAAGTCCATTGATGACCGGTACGCTCGCGTGCCGGGCCATTTCCTCGATCTTCGCATGGTCGCCTGTTCGCAGCATTATGCAATCGACCATACGGCTTAGCACGCGCGCCGTGTCGGCTATGCTTTCGCCGCGCCCCAACTGGCTGGATGCGGATTCGAGAGTCAGGCTGCTACCGCCAAGCTGGCGCATCGCCATGTCGAAGCTGACCCGGGTGCGGGTCGAGCTTTTCTCGAATACCAGTCCCAGGACATGATCTGAAAGCGAAGCCTCGACGTCGGGTGCCCCTTTCGGCTTGCCGGCCCGATCCGCCTTCCGGTCGATCGCATCGGCCAGCATCGCAGCGATCGCATCGGCCCCGGCATCCTCGAGCGCGAGAAAGTGACGCGGATGAGGCTGCGTCATGCCACCTCCGCCACCTCGTAGCTGGCGGCCCCAGCCGAAAGCTTCTCGAAAAACTCTTCGATTTCATCGTCACCGATTACCAAAGGCGGAAGAACGCGCAGGGTCTGGTCGCCAGCCGCGACGGTCAACAGCTGGTGATTGTCGCGCAGATGCGTGAAGAACGGCCGGCTCTCCACTTTCATGCGGATACCGAGCATCAGGCCCTTGCCGCGGACGAAATCAAACAGTTCGGGGTAGTTACCGATGAATTGTTCGAGCCGCGTGCGAAGTCTTTCCCCCTTTTGCCGCACGTCGGCGAGAAACGCATCGTTCGCGACTGTTTCCATCACGGCACTGCCCGCCGCCATGGCAAGCGGATTTCCGCCGTAAGTCGAACCGTGGGTGCCGAACGTCATGCCGCGCGCAGCCTTTTCGGTAGCAAGGCAGGCCCCGATGGGGAAACCGCCGCCCAGTCCCTTGGCGCTTGCCAAAATGTCGGGCGCGACATCGTATTGCTCATGCGCATAAAACGTTCCGGTCCGCGCCACGCCGCATTGAACCTCATCGAGCACGAGCATCAGGTCGTGTTCGTCGGCCAATTCGCGCAAGCCCTTCATGAAGCCTTGCGAAGCGGGCCTTATCCCGCCCTCGCCCTGAATTGGTTCGACCAGGAAGCCCGCCGTTCGGGGTCCGATCAACTCGCGAGCCGAATCGAGATTGTCGAACTCGGCATATTTGAATCCGCCGAGCAGCGGGGTGAAACCGTTATGCATCTTCTGCTGGTTCGACGCGCTGATCGTCGCCATCGTACGGCCATGAAAGGCGTTGACGAAGGTGATCAACTCGAACCGTTCGGGGTCACCGGCATCGCCCGCGTTCTGGTGGTACGCCCGCGCGGTCTTGATCGCGGTCTCGACGGCTTCGGCACCCGAGTTCGTGAAAAACACGGTATCTGCAAAAGTTGCGTCGACCAATTGCTGCGCGAGGCGCTCCCCCTGCGGGCTTCCATAAAGGTTCGACACGTGCATCAGGGTCGCGGCCTGTTCCTGAATCGCCCCGATCAAAGCGGGATGCGAATGGCCGAGTAGGTTCACCGCGATCCCGCTGGCGAAATCGAGGTAGCGCGTTCCGTCTTCGTCGATCAGGTGACAGTGCACGCCGCGCACGGGCCGCACCCCGCAACGCGGATAAACGGGCATGAGCGGTGAA
>JBARZK010000059.1:0-2168 GCA_049649965.1 Erythrobacter sp.
GGACGGCGGAATTCGAGGCCCACCCGGTCGGACTGCCGCCACGCGACCTCGGCCGCATGCGGTCCGGTCCCCGCGATCGACAGCGACACGATCGCGCCGAGCCGCATCATGCCCTTGGGATCGTCGAGCCGGCAACCGCCCTGCGACAGGTCGTCGAGGCGAACGTCGCAATCCTGTCCGCGTTCGGTCCGGCACGATCCCGTCGCGCGGCTGCGGACACGTTCGGAGGTGCGGGTGCGAAGCATGGTGGCGGAGTTAATACGGGTTTAACCGTAGTGATAGCGCGCCAGAGCGATCGCCCCGACGCGGGACAGATTGCGCGCCAACCTTTACTCGCGACCGCCGGGGGCCCGATCGGACTAGTTGCTAGTCGAAAAGTCCGCATCGCCGAACACACGGTCGCGTTCGGGGTCCGGCTGAGCAACGGGGGTGGTGTGCCGCTGGTAATCCACCCAGACCGTACCCGCGAAGATCAGCACCGCGAACGAGGAGAGCGCACCCCAGAGATAGCGGCCGCTGCTGAATCGGCGAAAGGCGATGAAGCCGAATACACCCATCATGATAAGCGCGAAAATTGTCACGAAGTGTCCCCCGTCGAAACCTGTTCGACGGGGGCTAAATCCGAGAGCCTAAGATCGACCTAATGCCGGCCCGCTCACTGGCAGCTGAGGCATTCCTCGTAATCGGTTTGCTCGCCCGCACCTGCCGCCAGTTCGTACTTGGCGGCATCGGAGGTGTTGTCCGCTTCCACGCCGCCTGCGAACCCGGCGCGCTGCACCGATTTCGAGCGCAGGTAATAGAGCGACTTGATGCCCTTTTCCCACGCCTGGAAGTGCAGCATCATCAGGTCCCACTTGTCGACGTCGGCGGGGATGAAAAGGTTCAGCGACTGCGCCTGGTCGATATAGGGCGCGCGGTCGGCCGCGAATTCGAGCAGCCAGCGCTGGTCGATCTCGAAGCTGGTCTTGAAGCTCGCCTTTTCCTCCGTGCTGAGGAAATCGAGGTGCTGGACGCTGCCGCCCTTCTCCAGGATCGAGTTCCAGATATTGGTCGAGTTTTTCGACTTCTTGTCGAGCACCTTTTCGAGGTACGGGTTCTTGACGATGAAGCTGCCAGACAGCGTCTTGTGCGTGTAGATGTTGGCCGGGATCGGCTCGATGCAGGCGCTGGTGCCGCCGCAGATGATGCTGATCGACGCGGTCGGCGCGATCGCCATCTTGCACGAAAACCGCTCCATCGCCCCCATCTCGGCAGCATCGGGACACGGCCCGCGCTCCTGCGCCAGCAGCATGGATGCCTCGGACGCCTTGGCGTGGATATGCTTGAACATCTTGAGGTTCAGCGCCTTCGCCATGGCGGATTCGAAGCCGAGCCCCTTCGACTGGAGGAAGGAGTGGAAGCCCATGACGCCCAGCCCGACGCTGCGTTCGCGGCTGGCCGAATACTTGGCGCGCGCCATCTCGTCCGGCGCGCGGTCGATATAGTCCTGCAGCACGTTGTCGAGGAAGCGCATTACGTCCTCGATGAACTGCTTGTCGCCGTTCCACTCGTCCCACTTCTCGATATTGAGCGAGGACAGGCAGCACACCGCCGTGCGATCGTTGCCAAGGTGATCGATGCCGGTGGGCAGCGTGATCTCGCTGCACAGGTTCGAGGTGGAAACCTTGAGGCCCAGTTCGCGGTGATGCTTTGGCATCATGCGGTTCACCGTGTCGTTGAACACGATGTAGGGTTCGCCGGTCGCAAGCCGCGTCTCGACCAGCTTCTGGAACAGCGAGCGGGCGTTGACCGTCCCGCGAACGCTGCCGTCCTTGGGCGATTTCAGTTCGAAATCGGCGCCGTCGCGCACCGCTTCCATGAATTCGTCGGTCAGCAGCACGCCGTGATGAAGGTTCAGCGCCTTGCGGTTGAAGTCGCCGCTCGGCTTGCGAATTTCGAGGAATTCCTCGATTTCCGGGTGGCTGACGTCGAGATAGCACGCCGCCGACCCGCGCCGCAGCGACCCTTGCGAAATCGCGAGCGTCAGCGAATCCATCACGCGCACGAAGGGTATGATGCCGCTGGTCTTGCCGTTGAGGCCCACCGGCTCGCCGATGCCGCGCACATTGCCCCAATAGGTGCCGATGCCGCCGCCCTTGGACGCGAGCCACACGTTCTCGTTCCAGGTG
>JBARZK010000060.1:0-31519 GCA_049649965.1 Erythrobacter sp.
CCAGCGCAAGGTGATCTACGAACAGCGTTCGGAGATCATGGATAGCGAAACGGTCGACGACGTCGTGGTCGACATGCGCCACGACACGATAACGTCGATCGTGGCGACGCACTGTCCTCCCGGTTCCTACCCGGAGCAGTGGGATGTGGACGGCCTGAAAACAAAGCTCGATGAGGTATTCGGAATCGCGCCGCCGATCGACGACTGGCTGGAGGAAGACCAGGTCGAACCGGAACTGATCGAGGATCGCATCCGCGCTCAGACCGATGAAACGATGGATGCCAAGATTGCCGAGAACGACCCCGGCATCTGGCGGATGGTCGAAAAGGATATCCTCCTGAGGCAGCTCGATTTCCACTGGAAGGAGCACCTCGCGACGCTCGACGCGCTGCGGCAGGTGATCTGGATGCGCGGCATCGCGCAGAAGCAGCCGATCAACGAATACAAGCAGGAGGCGTTCGGGCTGTTCGAAAGCATGCTTGATACCCTGCGCGAGGAAGTGACCAAGCTGCTCTACAAAACGCAACTGCGGATCACCAAGCCCGAACCGCGCGCGCTGCCCGACCTGCCGGATTTCCTGACCGGTCACATCGACCCGCTCACGGGCCGGGACGATTCGAATGATGGAGACGGATCGAGCAAGCGGGCCGAGTTGTTCGGTTCGCTGGCAGGGTCGGCTCGCGCAGCGGTCGCATCGGGCGGCGCTTCGGACGAGAACCCCTACGCCGACCAGAACATCAGCCGCAATGCGCCGTGCCCGTGCGGATCGGGCAACAAGTACAAACACTGCCACGGATCGGCGAACGCGCGACAGACGGCGTGATACCCGCGATGGCGCCGGCTTGGAAACGGCGGTATGCCTGAGTTGTTGGTGGCATGCCGCTGATCATCCCGTTCGCCGCGGCATTCTTCGTCACCGCGCTTTTGTATGCGAGTGTCGGGTTCGGCGGCGGCTCGACCTACGCAGCATTGCTAGCGCTTGCAGGCTTCGATTACCGGGTTCTCCCGGTCGTAGCGCTGGCGTGCAACATCGTGGTGGTTGCCGGCTCGAGCGTGCGGTTCGCCCGTGCGGGCGTGACGCCATGGGGCGGTGCGATGCTGCTGACGGCGCTCGCGGCCCCTGCGGCCTTCATTGGCGGGCTGATCCCGATCGGGCGCGAAGCTTTCCTGTTGCTCCTGGGGGCAAGCCTCGTGCTGACCGGGCTGACGTTGCTGCTTCCAGTTTCAACGGATCGTCAGGATCGTCCGACGCAGTTAGCCCGATTAGTTCCATTGATTGCCCCGCCGCTCGGGCTCCTTGCCGGGCTGGTGGGGATCGGGGGAGGCATCTTTCTCGCCCCGCTGCTGCACTTGACCCGGTGGAACGGCGCGCGGGCGATCGCCGCTACCGCAAGCTTCTTCATCCTCGTGAACTCGCTCTTCGGTCTTGCCGGGCAGATTGCCAAGGGAGGGCCCGCACTGTTCGCCGGCGCGCTTTCCGAGATCCTGCCGCTGCTACTCGCCGTTGCGATAGGGGGGCAGATCGGGAGCCTCATGGCCCTCAAACTGCTGCCCCCGCGCTGGATTCGCTGGTTGACCGCGGCGTTGGTGACGGCAGTCGGGGTGCGACTGCTCGTCACCTGAGGCGCACCGTCTTACGAAGCTCTCAGGAACCGCGCGAAGAACCCCTTTTGCGTTGATTCCATGGGCTGGATCTTGCCGTAATGATGCCGCCGCAGCGAGGGATCGCGGATCGGGCGGGGTGAGCTCCAGCTGTCTGGGCCGCTACTGTGATAGGTATATTTGGACATCGTCGACTCCACTTGTTGCGAAGTCGAGGATCTGACGATCACCTTTCGTTAACGATACATCAAAGCATACCCAGTCCCGTTTCGGGAAAGACGGCGCCAATAAGTTAACGAAAAGTTTAAATGGCTCCCCGAGTTGGATTCGAACCAACGACCAAGTGATTAACAGTCACCTACTCTACCGCTGAGCTATCGGGGAGCAGCCATCCGATTTGTCTGCCGGAGGCCCAGAGCGTATCTGTGGAGGCGCCTATATGGCCGTGCGGTGCGTATTGCAAGAGGGCGATTGAGCGACGATCTCAGGATGCAGACCAGCCCGGGATATCAGCGTCACGCGGTGTTGAACTGCTCCGAGACGATCCGCTCTTCCAGCGATTGCCCCGGGTCGAACAGCAGTTCGAGTTCGGTATCGCGCGCGATCTCGATCGTGACTTCGGAAATGTCGCGCAATTCCTTCTGGTCCGCCACGGCGGCGACCGGCCGCTTGTCCGGTTCGAGCACGGTGAAGGTGATGCGCATCCGGTCCGGCAGGATCGCGCCGCGCCAGCGACGCGGGCGGAACGGGCTGATCGGCGTGAGCGCGAGCATCTGGCTGTCGAGCGGCAGGATCGGGCCGTTGGCCGAGAAGTTGTAGGCCGTCGATCCGGCCGGTGTCGCGACCAGCACCCCGTCGCCCACCAGTTCCTCGATGCGCACCCGGCTGCCGACCGTGACGCGAATTTTCGCTGTCTGGCGCGTCTCACGCAGCAGGGAAAGCTCATTGATCGCGCACATCTGGTGTTCGCGGCCGTCCTGCGTCGTCGCGGTGATGCGCAGCGGGGCGATTGCCATGTGCTTCGCGCGAGCAAGGCGCGAAAGGATTGCCGCGCGTTTGTCGTAGCGGTTCATCAGGAAACCGACAGTGCCGCGATTGATGCCATAAGCGGGAACAATCCGCTTTTCGTCGATCATGCGGTGCAGGGTGTGCAGCATGAAGCCGTCCCCACCCAGCACGACGACGGCCTCGGCGTCCTCGATCGCGGCCCATTCGCGGCCATCGCACAGAATGTCCAGGGCTTCCTGCGAGCGCGGCGTGTCGGATGCGACAAGTGCAACCCGGTCGAAGGAAAATTTCGTCGGCTCGGCAGGAGCGCAGAAGTCCCCGATGGTCTGCGTGCCATCGACCGCGCCGGTTCCTGTCCTCCCTGCCGTTGCCATCGTCCCCCCTTCCGAACCTTTCCGGGATCGCATCGCACGGCAGGGCCGTCTATGACACTAACAGTGTTGGGCGTATCGGCCCTGCGATTGGTGGAATGCACTGATGTTCCAATTTCGGTCGGATTGCAAATGGGATGCGCCAGATCGTGCCGCGCGCGCTAACGGCCCGAGTCATGGATAGCGGGCGCAAACCTCCACCCCGACCTTCGTCGCCAGGCTGGCGAAGTTCGCTGCGCGAACAGGCGCGCGGGCGCTTTCCAGGAGTGCGTGACGCCACCCTCGAAAGCGACCTGCTGCGCGCCCTGGACCGGCGCGAGATCGAGGTTTTGTTCCAGCCGCAATTCGCCTGTGCTGACGGGTCGGTAGTCGGAGCAGAGGCGCTGGCGCGTTGGCAACATCCGACCCTCGGCGAGATCGGCGCGCGCGACCTGTTCGCCATCGCCGAGCGCGCTGCGCTGGTCGCGCCGCTGTCGCGCCATATCGTAGCGCGCGCGCTCGACGATGCCGCCCGATGGCCCAATACGCTTGGCCTGTCGCTCAACATCACGCCCGAAGAACTGGCCGATCCACGCTTTGCTGCCGACTTCGCGGCGCTGATCGGCGAGAGCGGCATCGCGCCCGCACGCCTGATGCTGGAAATTACCGAAGACCTGTTGGTCCGCCATGTGGAGCAGGCCGGGGCTGCGCTGGCGTCACTGCAACGTCTTGGCTTTCGCGTCGCGCTCGACGATTTCGGCGCAGGGTTCTGCAACTTCAACTACCTGCGCAAACTGCCGCTTGATGCGATAAAGCTAGACAAGACCATGGTCGATGGCGTTCCGGGCGACGTGAAGGCGCTGGCTGTGTTGCGCGCCATCATCACTCTGGCCAAGACACTCGAGCTCGACATTTATGGCGAGGGAATCGAAAGCGACGTGCAGCGCGCGGCGATTACCGCCGAGGGGTGCGATTACTGGCAGGGCTTCCTGCGCGCGCAGCCGATGCCGAGCGAGGACATGGTGACGCTATCGCGTACCGCACGCGGGCGAGGGCACGGGTGAAACACAGGCCGGGTCAGGCCGCTTGCTTGTGCTTTCCCTTCCGCTGCGACTTTCGCACGATGCCGGAAAGGCCCTTCGTCAGCTGGAACAAACCGTTCAGGCGGCTTTGCGGATCGCCCCAGGCGCGGTTTATTACCAGTTTCATGTCGGGTCGCAGCTTTGCGGTATCCTTCAGCCGATCGACATAGGCGACGAGCCCCGGACCGTCTGGGAAATCGTCCTTGTGGAACGTAACCAGCGTCCCACGGGCGCCGACGTCGATCTTGGCGATGTTGGCCTCGATCGCCTGATGCTTGATTTCGATCAGCCGGATGAGGTTCTTCGTCGGCTGCGGCAGTTCGCCGAAGCGGTCGATCATCTCCGCGGCGAGGCTCTCGATCTCGGCCTTGTCGCGTGCTTGGTTCAGCCTCCGATACAGCGCCATGCGAACGGCGAGGTCGGGGACATAGTCCTCGGGAATCATGATCGGGGCATCGACGGTGATCTGCGGTGAGACGACGTCGCGCGGCTTTTCCAGACCCATCTCTCCCGCCTTCGCTTCGAGGATCGCGTCCTCGAGCATGGATTGGTAGAGTTCGAAGCCGACCTCGCGAATATGACCGGATTGCTCGTCGCCGAGCAAGTTTCCCGCCCCGCGAATGTCGAGATCGTGGCTGGCGAGTTGGAAGCCGGCGCCGAGGCTGTCGAGATCGCTGAGCACCTTAAGACGCTTTTCCGCGACTTCGGAGAGGGCGACGTCCTTCTCGTGGGTAAGGTAGGCGTAGGCGCGCAGCTTCGCGCGACCGACGCGGCCGCGCAGCTGGTAGAGCTGGGCGAGACCGAAGCGGTCGGCGCGGTGGATGATGATGGTGTTGGCGCTCGGCAGGTCGAGCCCGGATTCGACGATCGTGGTCGAAAGCAGGACCTCGTACTTGCCTTCGTAAAACGCGCTCATCCGCTCCTCGATTTCGGCGGCGGTCATCTGGCCGTGGGCGGAAACGGCCTTCACCTCGGGCACGTTCTCGGCCAGCCATTCCTCCAGCGCGGCCATGTCGGCGATGCGCGGCACGACGATGAAGCTCTGCCCGCCGCGATGATGTTCGCGCAGCAGCGCCTCGCGCATCACCATGTCGTCCCATTCCATCACGTAGGTGCGCACGGCGAGCCGGTCGACCGGCGCGGTCTGTATGGTCGAAAGCTCGCGCAGCCCGGTCATCGCCATCTGCAGCGTGCGCGGTATCGGCGTCGCGGTGAGGGTGAGCATGTGAACATCGGCGCGCAATTGCTTGAGCTTCTCCTTATGGGTGACGCCGAAACGCTGTTCCTCGTCGACGATGACAAGGCCTAGGTTCTTGAACTGCGTAGATTTCGACAGGATCGCATGGGTGCCCACGACGAGATCGACCGTACCATCGGCCAGTCCCTTGCGCGTTTCGGACGCTTCCTTCGACGATACGAGGCGCGAAAGCCGGCCGATTTTCAGCGGGAAGCCGGCGAAGCGTTCGGCAAAATTCTGGTAGTGCTGGCGCGCCAGCAAGGTGGTGGGCGCGACCATCGCGACCTGCTGCCCGTTCATCGCCGCGACGAACGCGGCGCGTAGCGCCACCTCGGTCTTCCCGAAACCGACATCGCCGCAAACCAGCCGGTCCATGGGCCGCCCGCTTTCGAGATCCCGCAAAACATCTGTAATCGCGGCGTCCTGGTCGTCGGTTTCTTCCCATGGAAAGCGATCGACGAACTGGTTGTAGCTCGCATCGTCCGCCTCGAAAACGGGAGCTTTCTTGAGCGAGCGTTCGGCGGCGACCTTCATCAGTTCGCCCGCCATTTCGTTGATCCGCTCCTTGAGCTTGGAGCGGCGCTTCTGCCATGCCTCGCCGCCCAGCCGGTCGAGCCCGACGCTGTCCTCGCTCGATCCGTAGCGGGACAGAACGTCGATGTTCTCGACCGGGATGAACAGCTTGTCCCCGCCCGAATATTCCAGAGCGACGCAATCGTGCTGGCTCTTGCCGACCGCTATGGGGTCGAGGCCGAGATACTTGCCAATGCCGTGTTCGACGTGAACGACAAGATCGCCTCTCGCCAAGGCCTGAAGTTCGGCGAGGAAGGCGTCGGAATCCTTGCGCTTTTTCTTGCGGCGCACCAGCCGGTCACCAAGCACGTCCTGCTCGGTGAGCAATTCCATGTCTTCGTTGGCGAAACCGGATTCGAGCGGCAGGACCATCGCCGCCGTGCGGTTCTTCGCCGCGAGGCCCAAGGCTTCCTGCCAATTGTCGGCCAGCGCCACCGACGTCCCCGCTTCCTCGAGTATCGAAGCGATGCGGGCACGGCTGCCGGTCGAGTAGGCAGCGAAAAGGGGTTTGCGGCCATCTTTCGCGAGCTTCTGCAGGTGCTTGCTCGCGATCTCGTAGACGTTGTCGCCGCGCGCGCGTTCCGGCGAGAAATCGCGCGCCGCCTTGAACCCGAAATCGAGCGCCTGTTCGCCATCGGGGGCGGCGAAGACACTGGCGCGGTGGGCCGGAGCCTTCGCGAGCGCATCGCCGAACTCTTTCTGCGTGACATAGAGCGCTGCGGCATCGAGCGGGCGATAGCTCCCGGACTTGTCGGACCCGAGCGCGGCGCGCTGATCGTGATAGTCGGTAATGTCGGAAAGCCGCTCTTCCGCCGCGCCGAGCGCAGCCTGGTCGATCACTACCACGTCCTGTTCGTCCAGATGGTCGAACAGTGTGGCGAGTTTTTCCTCGAACAGCGGCAGCCAATGCTCCATCCCGGCAAGTCGTCGTCCGTCGCTCACCGCTTCGTAAAGCGGGTCCTGCGTGGCCGATGCGCCGAACTTCTCGCGGTAGCGCGAACGGAACCGCTTGATCGTCTCATCGTCCAGCAACGCCTCGGAAGCGGGAAGCAGCAGGTGCGATTCGAGCCGCCCGGTCGAACGCTGGGTCGCCGGATCGAACAGGCGCAGGCTTTCAAGCTCGTCGCCGAAGAAATCGAGCCGCAATCCTTCGTCGAGGGAGGAGGGGAAGATGTCCACGATCGAACCGCGCACCGCGAATTCACCATGGTCGACCACCGTATCCGTGCGCGAATAGCCCTGCCGGGTCAGCAGCGCGGCGAGGCTTTCGTGGCCGATCGTCGTCCCCGGCTTGAACTCACGCACGCTCTCGCGAATGCGGAAGGGGGTGAGCACGCGCTGGAGAAGCGCATTGATCGTCGTGACCAGCAATTGCGAGCCGCCTTCGGGCCGTTGCAACCGGAACAGGGCGGAAAGGCGCTGCGCACTGATCGAAAGCGCCGGGCTGGCCCGGTCGTAGGGCAGGCAATCCCAAGCGGGGAACTCGATCACCTCGACCTCGGGCGCGAAGAACCGCGCGGCCTCGGCAACGCTGCGCATCGCCGCATCGTCCGGCGCGATGAACACCGCGCGCTGTTTCGCCGCGCGGGCGAGGTCGCCCATGACAAGCGGTTGGGCTCCACGTGGAAGCGAGGATAGTGTGAGCGGCGCGTTCGCCTTCAGAATGCGGGAAAGGTCGGGCATGGATATCTTGGTCAAAGGCCGCAGGGCACAGGCGTTCCCGACGATTGTGCCGGGCGCGCGGCCCTAGCGCGGGATATCGACGTAGTCGAGCTTGCGCATCGCCTCGATCATCGGACCTTCGAAGCGCGCCGGGACGGCCTGCGTGCCAAGGCCCCAGGCCATGATGTCGACGTCGTCCTCGGCCAGCAGGTCTTCGAACCAGGCCATCTCGTCCTCGCCCCAATCGGCATGGTAGCGATCGAAATACCCGCCGATCATGTAATCGGCTTCGCGCGTGCCACGGTGCCAGGCGCGAAACTTCGCCCGGGCGAGCCTTTGATCGAAAGTGGGCATATCGTTCATCGAGAGGCGAGGTAAGACACTCGCCTGACGCGCGCAAGCGGCTATAGGCTCGCAGACGTCATGCGTCCTGCCATACTCAATCCCCTGTTCGTGGAAACGCGAGAGCTCGACGGAGTCGGGCCGAAACTGGCCAAACCGCTTGCCAAGCTCGGGCTCGAACGGGTGAGGGACGTCGCTTACCACCTGCCCGACCGGTTCGTCACGCGCCGCGCGATCGCGAACCTGGACGAGGGTGCGGAGGGGGAGCAGGTGATCGTCGCGCTGACGCCGACCGAACACCGTGCGCCTTACAATCCGGGGCGCGGGCCCTACCGGGTGCTGGCGCAGGACGAGGTCGGCAATATCTGCGCGCTCACCTATTTCGGGCGCGCCTCCTATACCGCGAAAAAGCAGCTTCCGGTGGGGGAGAAGCGCTGGGTGGCCGGGCGGCTCGATCGCTATGGCGACATGCTGCAGATCGTTCATCCCGACCACGTCGAAACCGAAAGCGCGGCCCATCTCGCCCGCATGAGCGAGCCGGTCTATTCGCTGGCCGAAGGATTGACGCAGCCCAAGGTTGCCGCGCTTGTTTCGCAGGCGCTGGACCGACTGCCGCAGCTGCCCGAATGGATCGAAAGCGGCCAGTTCGAACAGAACGGATGGCCCGATTGGCGCGATGCCCTGCATCTTGCCCACAAGGGCGAGAACAGCGCGGCGCGCGATCGGCTCGCCTATGACGAATTGTTGGCGAACAGCCTCGCTCTGCTGTTGGTCAAGGCCGAGGGGCGCCGCCGAAAGGGACAGGCACTGAAAGGGGACCGCCGCCTGCGCGACAAGTTGCGCCTGCCGTTCGAAATGACGGGCGCGCAGCGTCGCTCGATCACCGAAATCGAGGGCGACATGCAGCAGGAAGCGCCGATGTTGCGCCTGCTGCAGGGCGATGTCGGGGCAGGCAAGACGGTTGTCGCGCTCGAAGCTATGCTGATCGCGGTCGAGGCCGGAAAGCAGGCGGCCATGCTCGCTCCGACCGAAATCCTCGCGCGCCAGCATTTCGAGACCCTGCGCGCGATGGCGGCCCCTACGGGAGCAGAGGTCGCGCTGCTCACCGGGCGGGCGAAGGGGCGCGAACGCGAGAGTATCCTGATGGGGCTGCTCGACGGGTCGATCGATATCGTGGTCGGCACGCATTCGATATTTCAGGAGACGGTCGGCTACCGCGACCTTGGCCTTGTGGTGATCGACGAGCAGCACCGCTTCGGCGTTGCGCAAAGGCTGGCGCTGGCGGGGAAGGGTCGCCGCGCGCCGCATACGCTGGCCATGACGGCGACGCCGATCCCGCGCAGCCTTACGCTCGCCCAGTATGGCGAAATGGACGTCAGCCGGCTCGACGAACTGCCGCCGGGGCGGCAGGCCATCGACACGCGCGTCGTGCCGCAGGAGCGGATCGAGGACGTTGTCGCGGGCATCGAACGCCACCTTTCCAGCGGCCAACAGGCTTATTGGGTGTGCCCGATGGTGCGCGAGACCACCGGACCGGGAGGCGGGGAGGACATCGCCGCTGCCGAAGCGCGCTACGCGGCGCTCAAGGAGCGGTTCGGCGACACCGTCGTAATGGTGCACGGCCAGCTAGACCCGGAGGTGAAGGACGCCGCGATGGAGCGGTTCGCATCGGGCGGCGCGGGCCTTCTGGTCGCGACCACGGTGATCGAAGTCGGGGTCGACGTGCCCTCGGCCACGTTGATGGTCATCGAGCAGGCCGAGCGTTTTGGCCTCGCGCAATTGCACCAGCTCCGCGGTCGCGTCGGGCGGGGGAGCGAGAAGTCGACCTGCCTGCTGCTGCGCGGCAACGAACTGTCGGAGACCGGTCGCAGGCGCCTTGCTCTCATGCGCGAGACGCAGGACGGTTTTCGCATCGCCGAGGAAGACCTTGAACTGCGCGGCGGAGGCGAGTTGCTCGGCACCCGGCAATCGGGTGAAGCGGCGTTCCGGATCGCCGACCTCGACCAGGTGCAGCGCTTGCTGCCGGTCGCCCATGCCGATGCCCGCCTGCTGATCGATCGCGACGGGGGCCTCACCAGCGATCGGGGCGAAGCGGCGCGGATCCTGCTCTATCTGTTCGAGCGCGACTGGGGCGTGCAGTTGCTGCGCGGCGGCTAGAACCGGGCTGCGGCGCCGTCCTTCGCGAAGCGGGCGACGAGCGCTTCGACCGCTTCGTCGATCGATTGCCAGCAAGCTTCGAACCCGGCATCGTCGCCATGATAGGGATCGATGATCGCTTCGCCGCGCTGCCCGGGCATTGCATCGAGCAGCATCGCAACCTGCGCTGTCGAATGACGCGGTTCGCGCGACCGAATGCCCTCCAGGTTGGCAAGGTCCAGTGCGAAGATGTGGGTGAAATCACGAAAATCGCTGGCCGCTAACTGCCGCCCTTCGAGCCCGGAAATATCGACGCCATGCGAACGTGCGGCGGCGATGGCGCGCGGGTCGGGCGGGGCACCGATGTGGTAATCGGCGGTCCCCACGGAATCGACGCGCACGTCCAGTCCCGCTTTTTCGGCGGCCGCGCGAAAAGCCCCTTCGGCCATCGGTGAACGGCAAATATTGCCGAGGCATACGAACAGGACCGAGGGCGTTGCTGTGTCGTTTTGCGACATGCTGGCGATGCTAGGCAGATCGCGCTAACAAGACAAGAAATCGAACAGGATCGAAAAGGGGATATGATGCGCACGATGGTTTCGGGACTTGCGCTCGTCATGGCGATGGCGGGACCGGCTCTTGCCGGTCCGGTCGAGGATTACGAGGCGTTGCGCGAAGAGGTGTGGCAATCGACGCTCGATGCTTCTCCCACCTTGGCGACCAGTATCGGAGACCGGCGCGGAGACGGGCAACTGGGCGACCTGTCGCTGGCCGAGTACGACCGCCAGATCGCCGAAACACGCGAATATCTCGCCCGGTTGCAGCAGATCGACGAAGATGCGCTGCCGCGCGACCTGCAGATCGATTACGCTGTTCTCGAGACCAGTTTCGAGGACGCGATCGCGGCGAGCGCGTATCCGCAGACCCGGTATGTGCTCTTCACCAATCGCGGGGGGTGGTTCTCCGGCTTCGCATCGCTGCCCTATCGCTCCCCGTTCTTCACCGCCGCCGATTACCGCAGCTATGTCGATCGGTTGAGCGCGTTTGGCGAGGTCAACCAGCAAGGTATCGAACGCAGTCGCGAGGCCGTAGCGCAAGGGCTCACGCAGCCGTGCGAACCGATGGAGGGGTTCGAGGACAGGATCGGCCAGCAAGTCGTGGACGACTACACCCAGTCGCCGTTCTGGCAGCCGTTCGCGGGCGAGCGTCCGAACTCGATCGACGAAGAGGAATGGGAAGACCTGAGCCTTGCCGCGCGTCAGGCGATCGAGAACGACGTGACCCCCGCCTATCGTGACTTCCTCGCCTTCTACACCGAGGAATATGCCCAGAACTGCCGCACGGGCATTCCCGGCATTCTCGCGACACCGCAGGGTGAGGAATATTACGGCTACCGCGTGCGCAGCTTCACCACAACCGACATGACGCCTGACGAGGTGCACGAGCTCGGCCTGTCCGAGGTTGCCCGCATCCGCGCCGAAATGGAAACGGTGGCCACCGAAGCCGGGTTCGACACGCGCGAGGCCTTCATCGAGCACCTGCGCACCGATCCGCAATATTACATGACCGATGTCGAGGAATACGCCCAATACGTCGCCGCCCTGGCGAAAGAGATCGACGGGCACATGCCCAAACTGTTCGGCACGCTGCCGCGCCAGCCCTACACGGTCGAGCCGATCCCCGCCGCCAGCGCTCCGGGCAATACCACCGCCTATTACGAACCCGGCAGCCTCGAGACCGGGCAGCCCGGCATCTATCGCATCAACACGACCGAGCTCGACCAGCGCCCGCTGTGGGAGCTGCCGGCCCTCGGCGTTCACGAAGCGGTGCCCGGACATCACCACCAGATCGCGCTGCAACAGGAACTCGACATCCATCCGCTGCGCGCCAACGGCACGTTCTTCACCGCCTTTGTGGAAGGGTGGGGACTGTATTCCGAGCGGCTCGGGATCGAAATGGGTCTGTACGACACGCCGGCAAAGCAGATGGGCCGCCTGTCGTACGAAATGTGGCGCGCAACCCGCCTCGTCGTCGATACCGGGCTGCACTCCAAGGGCTGGAGCAAGCAGCAGGCCGTCGACTACATGCTCGACAACACCGCGCTGACGCCGGGAAATGTCGATGCGGAGGTCAACCGGTACATGACGTGGCCCGGACAGGCACTTGCCTACAAGGTGGGAGAGTTGAAAATCCGCGAACTGCGCGCGCGGGCGGAAGAAGCGCTCGGGTCCGATTTCGACCTGCGTGCCTTCCACGATGCGGTGCTGGAAAACGGCTCGATCCCGCTATCCGTGCTCGATCAGCATATCGAGATGTGGATTGCCGAGCAGCAGATGGAGTCAGAAGCGGACTAGGTCAGGGATCCGGGATGCGGGACAGGGGAGGGCGCGGTTTTTTCCAGCACGTCCTCCGTGATCCGTCGGACGTTGGCCTTTGCCTTCAGCCGCGCGCCGAGCAGAGCGGTCCCACTGACCTTGCGCTGGACGAACAGCGTTTCGACCGGTGGGAACGCCCAGGTCTCCTTGTCCTGCGCAATGGCATAGCCTTCGTCGCGAAGGAGCGGGACGAATGCCCGGTCGCCGAAATCGAAGGGCTTGTCCTCGCGCATTTCGTGGATGATGATGTCGATCATCCGATTGACCCGTTCCGGATGCTTTTCCGCGACGACTGGCATCATGAAACCGGCATCGATGGTCGCCTGCAGCACCTGTTCGCGATTGCCTTCGAGTCCGGCGTGCAACATCGCGCGGTATCCATTTGCGACCGCGGGATCGACCGGGCGGCAGGCCCCGAAATCGAGGAGCACGATCTCCCCGGTCTCGCGCCGGTAGAGGAAATTGGCGAAATTGGGATCGGTCTGCATGACGCCGAATCCGAAGAGTTCGCGCGCAACCAGCCGTAGCAATCGCGCGAAAACCTCGTCGCGCTGTTCCGGCGGCTCTTCGGCCAGCGTTTCGATCGAGACCCCTTCCTCAAAACTCATTGCGAGGATCGAGCCGCGCGTCAGCTCTTCGTGCAGGCGCGGTACGACGAAGCCGTCTGTATCTGCCAGCCGCTCGCGATACAGTTCCATCTGCTCGCCTTCGCGGTGGTAATCCGCTTCCTCGTGCAATTGCGTCTTCGCAGCGGCGAGCAGCTTGTCGACTTCGAGTTCGGGCGGAGCGAACCCGGCGAGCCGCAGCAGCGTCATCACGTTGTCGACATCGCTGTCGATGCTCTTGGCAACGCCCGGATATTGGACCTTGATCGCCAGCAGCTCGCCATCCCGGGTCAGCGCCTTGTGCACCTGCCCGATGCTCGCCGCAGCGACGGGGCGAGGGTTGAACCAGCGAAACTGGCGCCGCCAGTCCGGCCCCCATTCCGCCCTCAGCACCTGGTCCAGCTGGCGGGTCGGCATGAAATTCGCCTGGTCGCGCAACGTTGCAAGAATCTTCGAAAGCTCGTCTGGCAGGAAATCGCCCGCATCGAGACTGATCATCTGACCCATCTTCATCGCCGCGCCGCGAAGATGCGACAGGCGATCGGTCATGCGCTGAACGTTGCCGGGCGTTAGGACGAGATCGCGGGCGTTGACCCGTTCGCCGCTGGTCAGGCGCCGTGCACCTTCGGCGGCCATTCCGCCGGCGACCCCGCCGACGAGCCGCCCGAACGTGCCTAGCCGCGCCATGCGACCCGAAGGAACCGCGCGCTGGCGTCCGCGATCTTCCGGTCGGTCGCGAAATTCATCATCGAAATCGTCGTCGCTCATCCAGCCCGCCCAGTGTCGTTGCTGTTCGATATACGATCCATGCTCTTCGAACGATGCGATGGCGTGATTTATCCCGCCCACAAACGACGCGGGCCCGGGATGAACCCGGGCCCGTGCCGCTCAATCGAAGATCAAGGTGTCGATGCGTTAGGCGATGGCGCGACCGCCACCCTTGAGATAGTTGACGTAGATCCCGTGGATCAGGCCGGGAACGAAGAAGAGCAGCGTCAGCACGAGGTTGATCCAGAAATCGGTGCTGAGACCCTTCTTTAGTGCAACGCCAAGCGGCGGAATGAGGATCGTGGCGATCAGGGTAATGAGTTCGAGCATCTCTTGGTATCCTTGGGTTCGGTTATGTTCGCGGAATGGAGCCTTGGGGGCCTCGCCGCTTGTGCCCATTTAACGGATAACCCGGCCGCCGAGTTCCGCGAAAGTTCAACGGAACCAAATGCTTGCAGGGGCGTTCGGAGCGCCCGCCGGTTCAGCTAATGCTCAATCCTCCATCGACCGGAAGGCATTGCCCGGTGATGTAGTCGCTATGCGGGGATGCGAGGAACACGGCCAGACCCTCCACGCCCTCGTGATCGCCGGGACGCCCGACCGGGATGCGTTTTGCCATCCATTCGGCAAACTTGGGATTGGCCTTCGCGGTCAGGCCGGTTTCGTAAAAACCGAACAGGATCGCGTTGGCGGTTATGGAATAGCGCGCCAGCTCGTACGCCGCGCCGCGCGTCAGCCCGTTCAGAGCTGCCTTGGATGCGGCATAGTCCGAACTCTTGTTCACCCCCATGATCGACTGGCCGGAAGACGTCGCAATCAGCTTTCCGCCGGGATCGCCGCTTTCCGCGCGAGCGATCATGTGGCGGGTCACGTGTTTGTAGGTGAGCGCGGGACCGCGCGCATTGACTGCCATCACGTTGTCCCAGCCCTGCGCCGTCATATCGGGGATGCGCGTACCTTCGCCTGAACGCCCGGCGTTGGCGAAACAGGAATCGACCCGCCCCAGCGCATCTAGGGTTGCGGCCATCGCCGTTTCGATGCCCGGTTCATCCGCCACGTCGCATTCGCACGCGAACACTTTTCCTGCGCCAAGTGCATCGAGTTCGCAGCGGGCCGCTTCGTTCTTCTGCGGGTCGCGCGCCCAGATCGCGACATGCGCGCCCGATTTCGCAAGACCACGGGCCATAGCGAGGCCTAGGCCGCTATTGCCGCCAGTGACGATCGCGACATGGCCCGAAAGATCGAACAGGTTCATGCCGGCGTGGTGCCCCAATCGCGCGCGCCCTGCAACAGCCTCTCGGGAACCGGGCGCAGGCGTCCTCGGTTTGCCGCCACATGGATGATAAACGGGACGGGACACACTCGCTGACGCCCGCCGCGCGCTGGCTCGGCTATGCCGGAGTGCTGCCGCAGATATTCTGCCTCGTGCTGGTGCTGATAGGGCATGAATACGCCTACAGCGCGCTAGCCGGCGGTTTCGCCTATGCTGCGGCGATCTTCAGCTTCCTCGGCGGCGTCTGGTGGGGGCAGGCCCTGCAAAGCGGTCGAGGCGGCGCGGGAGCATACCTGATTGCGGTCATGCCGAGCCTGCTGGCGGTTGCCCTCTTCCTTCCATGGACCTTCGGCTGGGAATGGCCCGGCCCGGCGCTGCTATATCTCGGCGCACTCATCCTGCTGTCGCCGCTGGTCGACAGAACGCTGGGCTATGCGGCGCGGGATTTCCTGCAGCTGCGGGTGCTGCTCTCGCTGGGTCTCGGACTGCTGACCATCGCGCTCGGCCTGGCGGCAGGCCGATTGGTTTGAGGGCGCGCGGGGGCCCGTTCGCGGCATAGCAGGACGAAAATTGGTCGGGGAGAGAGGATTCGAACCTCCGGCCCCTGCCTCCCGAAGACAGTGCTCTACCAGGCTGAGCTACTCCCCGACCGTGTCGGTCCCGCAGGGCTTCACGCCCCATGCGGGTCGAGGCAAGGCGCGCGCTATAGGTGTGGATTGCCGGGGTGGCAAGCGGGCAATTTCGCGCTAGGCCCGCTGCGTATGAGCGAACATCCCGAACGCCAATATCTCGACCTCATGCAGCGCATCTGGGCGCACGGGAGCGAGCGGGTCGATCGCACCGGTATCGGCACGCGCTCGATATTCGGCGCGCAACTGCGGTTCGATCTTGGCGACGGCGCCATGCCCCTGCTCACGACGAAGCGGGTCTATTGGAAGACCGCGACGCGCGAGATGCTGTGGTTCCTCACTGGTGACACCAATATCCGCCCGCTGGTGCTTCAGGGCGTGAAGATCTGGAACGAGTGGCCGCACGCACGCTACGTAAAGGAAACGGGTGACGACCTGACGCTGGATCACTTCGTGCAGCGCATCGCCGATGACGAGGATTTCGCGCGCCGCTGGGGCGATCTCGGCCCTGTATATGGCAAGCAATGGGTGGACTGGCCGACCTATCGCTATCGCCCCGACGGTCTTTACGAGGAAGGGGAGGGCATCAACCAAGTGCGGGAGGTAATCGAAAGCCTGCGGGCGAACCCCGCCAGCCGCCGCCACATCATCGAGGGCTGGAACGTCGCCGAGCTCGACCGGATGGCGCTGCCGCCCTGTCACAAGACCTACCAGTTCCACGTCGAGGGCGAGGGGAGCGAAGCGCGGCTCAACTGCCTGCTCTATCAGCGCAGCTGCGACGTTGCCCTCGGCCTGCCGTTCAACCTTTGGTCGGCCGCGCTGCTGACGCGCATGATGGCGCAGCAGACCGACCTGCAGGCGGGCGAGCTCGTTTGGATGGGAGGGGACACGCACCTCTATCTCAATCACGCCGATCTGATCGAGGAGCAGCTCTCTCGAAAGCCGTCCGGGCGTCCGACGCTGGAAATCGTGCGGAAGCCCGAAACAATATTCGACTACCGGATCGGTGATTTCGTGGTGCATGATTACGCCCCGCACCCACCGATCAAGGCCCCTGTTGCGGTCTGACAAACGGGCCTGCGGGAACGCTTGACCGCCCTCGGACGCTGAAATAACCAGCCGCCCGATAGCAACGCATACGCACACGATTGCACGCCCTTGCGAAACGCGGCGGCGATCCAACTGGGAGAGCGCCCGCATGGCCGATCCGGCCGACAGCCCCACACCCGAAGGCGGCAACCGTCCCGCGCTGGCGCTCCACGTGCCCGAACCCAAGTACCGGCCCGGCGACACGGTCGACTTCTCCGACGTCGATATCGGCGAGGCCGGGAAGCAGCCGCGCCCTGACGAAAGCGTCGATCCGGCGGAGATGAAGGATTTCGCCTACGGACTCGTGCGGGTGCTGGGCGAGGACGACAAGGCACACGGGGCCTGGGATCCGAAGCTCGATCCTGATACGCTTCGCACCATGCTCGGCCACATGGCGCTGGTCCGTGCGTTCGACGAGCGGATGTTCCGCGGGCAGCGACAGGGCAAGACCAGCTTCTACATGAAGTGCACCGGGGAAGAGGCGACCAGTGTTGCCGCATCCATGGCGCTGGCGAGCGACGACATGGTGTTCCCCAGCTATCGCCAGCAGGGTGTGCTGATTGCGCGCGGCTATCCACTGATCGAGATGATCAACCAGATCTATTCGAACAAGGGCGACAAGCTGAAGGGCCGCCAGCTGCCGATCATGTATTCGAGCCGGGAGCACAGCTTTTTCAGCATTTCCGGCAATCTCGCGACCCAGACCCCGCAGGCCGTAGGCTGGGCAATGGCGAGCGCGATCAAGGGCGACAGCCGCATCGCCGCAACCTGGGTGGGCGAGGGTTCGACGGCGGAGGGGGACTTCCATTCCGCTTGCACTTTCGCGACCGTCTACAACGCGCCGGTCATCCTCAACGTCATCAACAACCAGTGGGCGATCTCGAGCTTTTCGGGCTTTGCGGGGGCGGAGCGCACGACCTTCGCCGCGCGGGCGCTGGGTTATGGCCTTGCGGGCCTGCGGGTCGATGGCAACGATGCGCTCGCCTGCTACGCCGCGCAGCGCTGGGCGGCGAACCGGGCGCGGGCGAACCATGGTCCGACGCTGATCGAATACTTTACCTACCGCGCCGAGGGGCATTCCACCTCCGACGATCCCAGCGGCTATCGCAGCGCGCAGGAGCGCGAGGAATGGCCGCTCGGCGATCCGGTCATGCGGCTCAAGAACCACCTGATCGCGATCGGCGAATGGGACGAGGAGCGTCAGGAGGAAATGGACAGGGAGTGTGCCGAACGGGTCAAGAAGACGACCAAGGAGGCCGAGAAGAACGGGATCCTGGGCCACGGCCTCCACCATCCTTTCCGCACCATGTTCGAGGATGTGTACGAGGACCTGCCCTGGCATCTCAAGGAACAGGCCGACCAGGCGATGCACGAGCGCAAGGTCAAGTTCGGCGAAGAAAGGCCGTGGGAATGAGCGCCGAAACGAAAGAACAGACTGACGCCGAGGCCCCGGCCGAGCGGCGGGTCAACATGATCGAGGCGATCAACGAAGCGCTCGACATCATGCTCGAACGCGATCCCGACGTGGTCGTGATGGGCGAGGATGTCGGCTATTTCGGCGGGGTGTTCCGCTGCACGGCGGGCCTGCAGGAAAAGCACGGCAAGACCCGCGTGTTCGACACCCCGATCAACGAATGCGGCATTATCGGCGCTGCGGTGGGGATGGGCGCATACGGCCTTCGCCCGGTGCCCGAAATCCAGTTCGCCGATTACATCTATCCCGGGCTCGACCAGCTCATCAGCGAAGCGGCGCGGCTGCGCTATCGCTCGGCCAACGAGTATATCGCGCCGATGACGGTGCGCTCGCCCTTTGGCGGCGGCATTTTCGGCGGACAGACGCACTCGCAAAGCCCGGAGAGCCTCTTCACCCATGTCTCGGGCCTCAAGACGGTGATCCCCTCGACCCCCTACGATGCGAAAGGCCTGCTGATCGCCGCGATCGAGGACAATGATCCGGTGATCTTCTTCGAGCCGAAGCGTATCTACAACGGGCCGTTTTCCGGCTTTTACGACAAGCCGGTCGAACCGTGGAAGAAGCACGACCAGAGCATCGTTCCCGAAGGCTATTACCGCATCCCGCTGGGCGAGGCGCGCATGGTGCGCGAAGGCGAGGCGCTGACGGTGCTGGCCTATGGCACGATGGTCCACGTCGCCGAGGCGGTGTGCCGCGACAAGGGCGTGGACGCGGACATCCTCGACCTGCGCACGCTCGTCCCGCTCGATATCGAGGCGATCGAGGCTTCGGTGAAAAAGACCGGGCGCTGCCTGATCGTTCACGAGGCGACGCGCACCAGCGGCTTTGGCGCCGAACTCTCGGCGCTGGTTACCGAGCGCTGCTTCTACCATCTCGAAGCGCCGGTGGAGCGGGTAACAGGTTTCGACACGCCCTATCCCCACAGCCTCGAATGGGCCTATTTCCCCGGCCCCGTCCGCATCGGCGAGGCCATCGACGCAATTCTCAAGGACTGACGCGAATGGCGAAGTTCACATTTAACATGCCCGACGTGGGCGAAGGCGTGGCCGAGGCGGAAGTCGTCGAATGGCACGTCGCGGTCGGCGACACCATCGGCGAGGACCAGCACCTCGTCGACGTGATGACCGACAAGGCGACGATCGACATCGAAAGCCCGGTCGATGGCAAGGTGCTCGAAGTCGCGGGCGAAGTCGGCGACACGATCGCCGTCGGATCGATGCTGCTGGTGATCGAGGTGGAGGGCGAAGTGCCCGACGACGTCGAGGAAGAGAACGAGGCGGCTGCCGAGGCCGATGCTCCGGAACCTGCCCCGACCCCGGCTCCCGCGCCGAAGGACGAGGATATCGAGGAGCGGATCGAGGTCGAGAACCCCGATCCCTCCGACGCCGACGATGCGATGGAAGCGGACCCGAAGCCTGCGCCGAAACAGCCGGTCGGCAAGAAGTCTGACGAAAGCTCACAGAAGGTTCTCGCATCGCCTGCGGTCCGCAAGCGGGCGAAGGATCTCGGCGTTGATCTCGCGCAGGTGAAACCCGCCGAGGACGGGCGCGTGCGCCACGGCGATCTCGACCAGTTCATCGCCTACAATTCCGGCGGCGGCTTTTCGCCCGCCGGCGGGGCGCGCGAGGACGAGGCGATCAAGGTCATCGGCCTCAGGAAGCGCATCGCCCAGAACATGAGCGCGGCGAAGCGCAACATCCCGCACTTCACCTATGTCGAGGAATGCGACGTCACCGAGCTGGAGCGGATGCGCGCGGACCTGAACAGCGCGCGCGGCGACAAGCCGAAGCTCACCATGCTGCCATTGCTGATCACCGCGATCTGCAAGCTGATCCCGGACTTCCCGATGATCAACGCGCGTTACGACGACGAGGCGAACGTCGTGACCCGCCACGGTGCGGTGCATCTGGGCATGGCGACACAGACCGACAACGGCCTGATGGTTCCGGTGATCCGCGATGCGCAGGCGCGCAATTTGTGGCAGCTCGCGAACGAGATCGGGCGCCTCGCCGAAGCCGCGCGCGACGGGTCGGCGAAGTCGGACGAGCTTTCCGGTTCGACGCTGACGGTCACCTCGCTCGGCCCGCTGGGCGGTGTCGCGACCACCCCCGTCATCAACCGCCCGGAGGTTGCGATCATCGGTCCCAACCGCATGATCGAGCGGCCGATGTACGTGACCGGACCCGACGGCCACGAGCGGATCGAGAAGCGCAAGCTGATGAATATCTCGATTTCCTGCGATCACCGCGTGGTGGATGGATACGATGCGGCAAGCTTCATCCAGGAGGTCAAAAAGCTGATCGAAACGCCGGTTTTGCTGCTGTCGGATTGAGGGGCGAATAAAGTTTGCCCTTCGGCGCGCGCAAGCGTTGACAGGGCCCAGCGGCTGCCTTAGTGGCGCTGCTTCCCAAGAGGCGCTGACCGCCAAGATGCGCGGGTGTAGCTCAGTTGGTTAGAGTGTCGGCCTGTCACGCCGAAGGTCGCGGGTTCGAGTCCCGTCACTCGCGCCACTTGGGATTTTCTTGAGATCGGGAACAGGCCGCTCGCCATTGGCGACGCGGCCGTTCCTGTTTCTTGCGCCGAGGCGCCGCGGGCTATGTCTGGTGCGTGTCGCAGTGAAAGGCCGACCGACCGGACACCTTGGTCCGCATGATCGTGCCCTCGCACTGCGGACAGTCGCCGCCTTCCTCGCGATTGGGGATCAGCCAGTCGGAGGGCAGCTTCGCATAGTCGGCCTTGACCTCGACACCCTTGTTCAGCTTCGCCCGCATGGCCTCGAACATCTCGCCGATCTTGTCGTCCGGGAGGTCGGTTCCCTTCGCTTCGGGATGGAGGCCGACCTCGAACAGGATTTCGTCCGACCAAAGATTGCCGATACCGGCCATCTTGGACTGGCTCATCAGCGCGGACTTGATCGCGCCGCGCCCACTCCCGATCGCTTCGCGAAAGGCATCTTCGCTGATGTCGAGCGCGTCGGGGCCGAGGTTTTCGGCGGCGATGTATTCGTCCGGGTCGTCGATCACGCGAACGTGACCCAACTTGCGCGGGCAGCGAAAGGCGAGGCGGCGATCGCCCTCGAACGTGATGAGGAACTTGGTATAGTCGGGCGCATCGTCGGGTGCGTCGAACGGGATGAGCCAGCCGGTCATGCCCAAGTGGACCGCGATCCACGGGCCGGACCGCGAACCGGCGAACACGTTCTTCCCATGGCGCCGGGTCTCGGTGAATTGGCGGCCCTTCAACCGGCCCAGTTCGTTGGAGCCCGGCAGTTCGATGTAACCGGTGTCGTTGCCCAGCTCGGCTTTCTCGATGGTCCGGTTCAGGCAGGCGTCTTCGAGTGTCAGGCGCTGGGTTTCGTTTTCCGGAAGCTCCGGCATCAGCGCGACCGCGCGTCGTTTTCAGGGGCCGGCTCCGCGGAGGCTGGCGCGCTCCATCGGCCGGTTTCCATCCAGATCAGGAACCGCTTGAGCGGCAGCAACCAGATCAGGCCGAGGATCAGGTAGACGACCGCTTGCGCCAGGCCCGGCCAGTCGCCGATGAGTTCCGGCGCATATCGCGCGATGACGATGCCGTAGACCATCAGCGCGATGAAGAGGCCGATGATGCCGAACGGGATGCGCCAGGTCGGGGTGTCTCGCATGGGGCAGCTATCCTCCGGTGGCCAGTGGGCGCGGGCGGCTGCGCGGTCCGTCAGCCGACTTCGTAGATACGCGTGGGTGTGACGATGGTATGCAACAACCGGTCGTGCGGTTCCAGCGGCAGGGTGTCCAGCAGCTGGACGTCCCACGCAAGACCGATGGCGCGGGCCTCGGGGTGGGCGGCCATCCAGCGATCGTAGTGCCCGCCGCCCTGTCCGATCCGTCCACCCTCCGCCGTGAAGCCCAGCAAGGGCACGAAGATAACGTCCGGCACAAGTTCCGCCGCATCCTCCGACGATTGTGCGATATCGAACGGACCAGGCTCCAGATCGGTTTCCCCCAGCGGATCGACATGGCGGCGAAAGGTCATTGCCGCCTCGCCGTCCGAAAAATGCGGCAGGGCGATGTCGTGCCCCGTTTCGAGGAAGAACTGCGCATAGCCCTGCGTCGGAGCCTCGTATTGGCTCGCATGGTAAAGGCCGATCACGACGTCCGGGGCAATCCGCGCCGCAAGGGCGGCCGGCGGGCGATTGAACAGGAGTGCACGGATGGCGGGCGACTGGGCCGCAACGTGCTCCCGGCGCTCCTGACGCAAGAATGTTCTCAGGTCCGACTTGTTCAAGATTGCGCCACCTGTTGCTCCGCCGACGCGCGATCACCGTCCACGCTCTTGGGCCGACATTCGGGAAGTGGCGGAACCACCATGGGTCGTTGCCGTGAAATCCTCTGACGACAAAAACGTCAGGTGGGTGCCGTATATCCAAGCCCTACAGCCGAACTGGTGGGCCCAGACAGGGACAGCTCCCTTGGATTGCTTATAGCCGCAGGGATTTTCGTTTGGCTCGTGCCGGGCAGTCCCGCCATTCAACGATTTAGGCGTTTGCTTCGCCGCCTTCAAGCGCAACTGCCATTCGCTCCGCACGCTCGGCAAGCGCCTCGAGCCGTTCTGCAAGGCCAGTGTCCCCGCCGGGCATGCTTTCGGATGGAGATGGGGCCTTCGCCGCATTTGCTTCTTCCAAGGCATCGGCCACGAAAAGCGCCGCGAAGACGAGGTTGTTCGCCTCCGACGTCGAGCGGGCGGATCCGAGCTTGGCGTAAAATTCGTCGATCATCGTACCCAGCCGAGCGATCTTGTCCTCCTCGCCGGGATCGCAGCCGATGGTGTAGCTTTTCGGGCCGACAGTGATGCGAACCTCGCTCATTCCCTCACCCCTCCAGATCCGCGATCAGCGCATCGATTTCGACGAGGGCGCTTTCGACCTCACCGCGCAGTTTTTCGTGGGCAGAGGCGAGGGACGATGCGTCGGTCGCGTCGGACGCCGGGTGCGTGAAAGGGGCGCTCTGCTGCGCTGCATCGATCCGCGCCAGGGCGCCGTCGATCCGCGCTATCGCCGATTCGATCCGGGTCATGCTCATTTCCCCGCAAGGATTATCGACAAAATCGTGCCCTCGCAAAGCGTTGTCGTGCTCTGTTGATAAGTACCCAAGCTTCTGCGAGCCAGCATCGAGCCGGTGCCGCAACGCGCGCGGGTCGGGGGCGAATGGTTGACCTTCCCACACCGCTCGGCAATGGCTTTCGCCGACCGGAGCAACGGGTCGAATCGCGGTGGCCACTTGCGAGGGCGACCTGCAACCCGCCGGCGGCGGCGTCGCTTCGACGCCTCAGCAGGAGCCACGCGCGCACATGACGATCGATCCCGAACGCCTCCAGCCCATGGCGAATGCCATCCGCGCTCTCGCCATGGATGCCGTTCAGGAAGCCAATTCGGGTCATCCCGGCATGCCCATGGGCATGGCCGACGTCGCGACGGTGCTGTGGGACCGGCACCTGAAGTTCGACCCCGCGCGGCCAGACTGGGACGATCGCGACCGGTTCGTGCTGTCGGCCGGGCACGGCTCGATGCTGATCTATTCGCTGCTGCATCTCTCCGGCTATGCCAAGCCGACGATCGACGACATCCGCAAGTTTCGCCAGTTGAACGGCCCGTGCGCCGGCCATCCTGAGAACTTTCTGCTCGAAGGGGTCGAGTGCACCACCGGCCCCCTTGGACAGGGGCTGGCGATGGCGGTCGGCATGGCCATCGCGGAGCGGCACCTGAACGCGAAATTCGGCGACGAACTCGTCGATCACCGCACCTGGGTGGTCGCGGGTGACGGGTGCCTCATGGAGGGCATCAATCACGAAGCGATCGGGCTGGCAGGCCACCTCAATCTCGACCGGCTGATCGTGTTGTGGGACGACAATGCCATAACGATCGACGGCAGCACCGACCTTTCGACCAGCGAGAACATAAAGGCCCGTTACGAAGCGACGGGGTGGCATATCGTCGAATGCGACGGCCACGATTTCGAGGATATCGATCGCGCGCTCGAAGAAGCGAAGGAGGCCAACCGGCCCTCGCTGGTCGCGTGTCGCACGGTCATCGGCAAGGGCGCCCCGAACAAACAGGGCACCAGCGCGACCCACGGGTCGCCGCTCGGTCCGGAAGAGATCGCCGCCGCACGCGATAACCTCGATTGGGACGCCGAACCCTTCGACATACCCTCCGAGATTCTCGCAGACTGGCGATCGACCGGCGATCGCGGCCGTGACGAGCTCGGCGCGTGGGAGAAGCGCCTGGACGACTCCCACCATGCCGATGCCTACGAGCGTCACATGGACGAAATCGGCGATCTCGCCGGCTCCGCCTTGCAGGCGCACATCCAGAAGCTTGCTGCCGATCCGGTCAAGGTCGCGACCCGGAAAGCGTCCGAGCTCGCTCTCGAACCGCTCACCGAAGCGATACCGCAGATGATCGGCGGTTCGGCGGATCTTACCGGCTCGAACAACACCAAGACCTCGCACACCGACCCGATCACCGCAGACGACCTGTCGGGGCGGTATGTGTATTACGGCATTCGCGAATTCGGCATGGCCGCCGCGATGAACGGCATGGCGCTGCATGGCGGCGTAATCCCCTACGGCGGGACGTTCCTGATCTTCAGCGACTATTGCCGCAACGCGATTCGCCTGTCGGCGTTGCAACAGGCAGGCGTCGTCTATGTCATGACCCACGACAGCATCGGTCTTGGCGAGGATGGCCCCACGCACCAGCCGATCGAGCAGGTCATGAGCCTGCGGCTCATTCCCAACCTCAACGTGTTCCGCCCTTGCGACGCCATCGAGACCGCCGAATGCTGGGCGCTCGCGCTCCAGACTCCGGAAACGCCGAGCGTCCTGGCTCTGTCCCGCCAGGGCCTACCGCAATTGCGCGGCGAGGGCGACGAGGACTGGGACGGCGAAAGCAATCGCTGCGCCAAGGGGGCCTATCGGGTGCGACCGGCCAAGGCGCGGCGGCAGGTGGTCCTCCTCGCGACGGGGTCCGAAGTCGCGCTGGCGATGGAATGTGCCGAGCAGCTGGAGGAACACGCGATCGGGGCCGACGTCGTCTCGATGCCGTGTCTCGAACTGTTCGACGAGCAGCCTGCGGATTACCGCGCCGACCTTATCCCCGACGACGCTCTGATCATCTCGATAGAGGCGGGCGCGACCATGGGTTGGGAGCGCTATACCGGTCGCAAGGGCCTCAATATCGGGCTCGACCGGTTCGGCGCGTCCGCTCCGGCGAGCGACCTGTTCGACTATTTCGGCTTCACGGCGGACGCGATCGTTCCGCAAATCCAGAACATCTTGAACGACTAAACAGGAGTTTCTTACATGGCCACAAAGGTTGCCATCAACGGTTTCGGTCGCATCGGGCGACTGGTCGCGCGCGCTATCCTGGAACGCAGCGATCACGATCTCGAGCTTGTTTCGATCAACGACCTTGCCGATGCCAAGGCGAACGCCCTGCTGTTCGCGCATGACAGCGTGCACGGGCGTTTTGGCGGAAACGTGAGCGCGGGCGACAGCAGCATCACCGTCGACGGGCGCGAGATCGCGGTTACCGCCGAACGTGAACCGGGCAAGCTGCCGCACAAGGACATGGGCATCGACATCGTCCTCGAATGCACCGGCTTCTTCCAGTCCGACGAGGACGCTCGCCCGCACATCTCGGCGGGCGCAAAGCGTGTGCTGATCTCCGCTCCGGCGAAAGGCGTGTCCAAGACGGTCGTCTACGGCGTCAACCACGAGAGCCTTACCGCGGACGACGACATCGTGTCGAATGCCAGTTGCACGACCAATTGCCTCGCGCCGGTCGCGAAGGTCATGAACGACACCGTCGGGATCGAGCGTGGCTTCATGACCACGATCCACTCCTACACCAACGATCAGCGCATGCTGGACCAGATCCACAAGGACCTGCGCCGGGCGCGGGCGGGCGCGGCGAACATGATCCCGACCACCACGGGCGCCGCGCGCGCGGTCGGACTGGTCCTGCCCGAACTTGACGGCAAGCTCGACGGGTCGAGCGTTCGCGTACCGACCCCCAACGTCAGCCTCATCGACTTGGTCTTCACCCCGGGCCGCGATACGAGCGTGGACGAGCTGAACGAAGCGCTGAAGAAGGCCGCCGACGGCGCGATGAAGGGTGTGCTCGACTACACCGATCAGCCGCTGGTCAGCTCCGATTTCAATCACCAGCCCGCCAGTTCGACGGTCGACAGCCTGGAAACCGCCGTTCTCGAAGGCAAGCTGGCCCGCGTGGTGAGCTGGTACGACAACGAATGGGGCTTTTCCAACCGCATGATCGACACCGCCGGGGTCATGGCCAAGCTGGTCTGACGCGGCCGCGACGGAGTTTATCGTGCCCGATTTCAAAACCCTCGACGACCTGCCGGACGATCTGACCGGCAAGGTCGCGCTGGTGCGCGTCGATCTCAACCTGCCGATGCAGGATGGCTCGGCGACCGACGTGACCCGTGTCGAAGCGGTCAAACCGACGCTGCTCGAACTGACCGACAAGGGTGCGAAAGTGCTGTTGCTCGCCCATTACGGACGCCCGGGCGGGATGCGGTCCTCGGTCCTTTCCACCAGCTTCGTGCAGGGCGATGTGGAGCGGGTGCTCGGCAAGGAACTGATGTTCATACCCGAGATCGCCGGACCGCTCGTCGATCAGGCGCTCGGAATATTGCGGCCGGGCGATATCGGCCTGCTCGACAACACCCGCTTCTGGCCTGGGGAGGAGGAGAACGATCCCAACCTCGCACAGGCCATGGCGCGGTCCGGCGACTTCTATGTCAACGATGCGTTTTCCGCCGCCCACCGGGCGCACGCCTCGACCGAGGGGATTGCGCAGTTCCTCCCCGCCTATGCGGGACGGGCGATGGAAGCGGAACTCACCGCGCTCGACCAGGCGCTCGGCAATCCCGAAAATCCGGTCGCAGCGGTGGTCGGCGGGGCCAAGGTCTCGACCAAGCTGGCAGTGCTCGAACATCTCGTCGGCAAGGTTCAGCACCTCATCATCGGGGGCGGCATGGCCAACACCTTCCTCGCCGCGCGCGGGGTGAATGTGGGGAAGAGCCTCGCCGAACACGACCTGACCGACACCGCGTCGAAGATCATCGACGAGGCCGACCATGCCGGCTGCACCGTGCATCTGCCTTACGACGTCGCGGTGGCGAAGGAGTTCGCGGCCAACCCCGAGAGCCTTCGCACCTGCAACGTCCACGAGGTCGCGGAGGACGAGATGATCCTCGACATCGGCCCGCAGGCGACCGAAGCGCTTGCCGACGTGCTGAAGACCTGCCGCACCGTGGTATGGAACGGGCCGCTGGGCGCCTTCGAGACCGAACCGTTCGATCGCGCGACCGTCGCGCTCGCCCGGACGGCGGCGGCGCTGACGCAGGAAGGATCGCTTACCAGCGTGGCGGGCGGCGGCGATACCGTCGCGGCGCTCGCGCAGGCGGGCGTTACCGAAAATTTCACTTATATTTCAGCGGCGGGCGGCGCGTTCCTCGAATGGATGGAAGGCAAGGACCTGCCCGGCGTCAAGGCGCTCCACGCCGCAAATGGCTGACATCGAAGCCGAGATCGAGACGCTCGAAACGCGGCTGATGCGTGCGTGGATGGCGGGCGGCACACGCGAAGTGAAGACGCTCATGGCGGCCGACGCCATCGTCATGTTCGGAACGAACCCACCCGATATTCTCGACCGGCCGAGCTTCGTGGCCGCTGTCGAAAGCGGCCTGGTCCTCGATCGCTATCGCTTCGGCACGATCAGTGCGCGTCGCCATGGCCGATCGGCATGGTTCACCGCGCAGGTCGATCTGGAACTTCGCATAGGCGGCCGCGAATGGAAGGGCGCGTTCCTCATGAGCGATCTGTGGATCAAGGGACGGGTCCGCCGTGGGTGGCGACTGGTCGAACGCAGCCTGGCCTCGCTGGACCAGGACGAACGCCGCTCTGCGGCGATTCGTTCGCTGCAATTGTGGCGCTGATACGAAACGAGAGATGACAGGACCTTCGGGTCGCAAGCACCTATGAACCAACCGATCAAGGAATACCCCGGCTTCGATGCCCTCGCTCGCTGCGAGGAGGGAGAGTTCGCGGGATGGCGATACTGGGACGGCGATCCCTTCGAATCGCGCGCCGGGCCGTTCTACATGCGGCGCGAGGACGACGGTGCCTTCACCAGCGCGTTCCGTACCGAGGCGCGCCACATGAACGGTGCCGGGTTCATCCATGGCGGTTGTCTGCTGACCTTCGCCGACTTCTCGCTGTTCTCGATCGCCACCGATGCGCTGGGTGCTGACCAGGGGGTGACGATGAACCTTTCAGGCGATTTTCTCGGGGCCGCGGGTCCGGACGTGCTGATCGAAGCGCGCGGCGAGGTCACGCGCGGCAGCGGAAAGACGATCTTCGTGCGCGGCCTCGCGACCGCCGACGGCGCACCCGCGCTCAGCTTTACCGGGATTATTCGGCGGCTTTCGAAACGCTAGGCTTTGGCGCCCTGCCGGTGTTCCGGGTTGGGCGCGTCGAAGCGCAGGCCTTCGTTCCACAGCTCCATCGAATTTCCGTAGGCCGGAATGCCGCCGGCGTCCTTCAGCATGCGGGCCGTGTGCATCAGGTTCCAGGTCATGAAGGTGGTGTTGCGGCGCGTGAAATCGTTGTCGAAGCCTGTGCGGCTGCCATCGTCCTGCTCATCGCCGTAGGAGGCGCCGGGCCCGGCTTCGCCCACCCAGCCGGAATCGGCCTGCGGCGGGATCATGAAACCGACATGCTGCATGCCGTAGAGTATGCTGGCGGAACAGTGCTTGATCCCGTCCTCGTTCCCCGTGATCAGAGCGCCGCCGACCTTGCCGTAGAAGATGTACTGACCCTTCTCGTTCTGCTGCCCCGAATGGGCGTAGAACTTCTCGATCACCTGCGAGCATACGGAGCTCTTCTCGCCCAGCCAGATCGGGGTGCCGAGTACGACGATGTCGGCCGCCTTCACGCGCGGCCACAGGTCCGGCCATTCGTCGCTGTCGGCCCCGTGCTCGGTCATGTCGGGATAGACGCCGGGCGGGAGATCGTGGTCGACGGCGCGGATCGAATCGACTGCAATCCCGCTCTTGCGCATGATCTCGCGGCTCATGTCCATCAGCGTGTCGGTATGGCTGTCCTGCGGCGATCGCTTGAGCGTGCAGTTGATGAAGAGCGCTTTCAGATCGCTGAAGTCGGTCTGGCTTTCATCGCATAGTCGGGTCTGGGTTTCGTCGAGCATTCAGGTCCTTTTCCAAACGAGTATCGGGCTTCGCCGGGTGCGGCTTGCCGGGGGGAGGGTGCCCGGTTAAAGCGCGCGACATCTACGAACGATCCCGTTGAATTGTCAGGAGAGCAGCCGTGAACAGACAGGAAATGACCGCCAAGATCGCCGAGGGCCGGGGCTTCATCGCGGCGCTCGACCAGTCGGGCGGCTCCACGCCGAAGGCCCTGCGCGGTTACGGCGTCGAGGACAGCGAGTGGGACGGCGAAGAGGAAATGTTCGCGAAGATCCACGAAATGCGCTGCCGCATCGTCGAATCCCCCAGCTTCACCGGCGAACGCGTCCTTGGAGCGATTTTGTTCGAACGCACGATGGAAGGATGCAATCCCGAAGGCATGCCGATCCCCGAACGGCTCTCCGGCAAGGGGATCGTGCCGTTCCTGAAGGTCGACAAGGGCATGCACGACACCGAAAACGGCGCGCAATTGATGAAACCGATGCCCAACCTTGAGAAGAACTGCGCCCGCGCGCGCGAACTGGGCGTGTTCGGCACGAAGATGCGCTCGGTCATCCATGAAGCGGACGAGAAGGGCGTTGCCGACAACATCAAGCAACAGATGGATTTCGGCCTCGCAATCCTGAGCCACGGCCTGACCCCGATCCTCGAACCCGAAGTCAGCCTGAAGAGCGACACCCGCAGCGCGGCCGAGGCGATGGTGCTTTCGAACGCGCTCGACCAGCTCGAACGCGTGCCGGACGGCGAGCAGGTGATGTGGAAGCTAACCCTGCCGGTGCAGCCCAACACGTACAAGGCGCTGGTCGACCATCCCAAGGTGCTGCGCGTCGTGGCGCTTTCGGGCGGCTATTCGCGCCCCGAGGCGTGTGCGGAACTCGAAAAGAACAGCGGCATGGTGGCAAGCTTCAGCCGCGCCCTGCTCGAGGAATTGCGCGTGAACATGGACGACCACCGCTTCAACACAGCGCTGGACGAGGCGATCGAGGAAATCCACTGCGCGAGCATGGCGGGATAGGCCTCGCCACAGCTCGGATGCGGATCAGTCGAACCGCAACGGTATGAATTCGAGATCCAGCCGGTATTCCGAAAGGGGAACCGCGCCGCGGTAAGCGGGCCGTGTCGCGGAGCCGGTAAGAAGAAGGAAGCCGCCCGGCACATAGGTCGGGCGGCCAAGTTCGAGAACGATTTCGTACTGGCCACGGTAGTTGGTTACGACAGCGCCGACGATCAGCGTGTCCTCCCGCGTGCAGAAGCGGATGTCGGCGCACCGTGTATCGCGAAACACGGAGACGGGGGCGACCTCGACTTCGCCGACCACGACCTGCTCGAAAATGGCGACGTCCGGCACGAAATAGCTCTGCGCCGCAGCGGGGGCCGCCATCGTCGCGGCCAGCCCGGCCAAGGCCGAAAGGGCGGCGCGGAGCAGGGTGCGAGCGCCCTTCGACGCGGGTTCGGGTAAAGAGACGTTCATCGGCAGCACTCCTTCAACACCCTGTTTACCATAAACCGAAGCGAAGGCGTGCATGTCCGCTTCGACCTGTGCCGGATCGGGTCGAACGGACTGCAAGTAAGCAGGCGTTTGTCGAGCACGCCGCGCGGCGCTATGCGTCCGCCGATGAAGGACATTGGCACGCAGCTCTATCTCGTCTCGCCCCTCGATGTCGGCGGCGAATTCCCCCGGCGGCTCGAACGCGCGCTGACTGCAGGCGAGGGGCTGGTCACCGCGTTCCAGTACCGCGTGAAAGGGATCGACCAGCACGAAGCCGCTCGGCTCGCCGAACCGCTTCAGAAAATCTGCGCCGATCGCGAGGTTGCCTTCATCGTCAATGACAGCGTTTCGCTAGCCCGCCGCATCGGCGCCGACGGCGTGCACTTGGGCCAGGAGGACGACCCGGCCCGCGATGCACGCGATGAACTGGGGCCGACAGCGCAGATCGGCGTGACCTGCCACGCATCGCGCCACCTCGCGATGGAGGCGGGCGAGGCCGGTGCCGATTACGTCGCTTTCGGCGCCTTCTTTCCCTCGACGACGAAGGACACAGTTCAGGAC
>JBARZK010000061.1:0-69568 GCA_049649965.1 Erythrobacter sp.
GCCTCCGCCTACGACCAACTTCAACACGGAGGAATTCCGTCAGTCGGACGGACCGGGCTTCCACGGGGCGATCACCGCATGGCGCGACAATGCGACCGGGTCGGGCGAGGTCATCGCCGTGATCGACAGCGGGATCGACACCGACAGCCCGGAATTCGCGGGACGAATCCATCCCGATTCACGCGATGTCGCGGGGAGCCGGGGGCTCGACCCCGAGAACGATCATGGCACCAACGTCGCGATGATCGCGGCTGCGGCGCGCGACGATCGCGGCATCCTGGGCATGGCATTCGACGCGCAGGTCCTGGCGATCCGGGCCGACCGGCCGGGTTCGTGCGGAAACGATACGCCGCAGGATCCGACCCTGGGCTGCCAGTTTACCGACAGCGCGATCGCCGATGGCATCGACCTCGCAGTCAACTCGAACGCGACGGTCGTGAATATCAGCCTCGGCGGCGGACCGGCCTCGAGCCGGGTACGGAACGCCGTCGCCCGCGCTGCGGCAGCGGGCGTCGTGGTGGTCGTTTCGGCGGGCAATGGCGGCGATGGCAGCAACCCCGATATCGACCCCAACGAACCAGACCCGTTCGCCCTCGACGTGGTTTCGGCCGGGAACGGCAATGTTATTATCGTCGGCTCCGTGGACCCCGAGGGGAATTTCTCCGACTTCTCCAACCGTGCAGGCGCTTCGGCGCGCTCGTTCCTGTCCGCGCGCGGTCAGCGCATCTGTTGCGTGTACGAGGATGGCGAACTGTTCATCGATACGATCGACGGCAGCCGGTTCATAACCCTGTTCTCCGGCACCAGCTTTGCCGCGCCGCAGGTTTCAGGGGCCGTCGCGCTGCTGGCGCAGGCTTTCCCCAATCTTACCGCTCAGGAAATCACCGATATCTTGCTGGCGACCGCGCGCGATGCCGGGGCGCTGGGGCTGGATTCGGTGTATGGTAATGGCATTCTCGATATCGATGCGGCGTTCCAGCCGATAGGTGCGACAATGGTCGCGGGCACGCAGGTCGCGATGGGCGCAAGCGAGGAGTTCGCGTCCGGGTCCGCGGCGATGGGCGATGCCCTGAGCGCTGCCTCGCTCCCGACGATCGTGACGGACCGGTACGACCGTGCCTTCTCGACCGATCTAGCAACCCACACCCGCAATGCCGCGCAGCGCGAGCTCGTGCGCGGAGTGGTCGATCGTCGCGGCATTTCGCGTTCCGCGGCGAGCGACGCACTAGCGCTCGCCGTGACAGTGGGTGAGGGCGAGCGTGGCGGCGGATTGCGCTGGGCGCGGCAATTACAGCTGAGCCCGACCGAGGCCGAAGGGGCCCGCGTGCTGGCAGCGAAAGCGGCGTTGCGAATCGCGCCGGACACGCAAATCGGCTTCACGATCGGGCAGGGTGCCGATGGACTGGTCGCACAGATGCAGGGCGCACAGAGGCCCGCATTCCTCATCGCACCCGGCGCCACCGGCGATACGGGTTTCGTCCATACCGGCGATATCGCGATGGCGAGCCGGCGCACGTTCGGCGATCTCGGCCTGACCGTGTCGGCCGAACGCGGAGAAATGTGGCTCGATGGCGATCGGCGCGCCGGGCCTCCGCTCGATACGAATGCCGCGCATATGCGAGAACGGAGTCCCACCACCACGATCGGCGTGGCAGCGGACGGGCGCTGGGAAGGCTTCGAACTCGACGCAGGCCTGTCCTGGCTGTCGGAACGCGAAACGCTGCTGGGCGGTCGGTTCAACCCGATACTTGGGCTCGATGGAGCCGATACGGTGTTCCTCGATGCAGGCTTTGGGCGGTCTATCGGTCGGGATTGGCGCGTCGGCGGGGCCGTGCGAGCGGGAATGACCATGCCGCGCGGCGGCGTGTTCTTCGGCGACGGGTCGCGGCTCATCTCCGACGCGTGGTCGTTCGACCTGACGCGGCGCGGGTTCCTGTCGCGATCGGACAGCATCGGCGTGCGCGTCGCGCAACCGTTGAGGGTAAGCGGCGGCGCGATCCGGTTCGATCTGCCGGTGGACTACGACTATGCAAGCGAACGCGCGATCTACGGTCGGCGGGACCTGTCGCTGACGCCAAGCGGGCGTGAGGTGATGAGCGAACTGAACTGGAGCGGGCCACTAGGCTTCGCCCATGCCTCGGCCAGCGTGTTCTATCGGGTGCAGCCCGGGCATATCGCCGATGCGCCGAGCGATGTAGGCGCGCTCGTCACGCTGGGCGCGGCGTTCTGATTACTCGGGCATTCCCGCTTCACGGGCGAACATGTAGGCTCGCTCGACCAGCGGGGCGACCCGCGCGCTCATCGACTTGGCATGGGCCGAGGACGCGGTTCCGTCGATCACGCGCTTCTTGATCCCCTGCATGATCCCAGCGAGCCGGAACAGATTGTAGGCGAAATACCATTCCATCGGCGGGACCGGGTAACCGGTACGCGCGACGTAGCGCTCGACCGCTTCGTCCTGCGAGGGGATGCCGAGCCTTTTCAAGTCGAGACCCAGGAGACCCGCACGCCCATCCGCCGGATTGTGCCAGTTGAGCATCAGATAGCTGAAATCCGCGATGGGATCGCCCAGCGTCGAAAGCTCCCAGTCGAGCACGGCGATGACGCGCGGTTCGTCCGATGCGAAGATGACGTTGTCGAGCCGGTAGTCGCCGTGAACCACGCTCGATTCATGCTGGGGCGGAATGGTTTCGGGCAGCCATTCGATCAGCCGCTCCATTTGCGGCATGTGCTCGGTTTCCGACAGCTTGTACTGCTTCGACCAGCGCGCAATCTGACGCGCGCAATAGTCGGTCGGCTTGCCGTAATCGCCGAGGCCGATCTTTCCCGGGTCGTTGAGGTGCAGGTCCGCCATCGTGTCGATGAGGTTGTGATAGATCGCGCGGCGTTCGTCCGGTTCGATATCCGGGAGCGCGCCGTTCCAAAGCGAGCGGCCATCGGCCATGCTCATAACGAAGAACTTCGAGCCGATCACTTCGGGGTCTTCGCACAGACCATAGGTCTTGGGCACCGGAAAGCCGGTGGGGTGAAGACCCGTCATCGCCGCATATTCGCGATCGACCGCATGGGCGGACGGCAGCAGTTTGCCGAAGGGCTGGCGACGCAGGACGTAGTTCGTCGAAGGCGTTTCGATTTTGTAGGTCGGGTTGGATTGGCCGCCCTTGAACTTGGTATAGGAAATCGTCCCTTCGAACCCTTCGACGTTCTTCTCGAACCAGCCTGTGAGCTTCTCTAGGTCCAGTCTGTCCTTTTCAGTCACCTCTACGGTGCCGACCATCTCCTTGTCGAAGTCGATGTCGGGCATGCCGGTCTTGTTGTTCGTCGCCATCAGTCGAACACCACGATACTGCGCGCGGAATGGCCGTCTCGAAGCTTGTCGAAGCCGGCGTTCACGTCGTCGAGGGGAATGCGTTCTGCGATGATGGTGTCGAGATCGAGAAGACCGCGCAGGTAGAAATCCACGAGCCTGGGCAAGTCGACGGGGAAGTGGTTCATCCCCATGATAGCGCCCATCAATTTCTTCCCGCCGAGCAGGTCCATCGCGCCCAGCCCGACCTTGCAATCGAGCGGCATCATGCCGAGAATCACGGCCGTTCCTCCCCGCCGCAGCGAGGCAACCGCGAGGTCGGCCGAGGCTTGCCGTCCGACCGCCTCGATCCCCCAGTGAACCCCGCCGCCCGAGAGCGTCAGGATCTGCTTGGCCGCATCGTCGGCAAGAGCGTCCACGGTGTGGGTAGCGCCCAGCGTCTCTGCCAAGGCACGCTTTTCCGGCAATGGATCGGCAGCGATGACCATCCCGGCACCGGCGATTTTCGCGGCATTGATGGCAGCAAGGCCAACGCCGCCGCATCCGATCACCGCCACGGTTTCGCCTGGTGTGACCTTGCATGCGTTGAAGATCGTGCCGGCCCCTGTGGTGACCGCGCAGCCCAGCACGGCTGCCCGATCGAACGGCATGTCCTTGTCGATCGCAACGCAAGCGTGTTCGTGGATCAGCATCTGCTCCGACAAGGCCGAAAGGTTCAGCATCTGTGCGACGGGCGAGCCGTCCACGTCAGCGATGCGGGGCGCCTCTTCCTTCGTCCGACGCGTGCCGCCTCCGAGGCATAGCGCCATGCGGCCGGTCACGCAGAACTCGCACTGTCCGCAGAAGGCGGAAAGACACGAGACAACATGATCGCCGGGCTTGACCATCGTCACTTCGCTGCCGACCGCCCGCACGACACCCGCCGCCTCATGCCCCGGAATGCAGGGCATGGGGTGGGGGTAGGCGCCGTCGATGAAGTGCAGGTCGGAATGGCAAAGGCCGCACGCCTTCGTGTCGATCAGGACCTCATGCGGCTTCGGATCGGCGAATTCGACCTCGCGCACGGCCAGCGGCTCGCCCGGCTTTTCGAGAATTGCGGCTTTCGCCATATTTGGCTTCCCCTTCTTCGCTCTGTTTAGCGCGCCGCGCCTACGTCGCCTGCGCTCATGCCCAAGGCCGATGCACTTGCCGCAGCACTGCCCGCGCTGGCCGAGCGCGCCTGCCCGCCGCGAAGCGCGTTGGAACTTTCGCTTTCGACCGGTTCGTGCTTGCCGAACTCCATGCGAGCAATGGAGCGGGCGTGGACTTCGTCCGGCCCATCCGCGAGCCGCAGCGTGCGCATGCTGGCATAGGCCGAGGCAAGGCCATAGTCGCTGGTGACTCCGCCGCCGCCATGGGCCTGGATTGCGTCATCGATGATCTTGAGCGCCATGTTCGGTGCCTGCACCTTGATCATCGCGATTTCCTGCTTGGCCGCCTTGTTGCCGACCTTGTCCATCATGTCGGCCGCTTTCAGGCAGAGGAGACGGGTCATGTCGATATCGATCCGGGCGCGCGCCACGCGCTCTTCCCAGACCGAATGCTTGTAGATCGGCTTGCCGAATGCCTCGCGCTCCTGAAGGCGGCGGCACATCTTGGCGAGCGCTTCCTCGGCCACGCCGATCGTGCGCATGCAGTGGTGGATACGGCCGGGGCCGAGGCGCCCCTGCGCGATCTCGAACCCACGCCCTTCACCCAGGAGCATCGCCGAAGCGGGAACGCGCACGTCCTTCATCTCGACTTCCATGTGACCGTGAGGCGCATCGTCATAACCGAAGACCGGCAGGTGGCGGATAATGTTAACGCCCTTGGCTTTGATCGGCATCAGAACCATCGATTGCTGCTGGTGCCGGTTCGCCTCGAAATCGGTCTTGCCCATGACGATCGCGACCTTGCAACGCGGATCGCCGAGGCCCGAGGACCACCACTTGCGCCCGTTGATGACGTATTCGTCGCCATCCTTCTCGATCCGGGTTTCGATGTTGGTCGCATCGGAGGAGGCGGTGTTCGGCTCCGTCATCAGGAAGGCGGAGCGGATCTCGCCGTTCATCAGCGGCTGGAGCCATTCGTCCTTCTGCTCACGCGTGCCGTAGCGGTGGAACACTTCCATGTTTCCGGTGTCGGGAGCAGAGCAGTTGAAGACTTCCGAAGCCCAGCCGATCCGGCCCATTTCCTCGGCGCACAGCGCGTATTCGAGGTTGGTCAGGCCTGGCCCTTCGAACTCGAAGGTATCATCGACGTGGTGATGACTGTCGTTGCGGGGCGGCATGAAGAGGTTCCAAAGGCCGGCATCCTTGGCGACCTTCTTCTTGTCCTCGATGATCTGAATGACCTTCCAGCGATCGCCCTCGGCGTCCTGCTGCGCGTAGGTATCGAGGTTCGGCCGGATGTGCTGCTCGACAAAATCGCGCACGCGGTCGCGCCAATAGGCCTGCCGTTCTGTGGGTTCGAAATCCATGGGTTATTTCCTCTCTATCGGCTTAAGGCGAATCTTCGTGGCGCTTGGTGGCAGAGGCGCGCGCTCGCGCCAAGGTCTCAATGCACTATGGTTTTAGTGCATTGGCGTCGGGATCGACGCGCACGGCCTGATCGATCGGGTCGGGTTGATCGTGCTCGCCCGCTGCCCGCCGCGACTTCGCCGCCACTCGCGCCTCGTGCTGGGCGCGGGTGATCGGAAAACGTGCGAGGAAGTACGCCGCGACAACGACGAGTACCGCAGAAACCAGCATGTAAAGGAGGGCAAGCTGCAACACGACGTCCTGCGAAACCTCGTCCTGCGGCGTTCCCTGTTCGATGCCTAGCGACTGCACGATCAGACCGGTCAGCAGGATGCCACCGCCGGTCGCACATTTCTGCACCAGCCAGTTGCCCGAATAGAACGTTCCCTCCGCCCGTTTGCCAGTGCGCTCCTCGAACGCTTCGACGATCTCGGCCACCATCGACGTTGCCGAAATGATGCCGACCACCCCTGCGGTATTTGCGAAGACAAGCAGGAACAGGACGAGCGCGGTGGAGAGAGTCGTGCCAGGTTCGGGCCACATTCCGGCGAGCAGGAAGGCATAGGGCGCAAAGTAGAACACGAACGCGACGATGACGCCTCCCGCAGCCGATCTCGGCTTGCCGAAATGCTTGTGCAGCGGGCCGACGATGAGAAACATGAGGATTACGGACGCGAACAGCACGGCCGGGTAAAGCTGGAACCCACGCTCTCCGAATTGCCAGATGTAGTTGTTGACGTACTGCGTGATCGAAAACGTCATTCCCTGGCTGATATACGCGGCAAGACCTCCCGCCGCGAAGATCAGGAAGGCGCGCTCCTTGAACGCATCGGCGATCTCGGCGAACGCCCCTTTCAGCGAGAAGGGTGGCGGCTTCAAAGCGGGGCGGCGGGCGATGATCCGGTGCTGGCCGGCCGCCGATCCGATCACTGAAAACGCAATGATGACCGCCCCGAAGACTCCATAGGCGGCGTAGCCATCCTGCTGAAGCTGGTCCGCCGGGGTCGGCAGGAAGACGGTGAACGCCATCACCATCATCAGCAGCCCCCCGATCCAGCCGGACAGGAAGCGATAGCGAAACAGCGTGGTTCGCTCGTCGTAGTCGTCCGTAATCTCCGGCACGAGGCTGACCGAGGGCACCTCGCAAGCGGACAGCAGCAGGCGTACACCGACCGCGAGAGCGACGATCTCCGTAAACCCGGGCGTGCCGGTGACCGGCGGGGACCAGAGCAGGGTCCAGACGAAGGCAAGCGGGATCGGCGCAAGGTACAGCCAGGGCAGTCGCCGCCCCCAGCGGGTGTAGGTGCGGTCGGACAGGTGACCGATAAGCGGATCGACGAAGGCATCGATCAGCAACGCCGTCGCCAGCGCCAGCGCGACGGTCCCCGCTTCGACTCCGAGGACGAGGTTGTAATAGGGCAGGAGGAAGAAGGAGAAGCCGGAATCCTTCACCCCGAAAGCGATCGCTCCCGAGCCGTGCACGAGCTTCAGGCGCTGGGGAATCGGACCGTTGACGAAGCTCACGCAGCGCGGCCCATGGCCCGCAGGTCTGGTGCGAATCCCGACATTTTTCTCTCCAGTGCGCTTTGGCCGCAGCCTAGGCGACCGGTCGCGCGCGTCAACGCAAACCGGCTGACGCTACGGCATGCGGCTCTGCCCGAACAACGCTTGCGGCAGGCGCGCAAATCTCCATATCAGGGGCTTCAAGTGGGAGCTGCGAACACAAGAGGAGTCGGCCAGATGTCCGATACGAGAGATCTCGATAAATTCCGCCACGAAACCCGGCAATGGCTGGAGCAGAACTGCCCGGTGGAAATGCGCGAGTCGGTGCGTGACGACGAGGACGTCTACTGGGGCGGCCGCAATGCGACCTTCAAGAACGAGGCGCAGAAGGTGTGGTTCGAACGGTGTGTCGAAAAGGGCTACACTGTTCCCGCCTGGCCCGAAGCATATGGTGGCGCCGGTCTTACCGCTCCCGAGGCCAAGGTGCTGCGCGAGGAAATGGCCCGCATCAACGCGCGTCCCCCGCTTTCGAGTTTCGGTATCTGGATGCTCGGCCCGGCGCTGCTGCACTTCGGCACGGAAGAACAGAAAAAGCGTTTCCTCGGTGAAATCGCACGCGGTGAAATCCGTTGGTGCCAGGGTTACAGCGAACCGGGCAGCGGCTCCGACCTCGTCAGCTTGCAGACCTTCGGGGAGGACAAAGGCGATCATTGGGTCGTCAACGGCCAGAAGGTCTGGACCTCCTATGCCGATGAGTGCGACTGGATCTTTTGCCTCGTCCGCACCGACAAGCAGAACAAGTACCAGGGCATCACCTTCATGCTGTTCGACATGGCGAACGAGGGTGTCTCGACCAAGCCGATCAAGCTGATAAGCGGCAATTCTCCCTTCTGCGAAACCTTCATGGAAGACGTCAAGGTGCCCAAGTCCTATGGCGAAGGCGTCCCGGCCTATGTCGGCGAGATCAATCGCGGCTGGGACGTTGCGAAATACCTGCTTGGCCATGAGCGCGAGATGATTTCCGGCGCGGGCGGCGGCGATCGTACCAGCGCGATCGGCGCGGCGATGAAGCGCCATGCGGCCGGGACCGGCGACGAAATCGACCCGATCCTGCGCGCCGAACTCGCTATGTTCGACGTCGATGCCCTGGCATACGGGGCGATGGGCGAGAAGTTTCTCGACGAGATCAAGGTCGGCAAAGCGCACCCTGCGCAGCCCAATATGATCAAGTATGTCGGGACCGAGCTTAACAAGCGCCGTCACGAACTCATGATGGCTGCCGGCGGTTCTCGCAGTCTCGAATGGGAAAGCGACGAGACCGGCGGCGGCAAGCCGGCGCGCAACTGGCTGCGAACCAAGGCGAACTCGATCGAGGGCGGCACCAGCGAAGTCATGCTCAACGTGATTTCGAAGCGCATCCTCGAACTGCCGGGATCCTGACAGCCCCCTGAGACAACAGCGGGCCGCTTCCGTCAGGGCGGGAGCGGCCCGATTTCCAAGACAAGATCGAGAGAGGACAAGTCCGCATGGCTCTTTACCACGATGACGATCAGGCGATGCTGGCCGACACGGCAACCCAGTTCATGGCCGAGCAGGGCAGTATCCCGAAGCAGTTGCGGCACTGGCGCGATCGGGATTGCCCGGATGGGTTCGGCCACGATTTGTGGAAGCAGATGGCCGAGATGGGCTTCACCGGCATGATCGTGGACGAGGCCGACGGTGGCCTCGGCATGGGCCATGTCGAAGCGGGCATCGTGCTCGAAGAGATCGGCCGCAATCTGACCCCGTCGCCGTTTCTCGCTTCCTCGGTGCTCGCGGCGAGCGCGCTGAAGCATGGTTCGGACGATGTGAAGGGCCGCTACCTTCCGGGGCTCGTGTCCGGCGATAGCGTGTTCGCGGTCGCCATAGACGAGACTGCCAAGCACCGGCCCGAGCGTATCGCCACCCGCGCCGAAAAGTCGGGCAACGGGTTCAAGCTGACCGGCTCCAAGAGTTTCGTCGTGCATGGCGCCAGCGCCGACATGATCGTGGTCGCCGCCCGCACCTCGGGCAGTAATGCGGACGCGGACGGCATCACCCTATTCGCGGTTCCGAAAGACGCCGCAAACATGAGCCACGATGCCGTGCGACTGGTCGACAGCTCGGTCGCCACGCATACGAAGTTCGACGGCGTTGACCTCGACGGCGACGCGGTGATCGGCGAAGTGGACGGGGGCCGCGAGATCCTCGACGCAATGCTGCGGGCGGGCCGTGTCGGCGCCGCATCGGAGGGCGTCGGCGTCGCTAGCGGGGCGATGGACATGACCGTCGATTACCTCAAGCAGCGCAAGCAGTTCGGAAAGCTGATCGGCGAGTTCCAGGCGCTCCAGCACCGTGCCAGCCACCTTTATTCAGAAGTCGAGATTGCCCGCGCGGTGACGATCAAGGCTCAGCAATTGCTCGACGCCGACAGCGACCAGGCCGAACTGATGAGCAGTGTTGCCAAGGCTAAAGTGGCCAAGGCCGCCGGTCTTGCGGTCAAGGAAGGGGTGCAGATGCATGGCGGAATCGGCATGACCGACGAATACGATATCGGCCTCTACATGAAGCGCGACAGGGCCCTGCAGGAATTTCTGGGCGACCAGTATTACCACGCCGACCGCGTAGCCACCATGAGCGGGTATTGATCATGGATGTCAGCAAGCTTTTCGGTCTCGATGGTCGTATCGCCCTCGTTACGGGTGGCAGCCGCGGCATCGGCAAGATGTTCGTCGAAGGACTGCTCGCCGCCGGGGCCGCGCGGGTCTACATCTCGGCTCGCAAGGTCGAGCAGATGCAGGAGACCATTGAGGAGTTCGGCGAGGACGCTCAAGGAAATGCAAGGGTCGTCGGAATTCCCGCCGATCTCAGCCAGATGGACGGTATCGAGCACCTCGTGGCCGAAATGGCCAAGCGCGAGGACCGGCTCGACATCCTGATCAACAATGCGGGGGCTGCCTGGGGCCAGCCCTATCTTGAATTCAGCGAAGCGGGCTGGCACCGCACGATGGATCTGAACGTCAAGACGCCGTTTTTCCTGACGCAGAAGCTGCACGAACTGTTGGTCGCAGGCGGGAAGGGCGATCATCCCGCCAAGGTCATCCACGTTTCCTCGATCGACGGGCAGCGGATCAATCCGTGGGAAACCTATCCCTACCAGGCTTCGAAAGCGGCTGTCATCCAGCTGACCCGCCGGATGGCCGCGCGGCTGATCGAGGACAACATCGTCGTCAGCTCGATCGCCCCGGGGGCCTTCGCCAGTGAAATGAACAAGGCGGCAAAGAACGCTCCCGACGCCAGCGCCTCGCGCATTCCGGCGGCGCGGATCGGTACGCCCGAAGACATGGCCGCGGCGGCGATCTACCTGTGCAGCCGTGCGGGCGACTACGTCGTGGGCGAAACGCTTACGGTCGATGGCGGCGTGGTGAACGCCTCCCTGCCGAACATGTTCGCCGACCCGGCGGGCTGAATTCCCGCATTCTAGATAATTCGAAAGGCCGTCGGTGCGATCCGCCGGCCTTTTTCGTATCCAACTTTACCTGACACACCTGACACCGGTGTAAGGCTGCAATTTGGCTCTCAAACGACTGAAATTAAAAGGAAACAGTCGTAAAATGCCAGCCTGACACTTTTCCAACACGTTTTGCGCCCGAAATCTGCCGACGATGTCAAAGACCAAGAAAAACCGAAAGACCCGGCGATAGCCGCGTTCCTTGATGTAGGAAAACCGGCGCGGACCAGCCCAGCGGCAGCAACAGCTTGCAAAGCGGGCTAATCCCCTGTTCAAGCAGGGCCAGCTAACAGGACGTTCATCTGCGCGCGCCGCACATTGCGCCGTGCACCCACATTCGAAAGAGACGACTTTATGATGGCTCGCAAACTGGCCCTGATCTGTTCGACCGCTTCCGCCGCGCTAACGCTCGGCGCGTGTGCCACCACTACGCAGGGAACCGACATGGACCCCATCGCACAGGCTTCTGCCGACGAAGCCTATTCGCCGGCCATTCCCGAAGGCACGGGCTATTTCGCCTCCGACAGCACGCTGCCGTTCCAGGCGCCGGATTTCAGCCAGATCGGCGAGGACGACTACGTCCCGGCGTTCGAGCAGGGCATGGCCATTCAGAAGGCTGAAGTTCAGGCGATCATCGACAATCCCGCCGCGCCCACTTTCGCCAACACCATCGTCGAACTGGAAAAGTCCGGCCGCATGCTGGGCCGTGTCAGCCGCGTGTTCTTTGCGCTTGCCGGATCGAACACGACCGACCGGATCGACGAAATCAATACCGAGATCAGCCCGAAACTGTCGGCTCATTCGGATTCGATCACGTTGAACCCCGCGCTCTTCGAACGTGTGAAGGCCGTCTATGATAACCGTGCGGCGATGGCGATGACCGTGGAAGACGCCAAGCTGCTCGAAGAAACCTACGATCAGATGGTCCATGCGGGCGCTCTGCTGACCGACGCCCAGCGCGAGCAGGTGAAGGCCATCAACACCGAGCTTTCGACCTTGACGACCGAATTCGGCCAGGCCGTGCGCGCCGCGACCAACGATCAGCCCCTGATCGTCGACAGCGCGGAAGAGCTTGCCGGTCTTTCCGACGCCGACATCCGCGCCGCCGCCGACCTCGCCGAGGAAAAGGGCTATCCCGGCAAGTATGCGATCGCGCTGCAGAATACGACGCAGCAGCCCCCGCTGCCCAGCCTCGAAAACCGCGAAACGCGTGAGCGCCTGTTCAAGCTCAGCGTCAATCGCGCCAACGGCACCGATCCCGAACACGACACCCGGATGCTGCTTGCCCGGATCGCGCAATTGCGCGCCGACAAGGCAGCCCTGTTCGGCGAGCAGGACTGGGCGAGCTACACCATGTACGATCGCATGGCGAAAACGCCCGCCACCGCGCTCGAATTCATGGAGCAGATGGTCCCCGCGCTCGCGGCGACACAGCGGCGCGAGGCGGCCCTGCTGAACGAAACGATCGCTGCGGAGGGCGGCAATTACGAGGTCCAGCCCTGGGACTGGTACCGCTTCGCCAACCAGGTGAAGGCCGAGCGCTTCGACCTCAATGAAGACGCGGTCATGGAATATTTCGAGCTCGAGCGCGTGCTGGAAGACGGCGTCTTCTACATGGCGAACGAGCTGTACGGCCTCAGCTTCGAACGCCGTACCGATCTTCCGACCTACCACCCGGACGTGTGGACCTACACCGTGTTCGATGCGGACGGGTCTGAACTCGGCCTGTTCTACTTCGACCCGTTCCAGCGCCCGTCCAAGCGCGGCGGGGCATGGATGAGCAATTTCGTGGAACAGAGCGACCTGTGGGACACCCAGCCGGTGATCTACAACGTGCTCAACATCCCCAAGGCGGCCGAGGGCGAAACGCAGCTGGTCAGCTTCGACTGGGTCAATACGACCTTCCACGAATTCGGCCATGCGCTGCACGGTTTCTTCGCCGACCAGCGCTATGAAAGCCTGTCCGGCACGGCGACGGCGCGCGATTTCGTTGAATATCCGAGCCAGGTGCACGAGATGTGGGCGACCGATCCGCAGGTCCTGCGCAACTACGCCAAGCACTACGAAACCGGCGAGACGATCCCGCTCGAACTGGTCGAGAAGATCGAGGCGGCTTCGACCTTCAACCAGGGCTACGACTTTGGTGAAGTGGTCGAGGCGGCGCTGCTCGACATGAAGTGGGCGGCGCTTTCGCCGGCCGAAGCGGCGGCAATCGACACCCCGGGAAAGGTCGACGCGTTCGAGCGTCAGTCGCTTCAGGAACTGGGCCTTGAAATCGACCTCGTCCCGCCGCGCTATCGCAGCACCTATTTCAACCACATCTTCAGCTCGCCCGCCGGATATTCGGCCGGGTATTACAGCTATCTGTGGACCGAAATGCTCGATCGCGACAGCCGCAAGTGGTTCCGCGAGAATGGCGGCCTGACCCGTGAGAACGGTCAGCATTACCGCGAAACCGTGCTGAGCCGCGGCGGCACGATGGACTATTTCCAGATGTACGAAAAATTCGCCGGTCGTCAGCCGGACGTGCGCCCGATGCTTGTCGCGCGCGGTCTTGTCGCAGGCGACGAAGCGGCGGATACCGAAACGTCGGACGGACAGCTGCCTGCCCGCTCTGTAGAAGGCGCGATCGAGGGATCGTAAAGGTGCAGGCCTCGCCCGGACCATATGCCGGGCGAGGCCGCGCTTATCTCAGCCGCCCATCAATTCGCGGACGAAGGGAATTAGCCCGGTTTGCCGGGTGCGGCGCATGCGTTCTGCGTCGAGCACCTCGCATACCCGCGCGAAGCATTCGTCCACATTGTCGTTGATCACGACGTAATCGTATTCGGCCCAGTGGCTAATTTCGGCACGGGCGCGCTCCATCCGACTGTCGATGACCTCGGCGGAATCCTGCGCGCGCTCCTCCAGCCGACGACGCAGTTCGCCCAGGCTGGGTGGCAGGATGAACACGCTGACAACGTCCTGCTGGTCCTTCTGGTAAAGCTGCTGCGTTCCCTGCCAGTCGATGTCGAACAGAAAATCCTGCCCTTCCTTCAATGCTGTCCGGATCATCCCCTTGGGCGTTCCGTAGCGATAGCCGAAGACGTGAGCCCATTCGTAGAAGTCGTCCTCTTCCACCATCGCATCGAATTTCTCGTCAGAGACGAAATGGTAATGGACCCCGTCGACCTCACCCGGGCGCGGGGGACGGGTCGTGACCGATACCGAAAGCTTGATGTCCGCATCGGAGGCCAGCAGCATGCGCGACAAGGTGGTCTTGCCCGCGCCCGATGGCGAGGACAATATGAACAGCAGGCCGCGCCGGTGCAGCTTGTCGGTGGATTTGAAATCGACCATCGATCCCCCCAAAAGCAGAGCGTTGGCGGGTGCAACGCGCGAAATCAAGGGGGTGGCTGGTCAGGGCCGGGTTGCGGTCCGTATCAGCTGCGAAGCGGGTTCGAGTGACGGCGACGTTGCAGCGTACGGCCACGATCATAGAGCGTCTTGCCCACCAAGGTCGTGGCAACTATGCCAAGCCCGAGCGGCGATCGGGTGGCCAGTTTCCCGGCACCGTACAACGCCAGCGTGCTGACGATGGTGCGGCCATTTACCAGCTCCTTCGCCCGCTCTTTGTCGCCATAGCTTGCCTCTGCCACGCGGGTCTCGATCTGGTTGCGCACGATGATCGAGAGCGCGCGCAAGGCGATCTCGGTGATGATGAGATTGGTCGCGGGGTTCGAACTGGGCAGCGGCAGGCGCGAATGGCGCGTCGCATCGACATCGGACGAAACCAGCTCATTGGCAATCGTGTCGTTCTTGAGCCGTTCGGGGCTCAGGCGGTCTCTATGCGAATTCTTCTTCATACCCATTCAATGCACGAATGCGCGTGAGGGTCCGGACGATCGCCGCGGGAAGCGAGCGCCCCCGTCGCCTTGCGCCTATTTCTTGCGCCCGAAATCGACCGTTACGACATTGGAGCCGTCGTCCGCGCCCTCGGGCTTGTCCTCGCCATCCGCCGCGTCGCTCCCGCTTTCGGCGTCGTTCTGCGCGTCTTCGTGCTCCTCGGGCGCAAGTTCGGCGACCGCCGCCTGGAACTGCAGCCCGAAATCGACTGCGGGGTCGACGAAGGCGGTAATGGCGGCATAGGGAATTTCAAGCTTGGCCGGGATCTGATTGAACGACAGGCCCACGCCGAACCCCTCCTCGCGCACTTCGAGATCCCAGAACTTGTTCTGCAGGACGATGGTCATTTCATCCGGGAAGCGTTCGCGCAAATGCGCAGGGATCGACACGCCTTTCGCATGGGTCTTGAACGTGATGTAGAAGTGATGATTGCCCGGAAGCTCGTCCCCGCCGCGCGCGATCACGCCTAGTACGCGGCCGACCACGGCGCGCAGGGCTTCCTGCACGATCTCGTCGTAAGGTATCAGGCTGTCGGGCGTTTCGTCGCTCATATCGGCTCGATTGGTGGCGGGATGGTCCGCGCGGGTCAAGCGTTTCGTGGCCCGGCCCCTCGCGTTTGGTGCTGCGCGCGCGCCACGTGCATCACGTCATGGTGCGCTTGCATGGCGCGCGCGTGCGCCTATAGCCGCTAGCCCATGGCAAGCACGCGAACAGGCCGGATCGAGCGCAACACCGCCGAAACGAAGATCGCCATCGAGGTCGATCTCGACGGCAGCGGGCAATACGACGTGTCGACCGGGATCGGGTTTCTCGATCACATGGTCGAACAGTTTTCGAAGCATTCGCTGATCGACGTGTCCATGACGGTCGAGGGCGACCTGCAGGTCGACCAGCATCACACCACCGAGGATTCGGCCATCGCGCTGGGACAGGCGCTGGCGCAGGCGCTGGGCGACAAGGCGGGCATCGCACGGTACGGCCACGCCTATTCGCCGATGGACGAAACGCTGGCCCGCGTCGCGCTCGACATTTCGGGGCGACCCTATCTCGTCTGGCATGCGGGTTTCAGCCAGGAAAAGCTGGGCGAATGGGATACCGAGCTGATCGAGCACTGGTTCCATTCGGTTGCGCAGTCCGCCGGGCTGACGCTGCATGTCGAGCTGATCTACGGCAGCAACAACCATCACATCTGCGAAAGCATCTACAAGGGCTTTGCAAGGGCGATGCGCATCGCTGTCGAACGCGATCCGCGCAAGGGCGACGCCGTGCCCAGCACCAAGGGGCAGCTGGGTGGCTAGGGCGCCTGGCGACCCGGCGGTGGCGCTGATCGATTACGGCGCGGGCAACCTCCATTCGGTTCACAACGCGCTGGAGGCGGTGGGCGCAAAGGTGGAAGTGACCGACGATCCCGATATCGTGCGGAAGGCAGACAGGATCGTCCTGCCCGGCGTCGGTTCATACCGGGCCTGCGCGCGCGGGTTGAAAGCGATTTCCGGTATGATCGAGGCGCTGGAGGACCGGGTGCGCGATGGCGGCGTGCCGTTCCTTGGCGTTTGCGTGGGAATGCAATTGCTCGCCGACCGAGGCGTCGAACACGCTACCACCCGCGGGCTGGGCTGGATTGCGGGCGAGGTCCGCTTAATCGAGCCGCACGATCCGGCGATCAAGGTCCCGCATATCGGCTGGAACGACGTCGCGCCCATGCCGCACGCAAGGAACCACCACGTGATCGAGGAAGGGGAGGCCTACTTCCTCCATTCCTATCATTTCGTGGCCACCGAACCATCGGACGTCGCGGCCCTTACAGATCATGGCGGCGGTCTCGTCGCGGCAGTGGCGCGCGACAACATCGTGGGCGTGCAGTTCCATCCCGAAAAGAGCCAGTCCTACGGCCTGGCGCTGCTTGAACGGTTCATGGAGTGGAAGACGTGATCGTCTTTCCCGCGATCGATCTGAAAGGCGGCGAAGTCGTGCGGCTTGCCGAAGGCGACATGGATCGCGCCACGATCTATGGCGACGATCCGGCGGCGCAGGCGACGATCTTCGCCGAAGCGGGGGCGCAGCACCTGCATGTCGTCGATCTCGACGGCAGCTTCGCGGGGGAAGGGCGCAATCGCGAGGCGGTGCAGGCGATCGTCGAACGCTTTCCCGGCTACGTCCAACTCGGCGGCGGCATCCGCGACGCAGCGACGGTTGAAGACTGGTTCGATCTCGGCGTCGCGCGGATCGTCATGGGCTCGGCCGCGCTCAAGAACCCCGATTTCGTGAAGGAGATGGCCCGCGAATGGGAGAACGGCATCGTCGTCGCGGTCGATGCGAAGGATGGAATGGTCGCGACCGAGGGCTGGGCCGAGGTATCCGACGTGCCGGTAGCCGATCTCGCCCGCCGGTTCGAGGATGCGGGCGTTGCCGCGCTGCTGTTCACCGATATCGGGCGGGATGGCTTGCTCAAGGGCGTCAGCATCGACGCGACGGTCGAACTCGCGCGGCGGGTCGATATCCCCGTGATCGCCAGCGGAGGCGTGAAGGGCCTCGCCGATATTCACGTCCTTTCCATGTACGCGCACGAGGGGATCGAGGGAGTGATCACCGGGCGCGCATTGTACGAAGGCAGGCTCGACCTCGCTGCGGCAATCGAGATGGGCCAAAAGGCGGAAGGAACCCAATGACCGTCCGTATCCGCGTCATCCCCTGCCTCGACGTCGCTGATGGGCGGGTGGTGAAGGGCGTCAACTTCGTAGACCTCAAGGACGCAGGCGATCCGGTCGAACAGGCGCGCGCCTATGATGCAGCGGGCGCGGACGAATTGTGCTTCCTCGACATCTCGGCAAGCCACGAAGGGCGCGGGACGCTGCTCGATATCGTCAGGTGCACTGCGCAGGTGTGCTTCATGCCACTGACTGTTGGCGGCGGGGTCGCCTCGGTCGAGGATGCGCGCGCGCTGTTGCTGGCGGGTGCAGACAAGGTCGCCGTCAATTCCGCCGCCGTGGCTCGTCCGGAACTGGTCGGCGAGATCGCGAAGAAATTCGGCAGCCAGTGCGTCGTCGCCAGCGTCGACGCCCGGCGCGTCGCGCCGTCCGTGCCGGTCGGGGGGCAGGTGACCGAACGCGGACCGCGCTGGGAAATCTTTACGCATGGCGGGCGCAAGGAGACCGGCATCGACGCGCTCGAACATGCGCAGCGACTTGCAGACCTTGGCGCAGGCGAACTGCTCGTCACCAGCATGGATGGGGACGGGACCAAGTCGGGCTACGACCTCGAACTTACGCGCGCTATTGCCGACAGCGTTTCCATCCCCGTTATCGCGAGCGGGGGTGTCGGCACGCTCGACCATCTTGTCGCCGGCGTGCGCGAAGGTCACGCCAGCGCGGTGCTCGCCGCCTCGATCTTTCATTTCGGCACCCATTCGATTTCCGATGCGCACCGGGCGCTGCGCGATGCGGGTATCCCCGCCCGGGGGATATGATGGCGGGCGAGGGAACTGGCAGCGCCGTCGACACGATCGCGCGGCTGGAGGCGACCATCGCTGCGCGGCGCGATGCGTCGCCCGATGAAAGCTATGTCGCCCGTCTCAGGGCTGCGGGCCTTCCCGCCATGGCCCAAAAGGTTGGCGAGGAAGCGACTGAGAGCGTCATCGCGGCCCTTGCCGGAAGCAAAGAGGATTTGACGGCGGAGAGCGCCGACCTGCTGTTCCACCTCCTCGTCCTGCTTGCCGAGCGCGGTATTGCGTTCGATGCCGTCCTCACCGAACTCGACCGCCGCGAGGGCCTGTCGGGTCTTGCGGAAAAGGCCTCGCGAAAGGAGTAAATCCATGCCGATCGACGCGACCAAGCCCTATGACGCGGGCAACATCTTTGCCAAGATACTGAAAGGCGACGTTTCCTGCGACAAGGTATACGAGGACGAATGGGCTTTCGCCTTCGAGGACATCAACCCCCAGGCCGAAATCCATACGCTGGTGATCCCAAAGGGCGAGTACGTCAGCTGGGACGACTTCTCGGCCATGGCGAGTGGCGAGGAAATCGCCGGCTTCGTCCGCGCCGTGGGCAAAGTCGCGCGGGCCAAGGGGCTGGTCGAACCGGGCTACCGCCTGATGGCCAATGTCGGCGCTCACGGCGGACAGGAAGTGCCACATCTGCATGTCCATATTTTCGGTGGCGAGCCGCTGGGACCGATGATCTGGAAGCAATGATGACCCTTCGAAGGATGGCTTTGAACCCGGACCGGGCAGCGCTTGTCCGGCGATCCGAATGACCCGTCCAACACCGCCCGGCGGCGTGATCGATGGCGCGCGGCACCTTTATGCGGTGCGCGTCTATTACGAGGATACCGACCTTTCGGGCATAACCTATCACGCCAACTACCTGCGCTGGTTCGAGCGCGCTCGGTCCGACCTGCTGCGCATGCTGGACATCGATCAGCGCGCTGCAATCGAGAACGGGGAGGGGGCCTGGGCGGTCGCCGAAGTGAACCTGAAGTATCGCCGCCCGGCCAGACTGGACGACGACATCGTGATCGCCACGAGTTGCTCGAACCTCGGCGCGGCGAGCTGCCGGATGGAGCAGGTCGCAATGCGTGTCGACGGCGATGACGACAACGCTGGAACCGAAACATTGTGCGAGGCGTCCCTCAAGGTAGGGTTCCTGACGCCGGAGGGGCGACCGCGCCGGATGCCCGCGGATTGGCGCACGGCCTTCGCAAATTTCATGAACGAGAAGGATGGGTGAACTTGGACTTTGACGCAATCGCGGCGCCGACCGGCAATCTGGCGCGCGGACTTACGGCAGCCGTGGTGGACGGGCCGGCAAGGCTCGACCCGGTCGAGCTGTTCCTGCAGGCGGACATCGTTGTCCAGGCCGTGATGATTGGCCTGATCATCGCGAGTATCTGGACGTGGATGATCGTCGTTTCGTTCTCGATGCGGCGCTCGAAGCTCGAAAGCCGCTCGCGCGATTTCGAAGAGGATTTCTTCTCGCGCACGCACAGCGAGGATGCGCTCGGCCAGCGCAAGCGCGCGGCCATCCCGGCTGCCCGGGTCGCTGGCGCAGGGATGGACGAGTGGAAACGTTCGACCGCGAAACAGCCGGTGGATCGCGACGCAACGCGTCAGCGCATCGGCGCGGCGATGGAAAGCCAGGTTGCCGAGGAAGCGGACGAATTGTCGGAAAGGCTCAACTTCCTCGCGACGACCGGGTCGGTCGCACCCTTCGTGGGCCTGTTCGGAACCGTCTGGGGCATCATGAACAGCTTTTTCCAGATCGGCGCACAGCAAAGCGCCAGCCTTGCCGTGGTCGCTCCGGGTATTGCGGAGGCGCTGTTCGCGACCGCCATCGGCCTATTCGCCGCGATCCCCGCGGTCATCGCCTACAATCGCTTCAGCCAGTCGGTGAACCTCTACGAAGCACGGCTGCAACGCTTCGCCGACAAGGTGCACGCAGGGCTTAGCCGCGAACTGGATCGCGTCTGATGGCCGTTTCGCTCGGCTCACCCGGGGGCAGGAGGCGCGGGCGTTCGCGTCGGGCCGCGATGGCGGAGATCAACGTCACACCGCTTGTCGACGTGATGCTGGTGCTGCTCATCATCTTCATGGTGACGGTGACCCTGCCTGCGGTCGGTGTGCCGATCCAGTTGCCTGAAAGCCGTGCGAACCCGGTCGAGGAAACACCAGACCAGGTGACGATCAGCCTCGATGGCGATGGCCGGGTCTATATTGGTGACAACGCCGTTCCCGTCGGCGGACTGCCCGATGCGCTCACTGCGCTCGATCGGGGAAGCGGCGGGCAGCAGCCGGTCATCGTCCTGCGCGGCGACCGCAGTCTCGATTACGGCCGGGTGATGGCGGTGATGGGTGAGCTTGGCCGTGCCGGCTTCACCTCGATTTCACTGGTCACCGACGGTTCAGTTACCCCGCCCTAGCGGTGCGCGAGTATGGCTCAGACCGCCTTTCGCAGTGAAGACAGAATCGGCCTTCTCGCCGCGTTCGCAATTCATGTCGCGCTTATTGCGGCGCTTGCGCTGCAATTCGCGTTCGCCGAACCCGAGCGGGTGACACCGCCGCGCATGACTGTCAGCCTCGCAAGCGAAGTCAGCCTTGAATCGACAGCCCCCGATCCTGTACCGGAAGCGCGCGCTGCGGTGGCGCCGGTCCTGTCCGATGAACCTGCGCCGCCGTCCGAGCCCGAGCGAGCGGTCGTCGAGCCCGATACTCCGGTGCGGCAACCCCAACGCGTTCAGCCGCGGCCTTCCCGCCCTGCTCCGGCGGACACGCGCCCGCGCCGACGCCCGGAGGAAACCCGCACGCAGCCTTCGCCGCCCCGACAGGCCAGCAATGCCGGGGGAAGCCGGATCGGGGAGAACTTCCTAGAAGGTTCGGGCAGTTCGAGCCGTACCGAGGAAACACGCGCCCCGGCCGCGACTTTCGGATCGAGCGAGCGCGCTGCCCTGTCGTCCGCCATCACCCGCCAGCTTCGTCCGCACTGGAACGCACCCGACGGCGCTGATGCGGATCGGCTGGTCTCGATCGTGTCGTGGCGGCTGAACCAGGACGGTACGCTCAGCGGCCGCCCTTCGTGCCGCAACGAAGCGGGCTCGATTACCGATTCCAACCGCCCGCAGGCGAGCCTGCATTGCGAACGCGCAATCCGCGCGGTCCAGCTTGCCGCGCCTTTCAATCTTCCCGAGCAGTTCTACAGTCGCTGGAAACAGCTCGAGTGGCAATTCGACAGAAGGCTTTGACGCTATGAAACTTCCCCTCCTTCTTACCTTGGCGGCTAGCTTGTTGTCCACCTCCGCGCTCGCGCAGAATCAGGATCTCGGCCAGCCTCTCGTCGAAGGGGGCGAGGTGGAGGAACTCGCGATCGAGGGTGATGGCGACGACGCCGGGCCTCTGCGCGGCACCGTGACCGATGAAAGCGCGCTGCAAAATCTCGGTATCGCGATCCCGGCTTTCGCCACCGATCGCGACCGTCCGACCCCGGCCAATGCCAGCGGGACTGCCGCGCTGGGTCGTGAAGTGGCGCGTGTGATCACCGCGAACCTGCGCAACAACGGCCTGTTCGAACCCACGGGGCCGGATGCGCTGCCGACCCCCGGCTTTCCCCAGATCACGTCGCCTGCATGGAGCAACTGGACCGGGCGCGGCGCGGAGATGCTGGTCCACGGCTATGTTCGCGCGCGCGACGACGATCGGTTGGTGGTCGGCTGCTACCTTTACGACGTCGCCTTGCAGGACGAGCTGGTGCGCGAAGGATGGGTCGTTCCGCCCGCCGACTGGCGGCGCGCGGCGCACAAGTGTTCGGACCTCATCTACGCGCGCCTGACGGGCGAGGATCCGTTTTTCGACAGCCGCATCGCCTATATTGCCGAGACGGGCCCGAAGGATAATCGCGTCAAGCGGCTGGCGGTCATGGACAGCGACGGTGCGAACCACCGGTTCCTGACGCTGGGGAGCGCGACTGCGCTGACCCCGCGCTATTCGCCCGATTATTCCAAGATCCTCTACCTGTCCTACGTCGACGGCAATCCGCGCATCTACGTCTACGATATCGGCAGCGGCACGCAGACCCTGGTGACCGAGAACGCCAATCCGACGATCGCGCCGCGCTGGTCGCCCGATGGTCGCTCGATTGTCTATTCGATGGCCGTCGCAGGCAATACCGACATCTACCGCGTACCGGTCACCGGCGGGCGCAGCGTGCGGCTGACCGATACGCCGGGGATCGACATCGCGGGATCCTATTCGCCTGACGGTAGCAAGATCGTGTTCGAATCCGACCGGTCGGGAACGCAGCAATGCTACATCATGGATGCCGATGGTTCGAACCAGCGCCGGATCAGCTTTTTCGGAGGACGCTGCGCGACGCCTGAATGGAGCCCGCGCGGGGACCAGATCGCCTTCACGCGGATTGCCGGCGACTTCAACGTCGCAGTGATGTCGCCCGCCGGTCGAAACATGCGCGTTCTGACCGGCGGATGGCAGGACGAGGCGCCGACATGGGCGCCGAACGGTCGCATAATCCAGTTCTTCCGAACCGCCCGCAATGCGGGCGATTCCTCCCTGTGGCAGGTCGACCTTACCGGTCGCAACGAAAGGAAATTGCCGACGCCGGTAGACGCGTCGGATCCGGCGTGGGGACCGATTCGTCCCTGACTTCGTTTGCTTACCATCTGCCGAGGCGAGTGACGCCCGGCCTTAAGAAGGGGAGTTTTCAAATATGACAGTTCGCACTTCGCGGCTCGCCGCCGCAGCCATGCTGACATCCGCCCTCGTTCTGGGCGCCTGCTCGCGCGAAGCGCCCGAGGAATTGCCGCCGGCGCCCCAGGCATCGACCACGACGCCAACCCCGACACCGAGCCAGGCAGGTCCGACAGTGGGTTCGCAGCAGCATTTCGAAAACGCCGTGGGCAATTCGGCGGTCGTGTATTTCGACACCGACCGGTATGACATCGACAGCACCGATGCCGCGGCTCTGCAGCGCCAAGCGCAGTATTTCTCTCAATATCCGCAGGTCACCTTCACGATCGAAGGGCACACCGACGAACGCGGCACGCGCGAATACAACCTCGCTCTGGGTGAACGGCGCGCAAATTCGGCGAAGAACTATCTCGTCGGTCTCGGCGTTTCTTCCGACCGTATCCGTACCGTCAGCTATGGCAAGGAGCGCCCGGTCGCGACTGGATCGAACCCGCAGGCATGGCAGCAGAACCGCCGCGCGGCGAGCGTGACAATCAACTAGGAAATCGGGTGGTCCCCGTGTCCGGTGCCGATAAGGGCCGGGCGCGGGGGCACCTTTCGTTACGTATCGCTTTCCGCAGCGAACGAGGCGAACGACACTGGGTCGCCCGCGTAATCGGCGGGATCGGCGCCTATCCGGGCGCTCAGGCACAGGACAACCAGCGCGAGCGCCGAGATCAGGCTCGATACGTGTAGTTGCCGGCTGATACGCGCGTTCATGCGGTGCTTTCCCGTGGTCCAGTAGTGGGCCCGGATTGCAGCGGGCTCCGACTGATTAGCAGGCCCCAGTAAGTAGAGCCTTAACGATCTATTGCATTGCAACATTTCAAATCGCAACCGGTTCCGAATGCCTATCTGTGGGTAGGCAAGGGGGTCCACGTTCTCTAGATTGAGCGCATGCACGATCCGATGAACGACATGAACGCGCGCCCGCGTACGGTTTCCTCATGAGCCGCGCGCGTCGTTCCAACGACTGGGGCTTCCCGCGCTGGCGCGGTTACGGTGGATCGCGCGAGGCGACCAATGTGCGCCTTTGCGATCGCCATGGCTGCGAGGAACCGGGCGATTGTCCGGCGCCCAAGGCCCCGAACAGTCCCGATCGCTGGTATTTCTGCCAGACCCATGCGGCCGAATACAATCGCAAGTGGGACTATTTCGAGGGGCTCGACAAGGCCGAGAAGGAGGAGCGGGCTAAGGCCGAACGCGCGGAAAGCGCCGGCTATGCAGAGGCTTCGCACTATGGCTGGACCGGTTCTGGCGACGGCAGCCGGAGCGCCGACGAAATGCGCGCGCTCGACCTGCTGGAACTGGAGGCCGATGCCGACTTCACCAGCGTGAAGCGCGCCTATCGCGCGAAAGCCAAGGAAGTGCATCCCGACGTGAAGCCGGGCGACGAGGACGCCGCCCGTCGGTTTCAGGCGATCCAGGTCGCCTATGAGGTGTTGCGCGTTGCCGAGGAACGCCGCGAGTGGAAGGGCTAGGGGACGAACGGCTTCCTACGCCGTTCGCCCCCGACCGTTGTATCAGACCTTTTCCAGCGCCTGTTCGAAGTCCGCAACGAGGTCGTCCGCGTCCTCGATGCCGATGCTGATCCGCACGAGATTGTCGGTAATCCTCAGCCGCTGACGCCGCGCGTGGGGCACGGACAGGTGCGTCATCGAGGCAGGGTGGCTGGCCAGCGTTTCCGTACCCCCGAGGCTCACGGCCAACTTCGCGATCACGAGGCTGTCGAGAAAGCGGAAGCATTCCGCTTCCCCGCCCTTCAGGAATACGCTGAAGGTCGAGCCGGCACCGAGGCAGTGGCGTTCGTAGATGTCCTGCTGGCGCGGGTCGTCGATCATGCCAAGATAGCCGAGACCCTCGACCTTGGGATGGCCGGCGAGGAATTTGCAGACCGTCACCGCGTTCTCACCCGCGCGCTGCATCCGCAACTCCACGGTTTCGAGACTGCGCAGCAGCATCCACGCGGTGTTGGGATCGACGATGCCGCCCATCGTGTTGCGAAGGGCACGGACCGGGTCCATCCAGTGTTTCGCACCGGCAATGCTGCCCGCGACGAGGTCGGAATGGCCGCCGACATACTTCGTCAGCGAGTAGGCGACGATGTCCGCCCCATGATCGAGCGGGCGCTGCCACAGCGGGCCGAGAAAGGTGTTGTCGATCGCGATCGGGCAGGGGCTTTCGCCGTCCGACAACCCTGCGCCATCGCGGGCTTCCTTGACGGCCTCGACATCGACAAGAGCATTGGTCGGGTTGCCGGGGCTTTCGAGATAGATCATCGCGACCTTGCCGCCATTCTCGCGCGCCTGATCCTTCGCCTTGGCAAGAACCGCATCGAGTTCCTCCCGGCTCGCACCGGCGGGAAAGTCGACATAGGTGACGTTGAACTTGCTCAGCACCTTGGAGACGAACCCTTCCGATGCGGCGTAAAGCGGCCCGGAATGCACAATCACGTCGCCGCTGCTGACATAGGCCAGCATCAGGATGCAGATCGCGGTCATGCCGCTGGAAAAGGTGAGCGCATCCTCCGCCCCGTCCCACACGGCGAGCCGGTCCTCGAGGATTTCCTGGTTGGGCCCGTTGAAGCGGGAATAGACCAAGCCTTCGGCTCCGCCTTCGCGCTGACCGGTGATCCCTTCGAAATGCCGTTTGCCGGCCGCCGCGCTCTCGAACGCGAAGGTGGAGGTCAGGAAGATCGGCGCCTTGAGTGACCCTTCCGACAGGGCCGGGTCGTAACCATGGCCCATCATCAGCGTCGAGGGGTTCATTTCGCGGCCGCCGATCCGGGTGCGTTCGGGCTTGGGCTTGCGGCGCGGGGTGGGCGTGTCGGTCGCGGAGTTCTGGTCTACGGGGCCGTCCGTCATGGGCGAAAATCCTTCGTTCGCGTTTGGTCCCAGGAAGGCGGGATCGAAAGCAATACGCGCAAACGAGCATCCGGGGCGCCCGCTCCTAACCTCCGCAGGAGCGCTTCTCCCCGATGCCATTCAGGCGCTCGAACTATCGCGCAGCCGGAGGGCTGGCAACCGCTTTGGAGAGGGGCGGCTAGGCAGGCTCAGGAGATCGCGGCGACAGCCCAGACCATCGCCACGATGAGTGCGATACCAATGAGGTCGAGGACCAGTCCGGCGCGCACCAGACGTTCGATCCGTAGCCTTCCCGTGGCCCATGCGATCGCGTTCGGACCGGTACCGGCGGGCAGGATAAAGCCCCAGCTTGCCGCGAGTGCAGCGGGCATCGCGATCAGGATCGCGTCTTCGCCCAAACCGAGCGCGGCGGCCAGGCTGGCGATGACGGGGATGATCGCGCTCGCCGTCGCCACGTTGCTGGCGAATTCGGTGATGACGATGACCAGCGCGACGATAGCCATTCCAATCAGGACCAACGGCACCGCCTCGAGAGGGAGCAGCGCTTCGCCTAGCCAGTCGGCGAGGCCCGAAGCCTGCATGCCGGCCGCCAGCGCCAGGCCTCCGCCGAACATCAGGATGACGCCCCATGGCGCGCGATCCGCTTCCGACCATTTGAGCAACGGACGACCGGTGCCGTCGGGTATCAGGAACAGCGTGAGCGCCGCGATGATCGCGATGGTCCCGTCGGTCCAGCTTCCCTCGGGCAGGAGGGGCGCGACCCAGCGTCGGGTCATCCACAGCAGGAACGCCAGGGCGACGACCGGCACTAACCGCCGCTCCGCGCTGGACCAGGGCCCGCTATCCGCAATCGCCCGTTGCGCTGCGCCAAGGTCGAAAGGATGCGCATCGATGCGCTGCACTTTCGCGATGATCCAGGCGGCGATGGGAACGCCGACCAGCACGACCGGCAGGCCGTAAGCCATCCAGACGGCGAAGGTGATCTGCAGCCCGATCATGTCGTCCAGCAATTGTACCGCGATACCGTTGGTGGGCGAACCGACGATCGTGCCCAGCCCGCCGATCGTCGCGGCGAAGGCGATACCCATGGGTAGGGCGCCGAACAGTCCCTCGTATTCGAATGCGGTTTCCTGCCCTTGCGCCGTCCCGAACTCGCGCTCCGCTCCTCCGGCAAGGACCGCGAGCGCCATCGGCATCATGATGAGCGCGGTGGACGTGTTCGAGATGAGCATGGAAAGCAGCGCGGCACTCGCCATGAAGGCGATCAGCAGCCGAAAGCTGCCGTTTTTGCCCGTTCCGCCGGTGCCGACCCGGTTCAGGATCGCAAGGCTCAGCCGCCGGTGCAGGCCGGTGCGCTCTATCGCGAGGGCAAGGAACGCGCCGCCCAAGATCAGAAAAAGGATCGGCGCGTAATAGGCGCTGGCGGTTGCGCGCGCATCCATCACTCCGACGAGCGGCAACCAGATGAAGGGGAGCAGCGCGGTCACGGCGAGCGGCACCGCCTCGGTCATCCACCAGGCGGCCATCCACACCACCAGCCCGGCGACGAGCCATGCCTCACCGGTCATCCGCTCCGGCGGCGCGGTCAGTGCGGTGGCGATGAAGGCGAGCGGGCCGATAACCCGCCCGATGCGACGCGCAGACACTGGACCGGCACCCCCCATGGTACGTCGTTCTTTTATCGAAGAACGACTACCAGAGAGACGGCGCGCCCCGCAAGCGCGGGTTTACGCGGCTTACGGGGTCGCTACGGGTGCCTCACGGGGGACTGAACGGGGGTTTTAGGGGTACACAAAGGGGCCAAAGGGGTCGCTTAATCGACTTCGTCGACTCCGGCTTCGCCCGGCAGATCGATGTTGGTGATCGTGACCGTACCCGTGCGCTCGCCTTCTCGGCGCAGGCGCTTCAGCTTTTCCTGCCGCTGTCCCAGCAATGCCGCCATCGATTGCGGAATGCGGAAGCTTTTCTGCGCGCCGCTTGCGGTTTCGATGTCCTGATAACTCGGTTCGCGTACGCCGCCGGCGAGGTCGGCGATGTCATATTCTCTCACGCTCGCCCTGACCTCGTCCGTCTCGGTGATCAGTTCGCTGGTCTCCTCGTCGGCGTAGGCGGCGATGTGGGCGCGGACGTCGGGTTCGAAATCCGGGAAGAAATAGGGGGCCGCTTCCTGGAACAGTTCGGAGACTTCGAGCCTGTCGCCGTTCTTCTGCACCCCGCGCAGCGAATTGACGAAATCGCGCGCGCCCTCTTCGAGCAGGCGCCCGACATTGCCCGCGTTGAACGCTTCGCGCTGGATCGAGGGGCCGCCGATATCGCCGCGCCAGAAGCCGTAAATGACCTTCGGGTCGCGCCAGTTGGCGTAGACAATGTTCTCGCGGATATCGCGGGGGCTGAGCGCGACGCCTTCGACCGTGATGAAGCGCGCATCGTCGAGCGGAACGCCGTCGATCTCGAGCGAGCGGGGCTGGCGCACGGGCCAGTTCTCCGCGATCTGCTCGATCATCGCGACATTGTGCAGGTTGATCCAGTAGGCGAGCTGCTCGTTGCGGCTAAGCGCCTGAATGTCGACCTTGTCAGCCGTTTGCTCCAGATCGCGGCGATACTCGCCGAAGGATTCGATCACGGCATCGTCGAAGAAGCTGAACATGATCCGCGTGCCTTCGAGGCGATAGCGCGACGTGTGCCCGTACTGGCGCCGCGTCCCGAAGCTCGGCGGCGCGCTGCCGGCGGTCTCGCGCACGGACGGCCCCATGGAAATGACCAGATTGCGCATGGCCTCGTCCCAGATCGAATAGTCGATCCGCCGCCTGGTTTGCGCTTCGCCTGGCGCGAAGGTCGAGAAGCGCGGATCGCGGGCGCTCGTATCGGAAGTAAGGGTCGCCTGCGCCAACGCGCCTTGCGATCCGGAAGTCTCGGCAAGAGCCGGCTGCGCGGCAAGGCTCGCGAACGCGATGGTCGATGCAAGAGTAGTCAATCCGAGGCGAGCGACGATAGGGGCGGCCATGGTGATCCTTTCACGAGCGGACGACGTTCCTGTCCGCGAGGGGCAACGGTCAACGGTCATGGGCGGGCAGGGATTAACGGTGTCGTAAGGCCCCACCGGCCTTTAGCGAATGTAAGGAGGGGACCGGTCCAATGGGGAAACGTCCACTGGAGCCGGACGAAAGGACCGACCCCCCGCTTACACGACAGGTATAGCGCAGCATTGCGTCGAAATGTTTGCGTCAGTCGGGCGCGGTGAGCCGTTCGTCGACCCCTGCGGTCGTTCGTCCGATCCTGCGGGGCGACGGCCAGACAAAAGCCCGGCCGACACCGCGTTATTTCGGGGCGAGCACCATCAGCATCTGCCGACCTTCGAGCCGGGGGAAAGCCTCGACCTTGGCGATTTCCTCGACATCGGTCTGCACCTTCTTGAGCAGGTCCATGCCAAGGTGCTGGTGCGCCATTTCGCGGCCGCGAAACCGCAGCGTGACCTTCACCTTGTCGCCGTTCTCGATGAACTTGTTCACGTTGCGCATTTTGACGTCGTAATCGTGAGTGTCGATGTTCGGACGCATCTTCACTTCCTTGATGTCCTGCGTCTTCTGCGTCTTGCGCGCCGCATTGGCTTTTTTCTGCGCCTCGTAGCGGTACTTGCCGACATCGAGGAACTTGCACACGGGCGGGTCCGCACCGGGGGACACTTCGACGAGGTTCAGGCCCTTTTCCTGCGCCTGCTCGACCGCTTCGCGGGTGTACATCACGCCAAGGTTCTCGCCATCGTCGTCGATCACGCGGACCTTGGGCACATTGATCATGTTATCGAAACGAGGGCCGCTTTTGACGGGCGGGGCCATCGATCGCCGGGGTGGACGGGCTATGTGTGTTCTCCTGATTCAGCCGATTCTGAAAGCGCGCAATGTAGGAGTTGCGGGCGCGAAACGCCAGCAGAGTCTAGGCCGCCTCGCGCCAGAGCGGGAATCTGACCAGCCGACCCTTCGCCGGGAGCACCGCGTCGATCTCGCGCGCGGGGCTCAGCGCCTTCATGATTTCCGGCGCACCCGCGTCCATTCCGCCGGTATAGGCGCCGAATGCGGGCAGGATCATGCGGTCCGCCTGCGCATTGCGGCTGACCACCGCGCATGGACGCGCGATGCGACGGTGGCGCACGGTCAGGCGCATTTTCGGATGGTAGTGGCCCGACAATTCCGGCTTCGTCTCGCCGCGTTTGGCCGCGTGGCGCAGGACGATGCCGCTCAACTCCGTCTCTTCTGCCAGGGTCGCCCCGAAGGCGCGGCCCATGTTCTCGTCGTGATTGCCGGTGATCCACACCCAGTCGAGTGCGCGGGTCAGCGATTCCAGCATTCCGCAGGCATAGGGGTCGAGCCGACAGGTGCCGTCGTCGTCGTGGAAGTTGTCGCCCAGCGTGATGACCCGCCGCGCGCCTGTCGCCTTCACCGCATCGGCCACCCGCTCCAGCGTTTCGCGGCTATCATAGGGCGGCAGCATCTGCCCCTGCTTGGCGAACCAGCTGCCCTTTTCAAGGTGCAGGTCGGCCACCAGCAGCGCGCTTTCACGCGGCCAGTAGAGCGCGTTGCCCTTCGTCAGAAGGAGCTCTTCGCCGGCAAATTCCATAGGAGCGAACGAAACGGGAACCATGCCGGCCTGATTGAAGGCTTGCCGAGCATTTGGCAAGACTGCCCCGGGGAGATTTTTTCGCAGGGTTGAGCCATGTCAATTCGCGTTGACACAAGGGGGCTAATCCCCGAACCCGCGAACCAAGGGGAGAGGGACCGAGCGATGAACGACTGGACGCAGCATACCGCCAAGGCCCGCGAATGGTTCGAAAGCCTTCGCGACGATATCTGCGCCGAGTTCGAGGCGATCGAGCGCGAGGCGGGATCGGACGCCGCGTTCGCGTACACCCCCTGGAGCCGAACCGAGGAAGGCAACGAGGATCCCGGCGGCGGGGTGCAGGGCCTGATGAAGGGCCAGGTGTTCGAGAAGGTCGGCGTCAACGTATCGACCGTGCGCGGCAATTTTCCCAAGGAATTCGCCGCCAGCATCAACGGCGCCGATCCCGACAATCCCGGCTTTACCGCGACCGGCATCAGCCTGGTCGCCCACATGGCCAATCCGCATGCCCCCGCAGTGCACATGAACACCCGCTTCCTCACCACCGGAAAGGCATGGTTCGGCGGCGGCGCGGACCTCAACCCGCCGATCGAATACGAACAGGATACGAAGGAATTCCACGCGGCGATGCGGGCCGCATGCGCCGCGCACAACCCCACCTATTACGAGCGCTTCAGCAAATGGGCGGACGAATACTTCTATCTGCCTCACCGCGAAGTGCATCGCGGGGTCGGGGGGATCTTCTACGACCATCTCGAATGCGAGGATGACGACGCGTTCGATCGCAATTTCGCCTTCACCAAGGATGTCGGCCGCGCGTTTCTCGACATCTTTCCCCGGCTGGTGAGGAAGCGGATGGACAGCGATTTCGATGCGGCCGACGAGGCGAGGCAGCTGGAATACCGGGGCCGCTACGCCGAGTTCAACCTCGTCTACGACCGCGGCACGCTGTTCGGCCTGAAGACCGGCGGCAACATCGATGCAATCCTGATGAGCCTGCCGCCGCGCGCCACCTGGAGTTGAACCCGCTTGCCCAAGGGCGGCGCGCGCCACATATGCGTTGGAGATGCTGCGCCAGTACGAACTTGTCGAACGGGTCAAGGAATACGACCCAGAGGCCGACGAAGCCGCGCTGAACCGCGCCTATGTCTATACGGTGCAGAAGCACGGCGCCCAGAAACGCGCCAGCGGCGACCCGTATTTCAGCCACCCGATCGAAGTCGCCGGGCTGATGACCGATCTCCAGCTCGACCAGCAGACCATTATCACCGCGCTGCTGCACGACACGGTCGAGGATACGCTCGTCACGATCGACGATATCGAGGAGAATTTCGGGCCGGACGTCGCGCGCCTCGTCGACGGCGTGACCAAGCTCTCCAAGATCGAGGCCATGCCAGAGAACGAGCGGGCGGCGGAAAACCTGCGCAAGTTCCTGCTCGCCATGAGCGAGGATATCCGCGTCCTGCTGGTCAAGCTCGCGGACCGCCTACACAACATGCGCACGCTGCATTTCATCGAGAACGAGAGCAAGCGCCGCCGCATCGCACGCGAGACGATGGATATCTACGCCCCGCTCGCCGAACGGGTGGGGATGTACGAATACATGCGCGAGATGCAGGCGCTGGCGTTCCGCGAGCTCGAACCCGAAGCGTGGAAGACGATCACCGACCGGCTCGAACAATTGCGCAGCCAGGACGGCGGGCAGGTCGATGCGATCGCGCTAAAGATCAAGCAGGCGCTCGCCGAAGCGGGACTGAACGTCGAGGTTTCGGGGCGCGAGAAACAGCCGTTCTCGATCTGGAACAAGATGGCCGAACGCCACGTCAGCTTCGAGCAGGTCACCGACATCATGGCGTTCCGCGTGCTGTGCGAGGACGAGGCCGATTGCTACCGCGCGCTCGGTGTCCTGCACACCACGTGGCAGTTCCTGCCGGGCCGGTTCAAGGACTACATCTCGACGCCCAAGACCAACGGTTATCGCTCGCTCCACACCTCGATCATGTACGAAAACTCGATGCGGGTCGAAGTGCAGTTGCGCACGCGCGAGATGCACCGCCGCAACGAATTCGGACTGGCCGCGCACTGGGCCTACAAGCAATCGGACAAGGCCGACGGGCAGGTGGGCTGGCTGCGCGACCTGATCGAGATCGTCGATGCGAGCCACGATGCCGAGGAACTGCTCGAACACGCACGCATGGCGATCTACCAGGACCGCATCTTCGCTTTCACCCCCAAGGGTTCGCTGTTCCAGCTGCCCAAGGGTTCGACCGCCGTCGACTTCGCGTTCGCCGTGCATACCGACCTGGGGCTGGCGACCGTGGGCGCGAAGATCAACGGGCGGCATATGCCGCTGCGCACCCAGCTGGCGAACGGCGATGTGGTGGAGATCATCAAGGGGTCCCATGCGGAGCCGCAGCTGTCCTGGCTGGGCTTCGTGGTCACCGGGAAGGCGCGCGCCGCGATCCGCCGCGCCGTGCGGCTCAAGGAGCGCGACGAGGTCGCGGCGATCGGCTCCAAGCTGTTCGACGAGATCGCCAGCCGCGTACCCGCCCGCATCGGCAAGAAGGCGATCCGCGCCGCGCTCGAGCGGTTGGACATGGAAGAGCCCGAGGACCTGATGTTCGCCATCGGCGCCGCCAAGCTGACCGACCGCGAGGTGATGGAGGCGCTCGTCCCCGGCTGCACCGCCGATTTCGAGGAGGACGAGGAATGGCAGGGGCGCGAGAGGGCGGTGTCGATCCGCGGCCTGACGCCCGGCGTCGCGTTCGAGCTCGCGACGTGCTGCCACCCCGTTCCCGGCGATCGCATCGTCGGATTGCGCCGCAAGGGCGAGACCGTACTGGTCCACACGATCGACTGCCTAGAATTGGCGAACGGCACCGATACCGACTGGCTGGATCTGAGCTGGGGTCGCCGCTCGCACGGCGCGATCGGACAACTGGCGGTCACGATCTACGACCGGCCCGGCACGCTCGCTGAGATGGCCGGCATCTTCGCGCAGAACAAGATCAACGTCACGAGCCTGATCCAGAAGGAACTGGACCACCCGTTCACCACCTACGAGATCGAGGCAGAGGTGCAGGACCTAGCCCACCTCACGCGCATCATCAGCGCGCTGCGTGCCAGCGATGCGATCGCCCAGGCGGACCGTAGATAACCCGATAAAAGACAAAGCGGGCGCCGCGCGCGCCCACCTATGGTCAGACCGCGTAAAGCAGGATCAGGATCAGCACGATGGTATAGATCGCGATTCCGCCGACAATCGCGATCATGTTGAACGCGGGTGCGAAGGTCGCCTGCGCCATCTGCCCGACCTGCCCCAGCAATTGCGGCCAGGTGTAGCTGACGAAGTCCCCCTGCGACATGACCGAAAGAAGCCGCCTGTCCTCGTCCACGATCGGCAGGCGGCGAAAGCGCTCGTTCGACATGACGCGCAGCCAGTCGAGGACCTGGTCGTCCTTGTTGGCCATGTAGACGTCGGTGGTCATGACCTCGCTGACCGGCGTGGTCTTCGGATCGCGGCTTTCGCCGATCACGCGGCGGAAGATGTCACGCTCGGTCATGACGCCGAGCACGTGATCTTCCGCATCGGTGATGAAGATGGAGCCGAAGTTCTTCTGGGCCATCTGCGTAACCGCGTCATAGACCAGAGTGTCGGGTCGGCAGGTGAGGGGCGGAGCCTTGCTCTTGTACTCGGTGCGGTCGGCAATTCTCATCGTCGCATGCCCTTTCCATCAAATGATAATCCGATGAACGCTGGCGCGAAAGGTCGGGTTCCGTCTGATGCGAAGAACGCAAGCGCGCGGCTATTCGGGCTCGTCGTATTCGAAAGCCCGCACCGGTACGGGGATGTTGCAGATGTCGGCGCCGCCCGCGGGCTGGATGAAGAACGGATCGCGCCGGTTCGCGCGCGCCTCGGCATAGTCGGCGAAAGTTTCGCTCTCGGTCGAGAGGTATTCGAATTGCCGCCGTTCATCTTCGGGCAGGTCGGCGGCGACCCGGATCGATTGGATCGGAGTGCGCAGGTCCGCTTCCTCCTCGGTGTAGAAGCCCAGCGCACCCGATCCGCGCGGCAGCGAGGAGAGGTGCTCCATCCCGCTGACGATCCGCCCGACCAGCGCGATATTGCGGTCAAGATGGCGCGGCGCATGGCCAATCACGGTGTAGAGTTCCGCCCCGGTGCCCGTATCCGGCGAAAGATTGCGCCCCACGCCGACCATGCCGTAGCAGTGGACAGGCCAGAAGGTATTCTCGCCTTCGCTTTCACCTCCCAGATTGCCGGCAATCGGCCAGCCGAGGGCGAGCGTTGCGAACGTGGCGTAGGCATCACCCATATCGGGCTGGTTGAAGTCAGGCATTTCCCGGCCATGTTCCAGCGCCTCCCTGAACTTGTCGGGGATTTCAATTCCACCCTCCGCAGCAATCCTTGCATTTCGCACGGCAGAGGCCCCGAGCGCGTAGTTCATGCGGGGCCGCCCTCTCGGATCCGGGATCGAAAACAGACCGGTGGCAACGTAACCGTCCTCCCCAATCACATTCAGTCCCGCGGGCAGCGACTTCGCGGCACCCTCCGCCTCAGGATTGTCGTATCCCGGATCGCCCCACTGGACGACGTAATTGTCCTGAACGCGGTTGACGCTGATCCCTTCATACCAGTTCGCGCGGGCGAGGGTGCGGATGTTCTCGATCCAGCCTTGGCTGAAGGGTTCGGGCATCAGCTGGATCACCACCTCGCGCGCGTTTCCGTCGCGGTCCGGCGCGAGCGTCATCACCAGCAGGTCCTCGGGTGGAATGGCCACCCACGCCTCTGCCGGCGCGGCGTTGACGATTTCGGTGGGGGAGGGCGCGGGCGTTTCCGTCTGCGCGAGCGCGGGCAGGGCGAGGGTCGCGGCGAGTGCGAAAGGCACGAGGGCTCTGATTGTCATGCGCGCACACTGCCACAGCCTGCACCCAATCAAAAACCCCTTTCCACGCGTTTTCGGGGGCGGAAAGGGGTTTTCGAGGCAGCGTTCGCAGGGAATGCCGTTTCCGCGCAGCGCTGTCCTGTGCGACTCGTTTACCATAATTCGGCGGCAACGCCCATCGCCAATCGCCAGCCGTCTTGCGAAGCGCGCGTTAGGTGGCTAGAGCGCGGCCCCTGCCCAAGAGGCATGCGGAGCGGTGGCCGAGTGGTCGAAGGCGCACGCCTGGAAAGTGTGTATACGGTAACCCCGTATCGTGGGTTCGAATCCCACCCGCTCCGCCATAGCCGCGCTTTATGCAGCCGGCCTGCTCCAGCGCCTTTAGCGCGGCGTTGGCGGTGGCGCGGGTGACGCCGGCCAGATCGCCCAGTTCTTGCTGGCCCAGCGCCACGACCGGTCCGCCGGCCGAAAGATTGTGCAGGAAATGCGCGATGCGGTTAGTCCCGTTTCCGCCGCGGTGGCCAGCGACGAGGTCGATCATCTCCTGCAGTTCCTCCGCCAGCCCGGCCATCACGCGGCGCATCGCGGCGGCGCTCGCCTGAAGCGCGGCGTCGAAGCGCTCGCCTTCGATCCAGTGGAGGGCGCTGGGCACGCGTGCCACCGCATCCACCACCCGTGCCCGGCCCGAAAGCCATGCCAGTTCCCCGTAGGAATCGCCCGGTTCCATATGGGCGATGGCGCGAAACTCGCCGTCCTCCAGATATTGTCCGACCACTACCGCGCCGCTTTCGATCAGCCAGAAGCCCGTCGTTGTCTCGCCCCGCTGCTGCACCATTTGTCCGGCCGCGAACCGGCGTAGCGGCGCATCGATGCGAAGCTGGTCGCGCGACGATACATCCAGCAGTCCGAACAGCGTGGGCGAGGCCAGCGAACGCGAGCGGCCCGTGCCGGCCGGAATTTCCAAATGTAAATAATTGGACATTCTGCGAACGTCTACTGCGCTACACCTTCCCTAGCAAGGGAGAGAAAACAATGCCCGGTTCGACAATCGCCATCCTCGCCATCTATCTCGGCTTCGCGTTACTGGAACTGTGGCGCAGCAATCTTTTCGCCAAGCCGGAGCAGACCCGCGACGACGGTATCGTGGAGGCTGCCAGTATCATCGTGCTGCTTGGCTTCACCCAGCCCGCCGTGCTGTTCGGGGCGGGCGCGCTGGCCGGAATGGTCGCGCCCGAATACGCAGGCGCGCTGGCGAACCTCAACCTTTTCGCCGCCATCGCGCTGTTCCTGGTGTTTGACGATCTCGCGCAATATTTCTGGCACCGCGCGGCGCACACCTTCCCCTGGCTTTATAACCTCCACCGTCCGCACCACAACGCGCGCTACATGAGCGTGCGACTCGTCTACCGGAACAACCTGTTCTACTATGCCATGATGCCCGGAATCTGGCTGTCCGGCGTGCTGATCTATTTCGGGCTGGGCTGGGTCTATGCCGGATATATCGTGATCAAGCTGCTGGTGATTACCGGCGCGCATTCCGACGTGCCGTGGGACAGGCCGCTCTATGCCATCAAGTGGCTCTCGCCCGTGATGTGGCTGGTTGAGCGCACGATCTCGACCCCCGCCACGCATCACGCTCATCATGGCCGCCATGCGGACGACCCGGCGACGAACTACAAGGGCAATTTCGGCAATTTGCTGTTCTTCTGGGATATCCTGTTCGGCACGGCCAAGATCACCCGGACCTACCCGGAAAGCTACGGTGTGGAGAATTTGCCGGAAACTTCGCTGGGCGAACAACTGGTCTGGCCACTGGTTGGCAAGGTTCCGGTGGAGCAACCTGCGGAAAGCGGGATCGCACAAACGGAAACACCGGCCTCCGCCTGAGGGCAAATGCCGGTGTTCCTATCCTGCCAATCAAGCGGCGGTCACTCTTTCCGAAATTGGTCCCGGCCATCTCCTCTAACCCATGTCAGGAACCCGTAGGGCCGATCGCTCAGCGCACCCTCATGGTCTGATCCGGCGGCGGTCGAGGGGTATCTTCGCTAGCACCAGTCTCTGGTTCTACGTTGCCCGTAACTACCCATCGGATCGGTTCACGCACGGCGGTACTGTGGAAACCTGTTCGACACCCAGATCTCCGGGACGCCGCGTCGAATTGTGCATTTGCCTTCATCAGCGCGCGCAGCTTTAAGCTCTCACTGGCGCCGGATTTCCTAGCTGCAGGTAGCCCCCCTTCGGGCACAACGATCTGACAACGCAACGCCAACCCAAGGCCAACCGCCAAAGCACGGTCCGCCTTGCGCCAGGTTGCATGAATTTACGATCCCTTCCCACGAAGCTGCGGGTGAACCGATAGAGGCGGGACAACCCGATCTCCAGTCCGAAACCCTATCGACTGGGCCAGAGGCGCCGGTGCGGCGCAAGCGCATCGGACATGCGGGGAGCAGCAATGACAACAACACATCCCGAAGCGGGCGGCTGGTTGCAGAGGCAATCGATCGAGCGGCGTTTGAGCTTTCAGGCGATCACCGCGATCGTCCTGGGCGTTCTGTTGATCGCGACTACGGTAATCGGCTCGTTCTACGGCGATCACATGATCGAACGCGACAACCAGCTTGCGAACGAAGCCCTGAAAGCCGCGCTGCTGGAAAAGGATTTCGCATCGCTCGAACGCGATACGGTCCGCTATGCGCTGCTGCAGAATGCTGAGACGGAGGAGGGCTTCCGCTCCAATGCGGCGGATATGCAGGTCTCCATCGACGATGCGCGCAGCGCGAGCGCGACCAGCCAGTATGCGCGGCTCGACGAGGTCGAAGCGCTGACCGGTCGATATGTCTCGGTCGTCGAAACCGTGATCGCCGGCGGGTCGGTCGATGCCGACGACGTCGCCGAAATCATGGAAAGCGGCAATGCGGTCGACGCCGCCATTGAAACCGTCCGGGACAGTTCGATTGCCCGATCCGCCGCAATCACGCAGGAGCAGCGGTCGGCCGCCCTGCTGATCATGGGTATCACCATCGCCATCACTCTTGTGGTCGGCGCGATCTCCTATTTCCTCGCCCGCGCTCTCAAGAAAATGATCGGCGGAGAATTGTCGAACATTCGCGCTGCAATCGCGCGGATCGAAAACGGCGATCTGGACGGCGCCATCCCCTTTGTCGCCCGGCAGGACGAATTGGGCGAGCTTGCCCGTGCCGCCGAACGGCTGCGCGATGCGCGACGCTATCAGCAGGCGCATGAAGTCGAAACGAAGCGCATGATCGAGGAGGTGGGGCGCGGCCTTCAGCAGGTTTCCGACGGCGACCTGATGGTCGAGATGCCCGATCTGGGCGAGAAGTACGCGGCCCTGCAGGCCGATTTCAACCAGGCCATCGGCCAGTTGCGCGTGGCAATGCATTCGGTCGCCCAGTCCGCTGGCGAGGTAAAGACAGGGGCGCTGGAGATCAGCCAGGCGTCCGACGATCTTGCCCATCGAACCGAAAGCCAGGCGGCAGACCTGACGCGCATGACCGAAAACGTCACGAGCATTACCGCCGGGATGGGTGAGATGGCCGGCAGCGCGACCGAGGCGACCGACGGCGTGAATGCCGCGGTGGCAGAAGCGCAGCACGGCGGCGAGATCGTCTCCCGCGCCGTGCAGGCAATGGACGCGATCGAGAATTCGACCACCCAGATCGGCCAGATCATCGCCGTTATCGACGGTCTTTCGTTCCAGACCAGCCTGCTTGCGCTCAACGCCGGGGTCGAAGCGGCGCGCGCCGGAGAGGTCGGACGCGGCTTCGCCGTTGTCGCGAGCGAAGTGCGGGCCCTTGCTCAACGTTCATCCGAAGCTGCCGAGGACATTCGCAAGCTGATCAGCACCAGCGCCGAAGAGGTCGCAGGCGGTGTGCAACTGGTTCGCGAGACAGGGGAAGCGCTCGACCGGATCATCCGCAAGATCAGCGACGTGACCGAGATCGCCGCCCAGATCAGCGAGACGACGAGGGAACAGTCCGAGGGGCTGAGCGACGCCACCAGCGTAATGGCCGGTATCGACCGGATGACGCAGCAGAACGCCGCCATGGTCGAACAATCGACGGCCGCCGCGCGCAGCCTGGCGAATGAATCGGACAATCTTTCGAACCTGGTGAACCGGTTCCGGTTGGGCCACGCAAACCGAAACCAGCTGGATGGAGCACGGTCACGGCCCGCAGGTGGCCAGGTACGAGCACCCGCAGCGCTCGGCAATCTTGCTCTCGTAGAAACCGATCAGAACGAGGACTGGAGCTCCTTCTGATCCACGGCACGAACCGCGCTTTCTAAAAGGAAACGTCATGAAACCGACCTCTGTTTCGGCAGGCTCTTCGTCTGCAAAATCCCGGCGCCGTCGCTTCGGTCTGGGTCTCGCCGCCGCCATGGTGGTGTCGCCGCCCGCATGGGCCGGCGACACCGAACGCGCCGACATTCGCGGTAGCGAACTTGTTGCAGGCGAGGCCGACCGCTTCGAGATCGAGGGCAGCATCCGCGCGCGCTATGAAACCTATCGCGGGGGATTTCGCCCCTCCCGTGCGGAAAGCGAGGATGCGATTGTCCTGCGCTCGATCCTGAAAGCCCGCTACAAGGGCGAGCATATCGAGATCGGTGCCCGCTTGCAGGATGCCCGGGCCTATCTCGTCGACCAAGATACGCCGGTCGGGACCGGCGATGTCAACACGCTCGAACTGGTCGAGCTTTACGCCGCGATCGCGCTCGCAGCTGATGCGGAACTGACAGTCGGCCGGCAGACGATCAGCCTCGGTTCGAAGCGGCTGGTCGGCGATCCCGGATTCAGGAACAGCACCAACGGCTTCACCGGCGCGCGTCTCGACTGGCGCGGTGATGGCTCCTTCACCGCTTTCTATGTCCTTCCGCAGCAGCGCCTGCCGAACGACAGGAGCGCGCTTCTGGACAACGCCGTGGAATGGGACCGCGAAAGCGATGACCTGCGTTTCTGGGGAGCCTTTTACCAACGAGACGATATCGGGCCGTTCACCGCCGAGGCCTATGTTTTCGGCTTGGACGAGAACGACCGCGACGACAGGGCGACCCGCAACCGCCACCTCGTCACGCCGGGTGTCCGAATCATCATGGAGCCGCAGCGCGGCCGGCTCGACACCGAGATCGAAGCCATCTGGCAAACCGGGAGCATTCGCAGTTCCAAGGCAGCGGGTGCAGCGAAACAGGACGTGGACGCTCAATTCCTGCACGGCGAATTGGGCTATACGCTGGACGGTGAATGGCGGCCGCGCCTTGCGATCGTCGGCGATCTGGCCTCCGGCGACGATGCGAACGACGAAGATTACGGCCGGTTCGATCCCCTTTTCGGGCCCCGGCGCGAACTCGGGCCGACGGGCCTGTATGGACCGCTTGCCCGAACCAATCTGCGCGCAATCGGAGCGACCATTTCCGCCAGGCCACACGAAACAGTGAGCGCCGATGTCACCTATCGCCAATTGTGGCTTGATTCGCGAAGCGACGCTTTTTCCAAAACCGGCGTGAAGGACCCGGACGGGCGTTCCGGGAGTGACGCCGGATACCAGATCGACGGGCGCCTGCGCTGGAAGGTCATACCCGGATCGCTCAGCTTCGAAGCGGGCGCCGCGTTGCTTGGAAAAGGGCGGCTCTTCGATCTCGCTCCGAATTCGGCAAACCGGCGCGATACTGTCTACGGGTACAGCTCGGTCCAGTACAATTTCTAGGAAGATCATGCCGGGAACGGGGGAGGCACGACCGTCGTATTCCCTATCGGTTCGGCAGGGGCGTCACGCAGGAAATGGGCACGCGCGGTGCGGAAAGGTTTCTCCTGCGTCGCCTAGATCACGTCACTTTGCGATCCCGGGCTCGTCCTGGGCGGTCTTTTCGCGATAGATCGGTTGCCTGAAGAAGCGCTTGTAGGGCCAGACTTCCAGCGTGATATGAACGAAATGGCTCGCAAGCAGAGATCCGGCGGAAACCACGATCGTGAACAGCGCCATCGACGCCGGGATATTGGGCGTGAACAGTCCGAGGCGCTCGAACGCCAGGCGCGCCGTGAAATAGGTGTAAGGGTGGACCAGATAGAGGCTGTAGCTGATTGTGCCGAGATACAGCGCCCATTTGGCCGACAAGAAGCGGGCGGTGAAACTCCTTTCATCGATCGCCGCATAGAAATACAGGGCGGTGAACAGGATCGTGAGCAATAGCGGCGCTTCGGTGAAATCGGCCCAGTCGTATTCGTAATGCCGCTGGGTCGCCGAAATCACCATGCCGATCAGCGCGACGATTTCCAGGATCCGGATCGTCCCCCTCTCGTGAGTGACCTTGCCATGAAGGCTGCGGATCAGAATGCCGGCAACGAAATAGAACGCGATGGGAAACGCGAACAGGAACGCCAGGCATAGCCCGTAGGCGAGGAATTCCATCGCGACGGTGCCACCTTCCCGGCGGGCCGCGACGACGGTGGCCGCAAGCAGGTAGAAGATGACCTCGTAGGTCAGGCTCCAGGCATTGGGCGTGAGTTGCTCGGTCCCGGTGAACAGGTTGAGAAACAGGAAGCCGGAAACCACGCTCTGCCAGTTGTTGGTGTGCGGATAGGCGTTCGTCGCCAGGTTGAGGATCACGAACAGGAGCGAAAGCGCTGCAAAAAGAGGATACAGGCGGAAGAAGCGCCGCAGGAAGAACTGCTTGAAGGAATATCGCTGCGCGCTCGGCCAGATCACGTATCCGCTGATGACGAAGAACAACTCGACACCGTGAATGCCCAGAAGCCATGGCCGCTCTACCAGGCTTACATAGCTGCCGCTGTCGGAATAGATGTGCTCGGCAGTGCCACCGAAAATGTGCGCAAGCATCACCATCAGCGCCGCAATGCCACGCAGACCGTGCGCGCCGGTGTTGAATTTCGGCCTGGGTCCGCCCGTGTCGGACGGACGCTCCTGGTCCCGCGAATGCGCAACACCTGCGCTCGCTATAGGATGGGACGACATGCTCTTGTGCCTCCGTTTCCGCCGCGCTTTTTCGCGATAGCGTTTTGATTTAACTAACGTTCCTAACGCCGCGGCGTCCATCTGACGTCTGCTATTAAGGCGTAGGACGTAGAATACGGAGGGGTTGGCGACCGCAAAGTGGGTAGTCCGGTTAGTCTGTCAGCACGCGAATAATCGCTGTGACCGACGACCGGACACGGTCCTTGTCGTCCTCGGGTAGGGGGAACACCCGAAGATCGCCGTGACGCACAAGGTCAGCCAGCTTTGCCCCGCCACCAGGAAGCGCACGTTCCCGCCTTCGCAAAGAGTATCCTCCAAGCGCATAGCGGCCCCGATGTCAGCCGGGCGCCGGGCGATGTCGAGTGGCGATGAGCAACGGCGGGTTCAGGCGATTTATCGCGGGCTCGGGTCGCAATTGATGGTGGCTTGCCTGCGGCATGTCGAAGGCGACGGCTTGCCGGTCTATCTGGAGACCCCGAACCCCAAGAACATTGCGTTCTACGAAAGGCATGATTTCAAGGTTACCGGCCGTTGCCGGCACGGGGATTGCCCGCCGGTAACCTTTATGCTGCGCGATGCGGAAACGCGGCTTTCGGCCTGAGGCGAGCGAAGCCGATCATGTATCTTCGGGAGGCGGGCGGCCGAAGGGGCCGATGAGCCGGCGATATTCGGCCTCCGCCTCCCCGTAACTGTCGCCCGCCAGTTCGACCAGCTTGTCGCGGTTCGCGATCGTTACCACTCCGCGCGCGGAGCGAATCGTGCCGATCCCTTCCAGAATGTGTAAGGCGAGGGTCACGCCGCTGCGCTGTGCGCCGATCATGATCGCCATGAATTCGTGGGTCAGCCTGAGGTCGTCCGTGTCCGATCGATCGCCGCACATCAATAGCCAGCGGGCGAGCCGCCCCTCGATCTGCAGGCGGGCGTTGGACACCACGCTAGCGCTCATCTGCACGGTCATGCAGTGGACGTAATGCAGCATGATTTCGCGCAGCGTTGCGCTTTTATCCATGGCGGCCCCGAATCGGTCCACCCCGATCCGCAGCCCCTCGGCGTCACCGACCTGCATGAAGGTTTCGTTCGAGGTGCGATCGGAACCGAGCAAAAACGATATGCCCGATACGCCTTCGCGACCGAAAATGCCGACTTCGGTGCGGTCGCCGTCGGCCGACAGGGCAACGATCGAGGCGATCCCACTTTCGGGAAAATAGCAATGCGTAATCACCTTGTCGGGTTCGACAAGCACCTGTGTGCGTTCGAGGGGAACCCTCTCGAGGTCGGGCGAGAGCAAGGCATAGTCGGCGTCAGACATGGCGGCCAGCAGACTATTGGCTATCTGCGCGGACTTTTTATCGGAATCGCTTCGAGGCATACGACGCCCCTCGGGTTTGGGGCGAAAGCGCACTGTCTCTTTCAGCCGCTCGTGCCCTTTTGACCGACGAGCGATAGGTTCATATGATCTGTTCTGAGAAAAAAACAAATAAACTGTTCGATATCGCACAATTCATAAAAAAATTATTCGATATTGCGGACATGGTAGCGTGGAGCGGGAAAAATTAGATTGCCGAATACAATAGGATTGAAGAATACCTAGAAGATCGTCTAATGATTGCAATGACCTAGGGTTCCGCATTCTTATTGTTCGAGGCCGGACAGACATCCCGTTGCCACATGTCTAACAATCAGTGACGGGACCAGACGCGGGTGGTGGCGCGATCGCCCCGGGCGGGTTCGGCTTCGCAAAGCAGATCGGGTCGACCTGCGGGAAGCCGGCCCGAACTTGCGAGCGCCGCCTTTCGCAACCGCCTCGCCAGGCGATACGAACCGATGGAGGAAGCCCTTGACCGCAACAGCGCGAACCATTCTCATCGTCGAAAACGAATACATGATAGCCTGGGAGCTTGCCGAACACCTCGAAGAGAACGGCTATCGCGTGATGGGTCCTTGCGCCTCGCTCGCGCAGGCAGAAGCGGCAATCAAGGTGCGGCGTCCCGATGCGGCTATCCTGGATATCGGGTTGAACGACGGACGGACCGGCCTCGTCCTCGCGCTGAAACTGAGGAAACGGGGTGTGCCCTTCGTGTTCGTCACCGGCTTCGACGCCGCGATCCTCGAACCTGCGGACCTGAAGGGTGTCGCGCTGCTGAGAAAACCCGTCGAACCACGCGCCGTCATCGCTCACGCGCGCCGTATGTGCGCGGTGAAGGAGCCCTGCCTTCATATGTAAGACCAATGCGGATGTTTCCGCGGTCTTTCAGGCGGATACCCGTTCCGCGCCAATCAAATTCGAAATCGAGAAGGACGCGGCCACGAGGTGGCACCGCGAGGCATGATGGATCAGAACATTCTTGTCCGTAAGCTGGAGGGCTATGCCCCGCTGAAGGAGCGCAGCAAACAGATTCTCCGCGATCTCAGCGAAAGGCAAGTGAGCCTTGTCGATGCAGGTAGCGTCATCATCGAGGATGGCGACAAGCCCGATGACATATGCCTGATCGTCGAAGGGTGGGCTGTGCGATACAAAGTCTCGCACGAAGGTGGTCGCCGCATCATGGCCTTCCTCCTGCCGGGGGATTTTTGCGAACTCGAGATCGCCGTGCTGGAGCAGATGGATCATGCCATCATGGCCCTTACACCTTGCAAGGTGGCCCGGCTCGACAGCGAAGCGGTAAAGCGGATCTTGGCCGAAGATCCTGCGCTGGCCGATGCGCTGCGATGGATGACGCTGGTCGAAGGGGCAATCCTGCGACAATGGGTCGTGAACGGGCGGCGCCAGGCATCGGCGGCCTTCGCGCATCTCTTGTGCGAGTTGTACATCCGGATGAGCTCGATTGGGCTTCTCGATGGGGACCGACTTCTACTGCCTTTGACGCAGGAAGAACTGGCCGACGCCCTGGGCCTGAGCACCGTTCACACGAACCGCACGCTCCAGCGCTTGCGCGAGCGGGGCCTGATCGAACTGGAGGGCGGGATACTGGCCATTCCCGATTTCGCAGCCCTCGCCGATGCGGGTGGGTTCGACGACAACTACCTGCACAGGCGCAGTAGCCGCGCTGATAGCTTGTCGCGGCCCCGATCCGGCCGATGGGCTGCACCGATCGACAGCCTCCCATCGGCCTGATCAGGGAACAGTGGTTTAATCCGCGTCGAAAGCGGATTTAGCCGAACACCCGGCGGCCGAAGGTGATCCGGTCCGCCATCGCCATGGTCGTCATCTGCGCATTGACGCGAATGCAGCTTGGCATGACGCTGGCATCGGTGACCATTACGTTGGTGGTGCCGTGAACCCGCTGGTCGAGATCGACGACACCCTTGGCCGGATCGGCGTTGATTGCGTTGCCGCCATGCGGGTGGCTCGATGACAGGACGACGTCGTCGGGCTCGCTGATGTGCTCGCGGTAGAAGTCGTCGATATCGGCATCGCCCATCCCGGCTTTCAGCGTGTCGCCGTGCAGCAGCGCGGGGTAGACCTCCAGCGCGCCGCCCGCGAAATGCACCTTGGTCAGGACCGATAACGCCCGGCGCAGTACCGCGAGATCGTCTTGCGCGAGGTCGAAAGCCAGCTTGCCCTTGCGGATTTCGCCGCGCCGGTCCGCGGGAAACAGGGCGCCTGCCGACGACAGCCGGTTGTAGTTGCGCATCCGCCGGAAATGTTCGTCGAACCAGCCCGGCACCAGCGTCGCCATGCTCATCGGCGGCTGGAAATGGCTTTCGATCAGGAAGTCGCCCCGATCGATGAAGGTTGCCATCTGGTCCTCGTCCCACGCACGCACGGGATCGGGCATCAGCGCGGGCACGGGGCAGGCGATGTTGAGCGAGATGCCCTGGCCGGTTCCGCCGATGCCGCTTGCCGAAAGGACGTTGCTCGACGCGATGGTGCCTGCCGCAACCACCACCCCCTTCGTCACGCGGACGGTCTTGGCACGCCCATCCGGCAGCAGGACCTGCACCGACGTTGCCACGCGCCGACCATCGGGGGCCGGTTCGCCCCAGCCTATCCGGATCACCTCCGCCCTGGCCAGGATGCGCGCCTTTCGCGGGGCGCCGAGCGTGGCGTGGTGCAGGAAGCTTTCGGGCATCGCCCGCTTGCGGCCATAGGGGCAGCCGGTGTTGCAGTACCCGCTGGAAAGGCACCGGTTGTCTTCGGTTTTCGCGCCCCAGTTCTTCCGGAACCAGCCCGAGATCGCGCGCGCGTCCAGCGGATCGTCCGAGCGGGCTCGATAGGCCTCCCACCCGCCGAGCAGCCCGGTGCCGTTGTTCCTGCCGAGCCTGCGATCGATCCCGTGCACGCCGAGCCGCTCCTCGATCCGGGCATAGGACGCTGCGAGTGCGTCGGCGGATATGCCCGCGCCAAGGCCTTCCCACGTGGCCAGCACGTTCTCGCCATCGGGATGGGTTTCGCCTTCGCGTTCCAGCCGCAGGCAGATGCCATTGTTGATGACGGTCGATCCGCCCACCGTGCGCCCCTGGAAGACGACGATATCGCGGTTGCGCGTCGTCTGCAGCGCGCCGTCCTTGTAAAGGCTCGACGTCATTTGCGCCTCGTGCGGGCTGATCCGGCTGCTGGGCAGATAAGGCCCGGCCTCGACCACCAGCACCTCGTAATTCTGATCGGCGAGGTTGGACGCAGCGACCGCGCCGCCTGCGCCCGATCCGATAACGATCACTTCGACGCTGTCGGGGACCGTTTCTTCATCGAGGAAGACCGTGTCGGGCAGGTCGTTCTGGGTGTATTCCTCGATCGCCGGATCGTCCGGCGTACCGGCGCGGGACCGGTGGCGAGGCAGGGTGAAGCCGATGGACTCCAACACGGGGTTGGTGCGGTTCGCATCTTCCTGCGCCGCCTGACCGACATCGGGATCATCTCCCAGCCAGTGGCCGTAATATCCGGCGTACACGATCCCGCGAATGCGGGCCATGTCCTGGAAAAGGTCGATCCGGCTGTTCTTCAGCCGCCGCTCGATCCGCCAAATGCGAAAGCCGCGCGGCGCGAGATGCCACACCGGCCCGCCCAGCACGACCCATGTCGCGAAGACCGAAAGCGCGGTGCTGGCGGGCGTGTTCCCCGTCATGTTGCCGAACATGCGCTGGAGGTTCTCGACCACTTCTCGCGGGGCGATGGCCATGTCGGCCGGCTCGACGAACATCGTTTCCGCCAACCTGCGCCAGATCGCGGCTATGAACGGATTGAACGGCTTGGCCTGCATCCTGCGGATCCCCCCTGATCGGCGCTCGCTAGACCGGTCGGGCCTGCGAGGATTGTAAGGCTGCGCCGACAATGGGACACACGGATTGTCTGGGGTCAAGGCTCGCGCGAAGATCGCCGCGTACGTCAAATTTCGATAGCGCGCGTCATCGCCGCCCGGTATTGGCGACGAAGAGCGGGCAATCGGTGCTCCTCGACGCTCGGAGTGGGCGCGCGCATGAAGCTACCTCTCAAGCAGTTTTCCGCCTTCGATATCTGTGCCCTGGCCTTCTGGGTCTGGCTCGCGTTCTTCGCGGTCAACGCCCTCGCCGGCGTGCTGGGCGAAGGGCCGGTCGGCAAAGTCGCGGTCTCCGTTTCAGGCGCGATCGGATGGCTCGTCCTGCTCCACGCGTGGACGTCCCAGCGCGAAAGCCGCTCGCACCCCGTCAATTTCGTCCTTGTCGCGGTGGCGCTCGTGATCGCGCTCGATATCGCTACCGTGCTGACCGACTAGCGAGCGGCGGGGCGGGCCGAAGCAACCACTCCCAACGGTGCGCCCAGCCTTCAGAACGCTATCGAGGCGGAGGCCCTGACGGTCCGCGGTGCCCCTTGCAGCAGCGCCGTGTTGAACGCGTCGAAAGCGCTCGCCCAATAGGCTTCGTCCGTCACGTTATCGACCGTCAATCGCAGCGTCACCGGCGCATCCCCTGCTGCAAAGACGTAGCGCGCGCCGAGGTCCAGCACCGTCCAGCTGTCGAGTTGCAGGGTGTTGGCCACGTTCGCTTCCTGCTCGCCGGTATGCGTGACCCGGCCTGTCAGGGTGAGACCGGGGACGAAAGGAAGGTCCCATTCGACATTTGCGTTGGCGGCGAATTCAGGAAGGCCCGGCGCATCGAGGCCGCTGTCGAACTCGGCATCGGCGAAGGCGAAACCGGTTATTAGGCGCAGCCCCGGCGCAAGTTCGCCATTCAGCGTCAGCTCCACGCCTTCATTGGTCTGTTCGCCGATATAGGCGAACCGCAGGCCGCCCGCGCCATCATCGACCGCGCCGGTGCCCGGCCGTTCGATCCGGTAAAGCGCAAGCGTGGCGAAGATGGCCGGATCGAAATACAGCTTCCCGCCCACTTCGTATTGCGTGGAACGGCGCGGCGCGAGCGTGGTGCCGAAATTGGAAAACTGCACGTCGGTGGCGCGCGGGCCTTCCTGAAGCGCCTCGATATAATTGGCGTAGAGCGACAGGCCCTCGACCGGCTTGACGACAAGGCCCGCGACCGGGGTCAGCGCCTCCTCGTCGTATTCTGTATCGAGTGCGCCGCCGAAATAGCTGAACACCTTCACGTTGATACGCTGCAACCTCGCCCCGCCGGTCAGCAGCACGCGGTCGTCCCACAGCCCGATCGTGTCGGAGGCGAAGATGCTCTGCAGCTTGCGCTCGGTGATGGGGAAGGGATCGTCAAGGTCGCCGCCGACGAAGGCCGTGTCCTGCGGCGCGACCTGGACGGGGTCGTACAGGTTCGTGTCGAACGGGTTGAAGAAGTCGTAGGCCGTGCGATCCTGCTGCCAGATCAGGTTGCCGCCGACATTCAGCGTATGCGAGATCGCCCCGGTCGCGAAGCTCGCGCGAATGCCAGCTTCCACCGCCTCGTTGTCCTGCTCGTACGGGATGAAGGAGTGAAACCCGCTGGTGGCCTCTCCCGTCTCGGCGTCGCTGACCTGAATGCCGCCATAGATGCCTTCCTCATCGCCGCGCCGCGCACCGACCTTGGCATAGGCGAGGATGTCGGGAGCAATGTCGTATTCGAGGCTCAGCGTTCCGAAGATGTCGGTCAGTTCGGTATAGGTGTAATCCTGCGCGTAATTGGCGCTTGCATCCGGCACGTCCGGGATCGCGTTCGAAAGCAGCGTAACCTTGGACCGCAGGCTGTCGACGCGAACTTCCTGATAGGCAAGGTCGAGCGCGGCGCGAAGGGGCCCGCCGTCGTAGTCGAGCGAACCGCCCAGCACCTGCGTGCGGCGATCCTCGCGCTCGATCGCCACCTCGCCGTCGCGATAGGCGCCGTTGACGCGCATGCCCCATTCGCCGCCCTCGCCAAACCGGCGCGAGACGTCGAAACTGCCGCCAAGGTGGCTTTCGCCGACGAAGGTCGCGGTAGCGCGCGTGAAGTCGTCGCCCGCGCGCTTCAGTTGCAGGTTCACGCCTCCGCCCACGGCCGAACCGCCCGGGGCGGCGCCGTTGAGGAAGGCGGTCGCGCCGTTGAGGACCTGCACCTGTTCGAACAGTTCGGGCGCGATCAGCTGGCGCGGGGCTATGCCGTACAGGCCGTTCACGCCGACATCGTCGCCGAAAAGGGAGAAGCCGCGGATCACGAACTGCTCGGCCGCATTGCCGAACCCGTAGGTCAGGCGCACGGTCGGATCGTTCTCCAGCACCTCGCCGATGGTCAGCGGCTGCTGGTTGTAGATCAGCGTCTCGTCGAAGCTGCGGATCGAGAACGGCAGGTCCTCTGCCGGCTGATCGCCCAGTACGCCGGCTTCCCCGCCGTTCACCACTTCGGTGGCGTTGTCCCGCTGCGCTGTGACGATGATCGAACCGGAATCCTCGTCGTCCTGGGCCGCGGCAGGCGATGCAAGAGCGGCGGCGATCACGAAGACGGGCAGGCACGATTGGCGGTAATTCATCTTTGGTCCTTGGAATGGAAAGCTAGAAGTCAGCGGCGTTTCGCGAAGGCGAAGATGGCCGCAAGGATCGGAAGCAGCAGCAGGCCCCACGACAGGGCATCGGGCAGGCCATCGCCGGTCAGGCCAAGCACGAGCCCGGCAATGCTGGCGAGCAGGAGCAGGGCCGGAACGGCGAAGACCCTCGCGATGCCGGTGCGCTGGCGGCGAACGGTCATGCTCTGCGCGTTCATACCGGCATGCTCCTGGCGGCCCCGGTGGCGATCTCGTCGATCCGCCTCTCGATGCGCGAGGAGGAGCGACGGAACCACAGGATCAGCCCGGTCCACAGCACCCAGATCGTCGCAAGGGTCAGGATCGCCCAGATCAGCTTGAGCGGCAGACCCCCGTAATCGCCGAAATGCAGCGGCTTCGACATCATCAGCGCCTGGTTGATCGTCGGCATGGCGCGCGCGTCGGTAAGCTCGGCGCTGCGGGCATCGATCAGGGCGGGTGTCAGCAGGTGCTGGGTAAGGGCGCGGTCGCCCTGGAAGAAGACGGCGTAGTGATGTCCCGTGCTCCAGTCGCCGCCGGGGAAGCCGATGAATTGCGGCGAACGTCCGGGAAGCGCGCTCTGAGCCGAGGCCATGGCCGCGTCGAGCGAGCCGTAATGCGCCGGATCGAGCGGCGCGTCGTTGGCATATTGCGCGGTCATTTCGGCCAGTTCGCCGTTGCGCCAATTGTCGACGAGCGGATCGGCGAGCGCGTTTATGGTACCGGTAACACCCACGACCAGCATCCATCCCAGCGCGGTGATGCCCAGCAAGTTGTGCTGGTCGAGCGTCTTAACCCGGGGGCTGCGATCGGTGCGCAAGGTCCCGAAACGCAGGCGGCGCATGAACGGGGCATAGAGCACCACGCCCGAGACCAGCGCGACGACGAACAGCGCGCCCATCGCGCCCAGGAACAGCATGCCCGGAAGGCCGAGGAACAGGTCGGTGTGGAGTTGCAGGAAGAACTCCATCACCCCGCCGCTCGGCGCCGGACCAATCACTTCGCCGCTGCTGCGATCGAGGAACAGGAGCGTCATGTCCGAGCCCGGCGCATCGGGCGCGGGTCCGGTGGTTACCGTCAGGAGCGGGCTGTCCTGACTGAACGCCATGAAGAGGGGGACCTCGCCCGGCTGCTCGGTCAGCGCGACCTCCAGCATGTCATCCAGAGGCACCCCTCCGTCCGCCGAAGGGGCGCCGGAGAGGCTGGCCTCGTAATCCTCGCCCGTGAGCGCGTCGATCTCGTCGTGGAAAATCAGCGGCAGCCCGGTGACGCACAACATCAGCAGGAACAGCGTCGAGACGAGGCTGCTCCACTTGTGCACCAGGAACCACGCTTTGATCGTCGAACGCTTCACCAAAACTCCGCAAGACCGGACTGCCGGAGAGCAAGTCCCCGGTGTTGGCTCGCCTAGACTTGGGTCTGGCAATCGTCAATGAGAATTGTTCGCATTAGCAGGAAATCCGCGGTGCTTGTTTTGCGCGCTTGCCGCTAAGCTCATCCGCGCGTTCGCGGCCGGCCCGCGGTCATTGCGTTCGACGCAAGCCACGACCCCGCGTCTTTCAAACCAATACCTACCGTTTGCGGGCAGGCCGCGATGTTCAGGAAACGACGGTGAAGACGCCGCAGGGGAGGTCCGGGGCAAGCAGGCTCGATCCGACTTGCGGCACGACCTGTTCCAGGCGATCGCGCGGTCGGTCCGACCCTTCGCGCAGCGCGGCGACCATGAAAAGAGCATCGGGCACATCACCGCGGCGAAAGCCGATCATGTCCTCGCCAAGGTCGAGCGGCGCATACTCGCCTTCGAACGCTTTCGGGAAGCGGATGCGCAGTGATAGCAGGGCATGGATCATCGCCTGCTTTTCATCGCTTCCCTCCCGTAGCGAACGCTCGCGCACGGCGAAATCGACGGGGCGGCGATTGTCGGGGTCGACCAGACTGCGGTCGGCGTATTCCGTGCCCTGGTAGATGTCGGGCACGCCGGGGCAAGTCAGGCCCAAGAAGGTCTGCGCGAGGCTTTTGGTCCGCTCCTGAGCGCCAATTGTCTCGAGGAATTTCACGATCCCCGCGCGCGTTTCCGCACCTTCGTCGCTTGTCACAAGACGGTCGATCACTGCACCGACCGCGTCCTCGTAATCCGTCTGCGGGGCGGTCCAGGACGAACGCAGCTTCGCTTCGCGCACGGTCTTCACCGCGTAATCGCGCAGCCGATCGGCGTATGTCGACAAATCGTTCGTATCGTCGGGCCAGGCGCCGACAATCGCCTGCAACAGCATGTAGAGGTCGCCGCGATGAATGCCGTCCGCGCCGGGAAGTGCGTTGGTCCATCGCTCGCTCGCCGCGATCCAGTCCTCGGCGACTTCGCTGATCGCAAACAGGCGCGCGCGCACGTCCTCGCCGCGCTTATGATCGTGGGTCGCGGTGGCGAGCATGGTGCGCGGCCAGTGCGCGGCACGCTCGCTCTGCCAGACATGGAAATCGGAGATCGACGCGGAAAAGTGGCCGGGATCGAAGCCGACATCGTTTCGGGAAATCCAGCGCCCGAAACGGTAGAAGGCGGTGTCCTCCACCGCCTTTGCCGCGATCGGCGCGGACAATTGCTGGAAGCGCTGGACGAAGGTGGCGGCCTCATCACCGACCGGGCCATTCCCGGCCAGCCAGCCGAGGATCGTTTCACCCAGTTCGACTTCGCCGGGAGGGGCCAGTTTTGGCAGGCGCCTTTCAGCCTCTTCGCGCGCCGGCCGGTCGCCCTCGGGCGCGGCATTTCCCGTGCCGTACGTGCGATAGACCGGAAAGGCGATCAGCAATGCCTCGACCGCGCGAGCCCATGCGGCGCGGCTGTGTCGCGAGGTTTCGGGGGATCGCTGTGCGAGGTCCACCAGAGCATCGACGCATTGCTCGAACTGGGCACTGAACTCCCAGTGGAGAAGCTGGCGCCGCGCCGCGCGTTCCTCGCTTTCGAAGTCGGCCGACCCCTTGCTGATGCGTTGCCAGTGGCGCGTGAGGGGCCGTTTCGCATCGGGTGCGTGGAGCAGCAATGAGACCTCGTCCATGAAGTCGTAGCCGCTCGTGCCGTCCACCGGCCAGTCCACCGGCAGCGTCTCTCCCGGGCCAAGGATCTTCTCGACGATCAGCCACGCCGGTGCGTCGTCATCGTCCGCGCCGCGCTCTTCCCCGATTGCGTCAAGCCGCTCGCGCAGTTTCGCTAGGTAGGCGTACGGATCGGCGAGGCCGTCCACGTGATCGATCCGCAGCCCGTCGATCACCCCTTCGCGATAAAGCCGCAGCGGCAGGGCATGGACCGCCTCGAACACCGCGTTGTCCTCGATCCGCAGTCCTGCAAGCTCGCTGATGCTGAAGAAGCGCCGCCAGTTGAGTTCGTCGTGCCCCAGCTGCCACCATGCCAACCGATAATGCTGCTGCTCGATCGTTGTGCGCAGGTCGCCACCGACTACGCTGCCGGGCGCGATCGGATAGTCCTGCTCGCCATAGAGGCGAAGGGCGGGGCCGCTCGTGCCCTCCACGATCTCGATATCGCCTGCGTCGAGCGCCTCGGAAAGCGGCGTGCCGAGGACGGGAAGGAGTAGCCGTCCGTCGTGGCGCGTCCAGTCGATGTCGAAGAACGGCGCGAACTCGCTGTCCCGCCCATGTTCGAGCACGTGACGCCACCACGGGTTTTCCGGGTGCGCGGCCATGTGGTTGGGCACGATGTCGAGGATCAGCCCCATGCCGCGTTCCCTGAGGTCCGCGGACAGCGCGTACAGCGCCGCTTCCCCGCCGAGCGCCGCGCGAATGCGGGCGGGATCGGTGACGTCGTAGCCATGGGTAGACCCGGTCCGCGCCTCGGCCAGCGGGGAGGCGTAGACGTGGCTGACGCCTAGATCGGCGAGATAGGGGACGATGCTCCGCGCATCGTCCAGTGTGAAGCCGGGGTGGAACTGGAGGCGATAGGTCGCCCGCGGGGTCATGCTAGGGTGCCCTTGCGCAAGGTTTCGATCCTGTTTCGGGTGTCGGGTTCTTGAAGGCCGGTCTCGACCGGCTCTGGCAATCGGCGCCGCCAGTTGGGGTGTTCGTCGATGGTCCCGGGAAGGTTGGGCTGTTCGCTTGCACCGAACAGGTCTTCGAGCGGGACGATCGTGAGATCGCAGGCACTGTCCGCCACGTGCGCAATTCCCGCGGAGACGAAGGGGGCGGGGGCATCGGGCGGATCGCCCGCGGCGTGACCGGCCTGCACGAAATGATCCCAGATCTGCGCGCGTTCGGCAATCCGGTGCGCGTCCTCTGCGGCGCGATCGTCGAATGCGCTCTTGCGACCGATGCGCCACGTCCAGTCGATGTCCCGCCCGGACCACCATCCGGCGAGCGTGGGCAGGTCGTGGGTGCTGGTCATGGCGACGGCCTTTTCGTCCCAGCCCTTCGAATTGGTGTAGCCGCCGTCCTCGGCCCGCTCGAACCACAGGACGCGCATCCCGTATATGTCCCTGCTCGCCATTTCGTCGCGAAAGCCCGCGGGGACCGTGCCGAGGTCCTCGCCGATGACGAGGCATGCGTGGCGGTGGCTTTCGAGTGCGAGTACGTTCGCAAGGTCGCGCTGCGGCATGGCGAGATAGCACCCTTCGGCGGAGGAGCGGCCATGGGGTACGACCCAGATGCGCCGCAGTCCCAGGATATGGTCGATCCTCACCCCTCCGGCATGTACCATCGCCGCGCCGAGCGTGTCGCGGAACGCCTGGAACCGCTCGGCATGGAGGGTGAGCGGATTGAAGGTGGTGAGGCCCCAGTCCTGTCCGTCGGGCCCCAGCAGGTCGGGCGGCGCCCCGACGGACAACCCGTCGAGAAACGCGCGGCGTGCGGTCCAGCAATCCGATCCGCCCGGATCGATCCCGACCGCGAGATCGGTGACGATGCCGCACGCCATGCCCGCGTCGCGAGCGGCCTGTTGGGCTTTTGCCAGGCCGGCATCGGCAAGCCCTTGCGACCACGCGAAGAAGGCGATGTCCTCGCCGTGGGTTTTCGCGAACTGACGCACCGCGTCGCTTTGCGGGTCGTGGTATTCGGCGGGCCACGCGCGCCAGCCGTGCTTTCCTCGAGCGGTGAAATGGGCGTGGAGTGCATCGTAAAGTGCGTGCGAATGCAGCCCAACTTCGGGCACGCGTTCGATCGTCGCCAGGCGATTTCGCTCGGCTGGGTCGGCGGACTCGAAGCGATGCCTCAACTGCGCGAGCCTTTGCGGCAGCACGGTCTCCCAATCGATCAGTTCGGACCCGCTGTGTGCCTCCTGTGTCCCTTTCTGTACCCCTGAAGGCGCGGTGTCGGCGAACAGGATGTTGAGAAAACGGCGGCTGGAGGGCGCATACGGACTGAACCGCTGGGGATCGGCCGGAAACAGGGCATGCACCGGACTGATCGCGACAAGGTCCGCTCCCGCCTTCGCCAGGGCCGGAACGGTCCGCGCGAGAGTGCCGAAATCGCCGAAGGGTGCGGGCTCGGTGTCGCGTAGGGAAGGGAGTTGCGCGGAGACACCCCACAGGCTGCCTTTCCCTGAAATGTCGCGAACGCCGAAACAGCGCGGTGGCGCCACGGCAAGCACGGTCTCCCCGCCCGAATGCGACAGTCGATGGTAGCCGACCTGATCGATGCCTTCGATGACGGTTGCACCGCTCTCCAGTTCGCGCCGTTCGCCACTCTCGAGTTCGAGCACGAATGGTGCCTCCATCCCCGCAGGCAACGCTATCGGCTCGCCCGCGACTGCGGTGACGAACCGGCGAGCGCCCTCTGCGCGCTGGATTGCAAGGCGTTCGCGGCTTTCGGTGATCTCGGCATCAGTCTCTGCCGGAAGGCCAAGCGCGGCGAGCACCGCTCGCAGGTTATCCTCGCTCACGGTCTGCCGTTCGCCCGCGGCGTCTTCCCAGACCGCCTGCAATCCGGCTTCCTGTTCCAGATGAGCGAGCGCGCTCACGGTGCCTCGCGGGTGAAGATGCACGATGGGCCGTCCGACAAATCACCGATCTCGAAGACTGTCTTTCCGGGAGGCCGACCTCGTTCGATCTCGCCGGATCCAAGGTTAGCAAGCACGTGCCAGCTCGATCCATTATCCAGTCGCCAGCTCGCCGAAACGGCTTTCTCACCGACCACGTCGGAACCGAGACTGACGCAATTTCCGAGCTGGGGCACGAGTTGATCGGCGCGGATACGCAGTAATGACCGGTAAAGCTCCCGCCATTCGTCGGCTTGCGGTCCGAGCTCGGGAAAGGACGCGTCGAACGTTGCCGGTGCGTTCGGGTCCGGGATGCGTTCGCGCCGGGCCGGGTCGGCGAAGTCGGGGAATGCCGCGAATTCGCGCCGCCGTCCCTCGCGCACCGCATCGGCGAGTTCGTCGTGGAAATCGGTGAAGAACAGGAACGGTGCGCGCGAACCGGTCTCGTCCCCCATGAAGATCATGGGGATCCCGGGACTCAACAGCAAAAGCGCCGTTGCCGCCTTCAACGCCTCGTCTTCGACGAGCAGGGACAGTCGTTCTCCCATGGCGCGATTGCCGACCTGGTCGTGGTTCTGGAGGAAATTCACGAAGGCGGTGGGCGGCAAATGGCCGCTCGGTGCCCCGCGGGTGTGCCCGGGGCGGATTTCCTCGCCCTGATAGGAGAAGCCTTCCGCAAGGGTCGTTGCAAGCCGCTGCGCCGGTTTGTCGGCGAACGCCTCGTAATAGCTCGCAGTCTCGCCGGTCAGGACGACATGCGCCGCATTGTGGAAATCGTCGTTCCATTGCGCGTCGTAAGGCCCCTCGAGCCGATCGGGATCGTTCGCCTCGTTCTCCAGCACCAGGTGGATGTGTCGGCCTTCGCAGGCCTGCCGCAATTCGCGGCCCATTCGGTCGAGGAAGGCGTTGTCGTCGATCGCGTGGACCGCATCGAAACGCAAACCATCGAAACGATACTCGTTCAGCCACATCAGCGCATTGTCGATGAAAAAGCGCGCCACCGGCTCCCGCCCGACGCTCACGGCCTGCCCCCATGGCGTGTGCGCGTCATGGAAGAAATCCGAAGCGAAGGCACCGAGGTAGTTACCGTCCGGCCCGAAGTGGTTGTAGACCACGTCGAGCAGGACCGAAAGGCCGAGATCGTGCGCGCGATCCACCAGCGTCTTGAGTTCGGTCGGCGTGCCATACGCTTCGGCAGGGGCGTATGGCAGGACGCCGTCATACCCCCAGTTGCGCGTACCCGAGAACGCCGCGACCGGCATGAGTTCGACGACGGTGACGCCAAGATCGCGCAGTTCGGGCAGTCTCGCCATCACCCCCGCGAACCCGCCAAGCACCCCGGCATGGCATTCGTAGATGACCGCTTCCTCCCACGGCCTGCCATGCCAGTCATTCTGGCGCCAATCATAGTCGTGGGGATCGGTGACGACGCTCCAGCCATGTACGCCGCCATTCTGAAGACGGCTTGCCGGGTCCGGCACTTCGAGGCCGCCTGGCAAGCGGAAGCGATAGCGCGCGCCGGGCGGCGCATCGGTAGCGCCGGTGAACCAACCCCCGTCGCGGGTTTCCATTGCGACGTCCGGTCCCCCGTCGAGGATGAGGGTGACCTCGCGGATATTCGGCGCCCACAGGGCGAACTCGGTTTTCCCGCCAGGTCTGAGGGTGGGGCCCCAGCGCATCACGCGTTATCCTTCGTCCATTCCAGCAGGGCGGCGGCACGCGGCTGAAGGACGTAGGTGTCCAGCACCTCGCGATGCTCTTCGACGTCGGGATGCGCGCTGTCGATCAGGACGCGGCGCGGGATTTGCGGAGGTGGCAGGTGGAACGTCAGCGCCTCGTCGCTTGCATTCAGGAGGATGCTGATCGTCTGGATCGAACCGTCTGCGCGCCGGTCCGCGCGGCGCATCAGCAGCGCCCGGCCTTCGCCATTGTCCCAGTCTTCCGGTGCCAGTCGAACGCCGCGTTCGTCCCACCAGTCGATATCGGGCAGACCGTCCGCCGCTTCCTCTTCGCCGTGAAGGAACGTACCGCTGCGAAGGAGCGGGTGGCGGCGGCGCAGTTCCGCAAGCCTCGCGACGAAGCGCGTCATCGCCTTGCCTTCAGGCGACCGTGCCTGCTCCCAGTCGAACCAGCTCAGTTCGTTGTCCTGGCAATAGGCATTGTTGTTGCCATCCTGCGTGCGCCCGAATTCATCGCCCCCCAGCAGCATCGGGGTGCCTAGGGAAGCGAACAGGGTCACCAGCATGGAGCGGCGGATCAGCGCACGACGCGCTTCGATTTCCGGATCGTCGCTCGGTCCTTCCTCGCCCCAGTTGCGCGAGTAATTGTGGCTGTGTCCGTCCTCGTTGTTCTCCTTGTTTGCCTCGTTGTGGCGCTGTTCGTAGGCGGTGAGGTCATACAGGGTGTAGCCGTCATGGCTGGTGAGGAAGTTGACCGAAGCCCAAGGACGCCGAGCACGCCGGTCGAACAGGTCGCCCGACCCGGCAATCCGGGCCGCGAGGTCCGGGCGCTGGGCGCTGTCCCCGCGCCAGTACCGGCGCACCGTATCGCGAAACTTGTCGTTCCATTCGGCAAAGCCGGGCGGGAACTGGCCGAGCTGGTAGCCGCCCGGGCCAATATCCCACGGTTCCGCGATCAGTTTCAGTTTCTGCAGCACCGGGTCCTGCCGGATCGCCACGAACAGAGCCGCATTGGCGCGAAAGCCTTCGTTCCTGCGGCCCAGCACCGTGCCCAGATCGAACCGGAAGCCGTCTATGCCAAAGCTTGTCGCCCAGTAGCGCAGGGAGTCCGTCACCATCTGCACGACGCGCGCGCGCGAGAAATTTAGTGTGTTGCCGGTCCCCGTGTCGTTGACGAGATACCGCGCATTCTCGTCCTGCAGCCGGTAATAGCTCGCATTGTCGAGCCCGCGCCAACTCAGCGTCGGCCCTCTTTCGGACCCTTCGCTGGTGTGGTTGTAGACGACATCGAGGATCACCTCGATCCCGGCCGCGTGCAGGCGCCGCACCGCGATGCGCAACTCGTCGTGATCGTCGTCGGACGCGAAATAGTCGGGCTGGGGCGCAAAGAACGACAGCGTGTTGTAGCCCCAGTAGTTCGAAAGACCCTTTTCGACGAGGAAGCGGTCCTGGGTAAAGGCATGGATGGGCAGCAGTTCCAGCGCCGTGACCCCCAGCCGCTTGAGATGTTCGATGACGCTGGGATGGGCGAGGGCGGCGTAGGTTCCGCGTTCAGCTGGCGGCACGTCCTTCAGCAGCTTGGTAAGTCCCTTGACGTGCGCTTCGTAAATCACCGTTTGCGACCATGGCGTGTTCGGGCGGGTGTCGTTCGACCAGTCGAAGCTTTCGCGGGTGACCACGCTTTTGGGAATGGCCCTAGCGCTGTCGCGCCGATCGAAGCTGAGGTCGGCCCGGGGCGAGCGCACGTTGTAGCCATGCAGGCCATCGGTCCAGCGAAGAGAGCCGGAGAGCCTGCGTGCATAGGGGTCGATCAGCAGCTTGTTCGGGTTGAACCGGTGGCCATGGCGCGGCTCGTACGGGCCATGCGCGCGAAAACCGTATAGCTGGCCAGGCCGAGCGCCGGGCAGGTATCCGTGCCAGACCTCGTCGGTCCATTCGGGCAGGTCGTATCGCGCCATCTCCCTGCGCCCGTCGGGTTCGAAAAGGCACAGTTCCATGCGTGTTGCATGGGCAGAATACACCGCGAAATTGACGCCGAGGCCGTCGAAGCTGGAACCGAGCGGGTAGGGCGAGCCGGGCTCGAGCCGGTCGTCGCTCAAGAGGGGGCTCCGGGCTTGAGCACGATTAGGCCGAGCGGCGGGATGGTCAGCGAAAGCGATACGTCGCGGCCGTGCATCCCCTCGTTGTCGGTCGTCAGCGAACCGCCATTGCCGATGTTGGAGCCGCCATAGCTCTCCGCATCGCTGTTGAAAATCTCGTGCCACGAACCGGCTTGAGGCACGCCGATGCGATAATCGTGGCGCGGGTCCGGCGTCAGGTTCGCGGCGATGACGAGCGGCGGGTCGCCATCCTTTCCTTGCCGTTGCCACACGAAGACGCTGTTGGCGCTGTCATCGCCCACGATCCAGTCGAAATGCGAATGGTCGCTGTCGCGCGCATGAAGCGCGGGCTCCTCGCGGTGGAGGCGATTGAGATCGCGCACCAGCCGCTGGATGCCTGCGTGGGAGGGTTTGTCGAGCAGGTCCCACGGCAATTGCGCATCATGGTTCCACTCGGTCGGCTGAGCCAGTTCGCAGCCCATGAACAGCAGCTTCTTGCCCGGATGCGTCCACATGAAAGACAGATAGGCACGCAGGTTCGCGAACTTGCGCCATTCATCGCCCGGCATCTTGCCGAGCAGCGATCCCTTGCCGTGCACCACCTCGTCATGGCTGATCGGCAGCACGAACTTTTCGGAAAACGAATAGACGAGGCTGAACGTCATCTCGCCATGGTGCCACGCACGATGCACCGGATTGCGTTCGATATATTCGAGGCTGTCGTGCATCCAGCCCATGTTCCACTTGTAATCGAAGCCGAGCCCCCCTTCGCTCGTCGGCGCGGTCACGCCGGGGAAAGCCGTCGATTCTTCCGCCAGCGTGATCGCGCCTTCGCCGTCTTCTGCCAGCCGCTCGTTCAGTTCGCGCAGGAAGGCGATGCTTTCGAGGTTCTCTCGCCCGCCATGCACGTTGGGCACCCATTCGCCCTCCTTGCGGCTGTAATCGCGGTAGAGCATCGAGGCGACGGCATCGACGCGCAGGCCATCGACGTGGAATTCGCGCGCCCACCACAGCGCGCTCGACAGCAGGAACCCGGCGACTTCCCGGCGGCCAAGGTTGTAGATCAGCGTGTTCCAGTCCTGGTGGAAGCCTTCGCGCGGATCGGCATGCTCGTAGAGATGCGTTCCGTCGAAGGTCGCGAGGCCGTGTGCGTCCGTCGGGAAATGCGCGGGCACCCAGTCGAGGATCACGCCGATCCCGGCCTTGTGTGCTTCGTCCACGAAATTGGCGAAACCTTCGGGCGTGCCGAAGCGGGCGGATGGCGCGAACTGCGATAGCGGCTGGTAGCCCCAGCTGCCTGCAAAGGGATGCTCCATGATCGGCAGGAACTCGATATGCGTGAACCCCATGTCGACGACGTAGGGGATCAGGCGTTCCGCCAGCGCGCGCCAGCCCAAAGTCGTGTGGATGTCTTCGGCCCCGTTCGTATTGGGCCGCATCCACGATCCGGGATGGACTTCGTAGATCGACATCGGACGGTCCGGCGCCTGCGCCACGCGGCGGTCTTTCATCCACGCATCGTCGGACCATTCGAATGCGGGCAGCCCCTCGACCACCGAAGCGGTGGCGGGCGGCAATTCGGTGCGGCGAGCGAGCGGGTCGGCTTTCTGAATGACCGCTCCATCCGCGCCCGCGACCTCGAACTTGTAGCGTTCGCCGGGGCCGAGGCGGGGAATGAACAGCTCCCACACACCTGCATCGTGGCGCAGGCGCATCGGATTGCGTCGCCCGTCCCAGCTGTTGAAATCGCCGACCACCGAAACACGCCGTGCATTGGGCGCCCAGACGCTGAAAACGACGCCGTTCACGCCATCCATGTCGCGCGGTACCGCGCCGAAATTGTGGGCAAGATCGCGGTGGCGTCCCTCGGAAAACAGGTGAAGGTCGAGATCGCCCAGCAGGAGGCCGAATGAATAAGGATCCTCGGTCTCATGCGTGCTGTCCGGCCATTCGACCTTCAGCCGGTAATTCCTGTTGCGTCCCAACTTGCCGACGAACAGGCCGTGGCCGGTATCGTTCATCTTCGCGATGGTCTTGCCGGATTTCGCGTTGATCAGCGTCACGCCTTTCGCGCCCGGCTGGAAGGTTCGCACAATTCGGCCGCCGTCCCCCTGATGCGGGCCGAAGACGGCGAAGGGATCGGTCAGGCGGCCTTCCACCGCTTCGGAAGCGATGGTGGCGAGGCTGTCGTTTGTCATGATGTTCAAGCGGCGTCTCCCGAGGTGAGCCGGTCGGCCGCGGCGATCAGCCCGGCCAGAGGAATGGTAAGCCAGTCGGGCCGGTTCGCCGCCTCGTAGGCGACTTCGTAGGCACCCTTTTCCAGCACGAAGAGATCGAGCAGCGAGGCCGAGAAGTGCGGCGCCTTCGTGGCGTAGGCATCGAGGAAGGTGGCACGCGCCCGCGTCTCGAACCGTTCGAACAGTTCGACGGCGCGCTCCTCCTCGCGGCCCGAGAGCGAAGGCAGTCCACGTCGCACAGCGGCCTCGGCATAGCCGAAGCTGCGCAGGATGCCGGCGACGTCGCGCAGGGCCACGTCCTTAGCCCGGCGCTCCTCGACCGGGCGCGTCGGTTCGCCCTCGAAATCGATGAAGACGACATCGTCGCTTGCGACCAGCAACTGGCCAAGATGCAGGTCGCCGTGGATCCGCGTAATCTGGGTGCCGGTGGCGTCGGCGGCGATGGCCGTAATGCGGTTTCGCAGGGTTTCCCGGTCGGCTTTCAATCGCGCGAGCGCCTGCGCCTCCTCGTCTTCGAGATCGGCTTTCTCGAGGATGGAGATGGCGCGATCGAACCCTTCGTTCACGCGCTCGGCCAGTTTGCCCGCTGCGCCCCGCTCAAGCTTTTCGGGCGCGAAGGCGGCATCGTCGCTCGCTTGCGCAAGCAGCGCGTGCATTTCGGCGAGCCGGTCGCCGAGGCGGGTGGCGAAGTGGTCGAAATAGGGCACCGGATTGCTGCCCTCCTGCCATTCGCGTCCGTCGAGCGCAGCACGTTCGAGCGCGTCGAGCGTCCAGCGCCAGCCATCGCCCTGATTGCGGACATAGCCCTGCGCCAGCATCAGCGTGTGGCTCGTCTCGTCCTTCGCGATGCGGCGCGCTTCACCAAGGAAAGGCGGCACGGCTTCGTAGCCCTTGTCGCACAGATACTTGGTCACCTCGGCTTCCGGGTGGATGCCGGGCTGCAGGCGGCGCAGCAGCTTCACAACGACCTCGTCGCCCAGAATCACGGTCGAGTTGGACTGTTCGGCAGCGAGCCATTCGGGTTCGGCGTCTTCGCTCAACTCGAACTCGGCCTCGCCCGCGAACACCAGGCGTGCCTCGCCGGTGTCGAACTCGGCGCCCTCGCGGAAGGCGCGGACGATTGCGGGCGGAAAGCGGCACACGGCAAAGCCGTCGGTCAGCAGACCGACATGGCGTCCGCGCCGCGTCCGGGCGAGTGCGAGATTGGGCGCGAAGGGTCCTTCGTTTTCGCCTTCCCACGCAATGCCGAGCGGCAGGGCATAGGTGCTCGTCCCGCTGCCGTGATCGACCTCGACTTCGGCCAGCAGCAGGTCCTCGGCCAGCACGGCGTGGCGGACGATCCGGGTGGCGGTGATATCCTCGTCCTTCTGCCCGAACCAGCGGCGCTGTGCGATGTATTCGGGTAGGATCTCGCTTTCGAGAACCCGGCGGTTCTCGCCTTCGAGCACATCCGCGAGATCCGGACGCAGCACGAAGGTATGGTGTTCGACATCCTGCGAAGGCGCGCTGGAACTCCAGTCCGGCGCTTCGATGTCTTCCGCCAGTCGGAACCAGTAGAAACCATAGGGCGGAAGGGTGAGCAGGAAGGGCAACTGGCCGATCGCGGGGAAGGGCGTCTCGCCCGACAGTTCGACCGGGGTGCGCCCGGCGAACTCGGACAGGTCCAGTTCCACGGCCTGCGCGCTCGACGCGAGGTTGGCAACACACAGGATCGTGTCGTTCTCGTCCTCGCGCACGTAGGACAACACCTTGCGGTTGCGCGGCCGCAGGAAGCGCTGGGTTCCGCGGCCGAAGGCGCGATATTCACGGCGCACCGCAAGCATCCGTTTTGTCCAGTTGAGCAGCGAGTGGCTGTCGCGCTCCTGCGATTCCACGTTGACGACATCGTAGCCGTAGAGCGGGTCCTGGATCGGCGGCAAAGCAAGGCGCGGAGGGTCGGCTTTCGAGAAACCGCCCGCGCGATCAGGGGACCATTGCATCGGTGTGCGAACGCCGTCCCGGTCTCCCAGAAAAATGTTGTCGCCCATGCCGATCTCGTCGCCGTAATACATTACCGGTGTGCCCGGCATGGTCAGCAGCAGCGCGTTCATCAGCTCGATCCGGCGCCGGTCGCGGCCCATCAACGGGGCAAGGCGGCGGCGGATGCCGAGATTGATCCGCGCCCGCCGTTCCGCCGCGTAAGTGTCCCACAGGTAATCGCGCTCCGCGTCGGTCACCATTTCGAGCGTCAGCTCGTCATGGTTGCGCAGGAAGATCGCCCATTGCGACTGCTCGGGGATCGGCGGTGTCTGGCGCATGATATCGGTGATCGGAAAGCGGTCTTCCTGCGCCACCGCCATGTACATGCGCGGCATCAGCGGGAAGTGGAACGCCATGTGGCATTCCTCACCTTCGGGTCCGAAATATTGCTGCGTGTCCTCGGGCCACATGTTGGCTTCTGCGATCAGCATGCGGTCGGGATAGTGCTCGTCGAGGTCCGCTCTGATCGCTTTCAGTACCTCGTGTGTCTCAGGAAGGTTCTCGTTCGAGGTGCCTTCGCGCTCGATCAGGTAAGGTATCGCGTCGAGCCGGAGGCCGTCCACGCCCATGTCCAGCCAGAAGTGCATGACCTTGAGCACTTCCTCGAGTACTCGTGGATTGTCGAAATTCAGGTCGGGTTGGTGCGAATAGAAACGGTGCCAGAAGTACTTCCCGGCCTCCTCGTCCCAGCTCCAGTTCGACTTTTCGGTGTCGAGGAAGATGATGCGGGTGCCCGAATATTTCTCGTCATCGTCCGACCAGACGTAGAAATCGCGCTCCGGACTGCCCTCCGGCGCCCTGCGCGCTGCCTGGAACCACGGATGCTGGTCCGAAGTGTGGTTGATGACGAGTTCGGTGATGACACGGATGCCGCGCTCATGCGCCGCTTCGACGAAGGCCCTGAAATCGTCGAGCGTGCCGTAATCCGGGCTGACGTCGTAGTAATCGGCGATGTCGTAACCGTCGTCTCGTCGGGGACTTGGGTAAAAAGGCAGCAACCAGATCGCCGTGACGCCAAGGTCTGCGATATGGTCCAGCTTTTGCATCAGTCCGGCAAAGTCGCCGATGCCGTCATTGTTGCTGTCGAAGAAGCTTTTGACATGAAGCTGGTATATGACCGCGTCCTTGTACCACAGTGGGTCTTGCTCATGAACGTCGGGGGTGCGTACGGGATCGGCCTCAGCCACGGGCGCCTCCTTCGGATTCGACGCGCCAGATGCGATACGGTTCGTCTGGGGTCAGGTGGATGGACTGCATCTTGCCGGTCCATTCGAAGCGTTCGCCATTGACAAGGTCTTCGACTGCGATCGAGCCGTCATCGGGCAGGCCGAACTCCCACAAGGGTACCTCGAAATCGCAGTCATGCGCATTGTGCGGGTCCATGTTGACCATGACGAGGATCATGTCCCCGCCATCGGAGGACGGCTTGCCATAGTAGATGACGTTGTCGTCGTAAGCGGCGTAGAACTTCGTATTCAGATGCGTCTGAAGCGCCGGGTGCCCGCGCCGCAGGCGATTGAGCAGCGTTACGTCTTCGACGATGTCACCGGGCGTGCGCCAATCGCGCGGGCGCACCTCGAACTTCTCTGAATCGAGATACTCTTCCTTACCCGGCAGCGGTGTCGCATCGCAAAGTTCGAAACCCGAATAGACGCCCCAAAGACCCGACAGGGTCGCAGCCAGCACAGCCCGGATACGGTGCGCCGGGCGCCCACCGGTTTGCAGGAAGACCGGATTGATGTCCGGCGTGTTGACGAAGAAATGCGGGCGGAAGAAGTCCTTGGGCGCCGTGGTGGTCAACTCCTCGATATATTCGGTCAGCTCGGCCTTCGAATTGCGCCAGGTGAAATAGGTGTAGCTTTGCGAAAAGCCGACTTTCGCCAGGCGATACACGACCTTGGGCCGCGTGAAGGCTTCGGACAGGAAGATGACGTCGGGGTGCTCCTCGCGCACCTCGCGGATCATCCATTCCCAGAACGGCAGCGGCTTGGTGTGCGGATTGTCGACGCGGAAGACCTTGACGCCTTCGCCGACCCAGAACAGCACGACATCGCGCAAGGCGATCCATAGGTCCGGTACGGCATCCGGTCCGTAGAAATCGACGTTGACGATGTCCTGGTACTTCTTGGGCGGGTTCTCGGCGTATTTCATGCTGCCGTCGGGCCGCCACGAGAACCAGCCGGGATGCTCTTTCAGCCAGGGATGATCGGGTGAGCACTGGATCGCGAAATCGAGCGCGAGTTCCAGTCCGTGATCTTTCGCTGCACCAACCAGAGCGCGAAAATCGTCGAGGGTGCCCAGTTCGGGGTGCAACGCGTCGTGTCCGCCTTCGGCGCTACCGATGGCATAGGGGCTGCCCGGATCGCCTTCATCTGGCGTCAGGGTGTTGTTCGGACCCTTGCGGTTGGTCTGGCCGATGGGGTGGATCGGCGGAAAGTAAAGCGTGTCGAACCCCATCGCCCTCACGCGTGGCAGGTGGTCGATCACGTCGCGCAAATTGCCGTGGCGGCTCTTGTTGTCTGTCATCGAGCGGGGGAACAGTTCGTACCAACTCGAAAAGCGAGCTTCCCGGCGTTCGGCATCGACCAGCTGCACCGGCGCCTTTGCCGAATGGTGATGTGGGTCGAGGGCGTCCATCGCTTCGACCAGCGCGGGATCGGTCAACGCAGCAGCGCGGGTCTGATCATCCTGCGCATCTTCAAGAACCGACATTGCGTTCTCGATGGCGCGTTTGTGGGCGCCCTTCGCGTTGCCGGCCGCGCGTTCGAGAAACTGGCGGCCTTCGGTGAAGTCCACTTCCTGCGCGACGCCGGCATCGACCTTCTTGACGATGCTCTCCCGGTAATAACCAAAGCGATCGTCCCACGCCTCGACGGTGTATTCGTGTCGCCCGAGCCGTTCGGGGGTGAAGGCGGCATGCCACTCGTCGTTGCCTTCCTCCAGCATCGGTACGGCGTTCCACTTACGGTCGCGTTCCGCGCGCCAAAGGAGGCGGGCGCCAACCATTTCATGTCCGTCGGTGTAGATATCGGCGCTGACTTCGATGCGTTCCCCGACTACGCATTTCACTGCGAATTCGCCGCCCGCGACGGAGGGTTCAAGGTTTTCGACGACGATGCGTGGAGCGTTGGCGGCCTGGGTGACTGCCTTCTTCGAGGCGCGTGGTTTGTGCGCAATCGCATCGTGCCTGCCGAGTTCGATAACGCGCGCTTCCCGAGCTTCGAGAGCGGCGAACTGGTTGACCTCGCTGGCTCGGAAGCGCAAGCCATCGAGCAGGTTCGACGGGACTTTCGCGTGCTCGTCGGCAAGGTTGACCAGCAATATCGCTGCCCGGCTTGCATCGCGCTGAGAGGCGCTGTCGTAGCGGACAATGCCGGTCAGCCCAGAGCCCACCGAAGTCAACGGCTCCATCGTGCCATCCGTCAGATTGGTTTCGCCGATCAAATCCGACGGACCGTCGGTGGCGCTGAGGCTGGCGAGGAAATCGACCGGAACGATCAGGCCCGATCCGGTGAACTGTGCCGCCAGCACAAGCGCCTGAGCCGCTGCGGGATCGGTCGTGCGGTTCGCAGCGGACGGTGTGATCTCGGCGAGCAGTGGGCAATGGCGCGACAGCGCGGCATGTTCGTCGAGAAGCCAGCGTGCCTTCAGGTCCCAACATCCGAAGGAAGACAGGCAATAATCGAAGCCTTGCGCAGCGAGATACTCGGCCTCGTCCCGGGGCAGACCGGGGGTTGCCGCGACGAAAACCGCATCGGGATATGCGCTCCGCAAACGCTCGAGCAGGCGCCGATAGAACGGTGCTGCGTTCGGCTCCAGTCCGTCGAAAACGAAACCGGCGGCGCCCTTTTCAAGCAAGGACTCAAGGCGTTCGGCGACGCTGTCCGCGACTTGTCCGTCAGGCTCGGCGTCCTGCAATCGCGCGCGTATTTCTCCCGCAGCGACTTGCGGATTGCGGGGATCGTGGACTTCGGGGCTGTTTCCCTGCCCGAACACGTCCGGGTTTTCCGCCACCAGCGCATCAACTTCGGCGAAGCGGTCGATCCGTAAGCGAAGCACGGTTTTCGGCCAGTTCTTGTCGATCGGATGCGCCTGTCGGGCGGACAGATTTTCACGCACCGGCACGATGATCGCCTGAAAATCGCTTTGTTCGACAATTCGCAACTGGTCGGGTGTAGGGTCTGCGGAGAACGACACGAAATTGCGTTCGGCGGTCATTTGCGAATCTTTCAAATCAAGGGGTTCTCTGGCGGATCGGAGCATCCCTTTTGCAACAAGGGGGCGGGCGGAGTGTTCCGATCATGCTCTTCCAGAAGCGGTCAACGGGGTACAGAAAGGGACATAAAGGGTGTCGAGGGGGCGAGAGAGGCGCGTGCCGTGCGTTTGGCACCACTCGAAAGGACACGGCCACCACCCGATCCGATCCCCGGTTGATCCGCGCCTCGCCATGGCCCACTGTCTGGCCCCGCGAAGCCCTTTCGAGCGAAGATCCGCATGTCCGAACCGATTGCCCGACCAAGCACTATCTCCGCGCCACAGCCGGCCCCGGCAGCCGACCGGCCCGGTGCGCTCGAGACCAAGCTCGGGTACCATCTCGCGCTTACCTATTCCGAACGCGATGCGCTGCGCTGGCTCGAACGGCGCGAACGCAGTTTCGCGGCGGGGAGCGTCGTGGTGAACGAGGGCGAGGAGACCGCCTCGCTGTTCGTCGTCGCCTCCGGCTGGCTTCACGGTTCGTGCGCGGTGCCCGGCGGGGGGCGGCAGATCCTGCGCTTCTATTTCGTGGGCGACATGACCACGACCTTTTCGATCGCCTGGAGCTACAGCGCGGCGACCCTTACGGCGGTGAGCGATTGCACCTTGTACGAATTGCCGCGCGACGCGCTGGGCCGCGTGTTTCGCGAACATCCCCGGCTCGGCGCGCTGATGTACGGCGTCGGCGCGTCCGAGCAGGTCGCAATGGCCGACCGGCTGACCTCGGTCGGGCGCACCGACGCATTGACGCGGATCGGCACCCTGCTGCTCGACGTGCGCTCGCGCCTCAGGGTCGTGGACGGGGAGGATGGCGCGATCTTCGAACTGCCGCTGACCCTGCAGGATCTGGGCGATGCGGTCGGCCTGACCAAGACCCATGTCAGTCGCACGCTGCGCACGCTGGAGGAACGCGGGCTGGTGGAGCGCGAGGGCAAGGTCATCCGCCTCATCGATATCGAGGCGCTGGCCGAGCTCGTCTCGTTCAAGGATCGCCACGCCCACGTCGCGGTCGACTGGCTCCCAACATAGTTTGTTAAACCGTAATAGGTACAGATACAT
>JBARZK010000062.1:0-29512 GCA_049649965.1 Erythrobacter sp.
GCGCGCGCGAACTGGGCGTCGAGCACCTGATGATGGCTTCGACTAGCTCGGTCTATGGCGCCAACACCGACATGCCGTTCGAAGAGCGGCAGAAATGCGACACCCCCCTAACCTTCTACGCCGCGACGAAGAAGGCGAATGAGGCCATGGCGCATTCCTATGCGCACCTGTGGAACCTGCCGACCACAATGTTCCGGTTCTTCACGATCTACGGACCATGGGGCCGCCCGGACATGGCGCTGTTCAAGTTCACCCGCGGCATTCTCGAAGGTACGCCGATCGACATCTACAATCGCGGCGAGATGTATCGCGACTTCACCTATGTCGACGACCTGGTGCGCGCGATCGGCTTGCTGATCGATTGTCAGCCGGTCCGGCCGTCATCGGGAGACAACCCGGGCGAAGGCGACTCTCTGTCGCCCGTCGCACCGTTCCGGGTCGTCAATATCGGCAATAACGACAAGGTACGACTCATGGATTTCGTCGAGGCGATCGAGGCGGAATGCGGGCGCAAGGCGCAGGTGAACATGATGCCGATGCAGCAGGGCGACGTACCCGCGACCTGGGCGGATGCCTCGCTGTTGCGCGAGCTGACCGGATACGCGCCCCAAACCAACTTTCGCGACGGGGTCGCCGCGTTCGTGTCTTGGTATCGCGACTACTACCAGGTCTGATACGACCGGACGCGGGCCGCGCCCACCCCGCGATCAATCGTCGTCGGGAAGTTCCGCCGGTGCCGCCGCGTCGAGCGCGCGCTGCTCTTCGTCGCCATCGTCGAACGGTCCGGGCTTTGACGGTTCGTCGGGGATGGCGCGTGCGGCCGGATCGATGGGCGGCGGGGTAAGCGTCGGATCGACTTCGCCGTCGACCGGCGCATCGCGCTCGCGCTCCAGCCGTTGGAGATATTCGCGCTCGATCTGTTCGACGCGTTCCTGCTCCGCCGCGGCATCCGAATCGATCGTTGCGAGGCGTTCCTGGCGCGCCTGCTCGATCAGTTCGCTGAAGCGCACCGCTTCACCCTCGGCGCGGTCGGCATAGGCGGCATCGATCAATTGCTCGGTGCAGCCTGTGATCCCGCCTGCCCCGGCAGGATCGCACGAAAGCGTGCCGAACTCGCCGATATAGCGGATCGATTCAACGCGCCGCGCCCAGGACGTATTCTCCGGTGAGCCGCTCTGGCGCAAATTGGGCGGAATGCGATAGCGATCGGCGGTGACGAGGATTTCGCACACGACGATCTCGCCCTCCGCGCTCTGCTCCGGGCATTCGTCTTCGCTATAGGCGATCACCATGTTGACCCGGTCGCCCCCTTCGTCCTGCGCCTGCCCCGGCGCGGCAAAAGCAAGGGCGGACAGGCCGGCGATGATGGCGGGACGGGTAAGGCGGGTCATGGTCGATCCTCGTCGCGAACGGGAAGTGCAGGGTATCGCACTATGGGTGTATCGGTGAACCGCTTGTGAAGGCTGCCGGTTCCGTAAAGTACGGGCTCAGACGCGCTCGGACACCTTTATGGCAAGCTTGCATCCCAGCCGGATCGCGCCCGACAGCAGCGGATAGGCGGGCGCGCGTTCGGCCCCATGATCGAGGGCGGCAGCGTGGTGCTCACGCTCGTCCTCGCGAAATTCCTCGATCATTTCGGCCAACTCGGGATCGGCGTCGCTCGCTTCGAGCTTGTCGAGCTGCTCGGAATAATGCTTGTCGATTTCTTCCTCGACCGCGGCAGTGCAGGCCATCGCCGCTTCGGGCCCGAGCAGGGCCGTACCCGCGCCGAGCGCATATCCCGCGACCGACCAGAACCCGCTCAGCGCTGTCGGCCGGACGCCTCGTTCCGCCAGCATCGCGTCGAACCGGGCCCGGTGCCCTTCCTCCTGCGCAGCCATGTGCCGGATTTCCGCCGAATGCGGCCCGCGATCGCCCATCACGGCGAGCTGACCTTCGTAGATCCGCGTGGCGCCGAATTCGCCGGCCTGGTCGACGCGAATCATGCGGTGGAGTTCGTCGCGGGTCATGCGGTCCTTTCAGTGTCGCGCGCGATGGCGCCCTATTTCCTATACGCGGCGAGCGCCAGAATGGCTCCACCGGCGATGGTCGAAATCAGGAAATTCCAGCCCGCAAGCGAGATGCCGAGGAAGCTCCAGGGCGCCACGTCGCAGCGCACGATCGGTGCGGCGGTCACATCCATCACGTCGATCGCGCTCGGCGCGCCGGCGCATCCGGTTATCCCCTCCCACCAGCTGTATTCGACCCCGGCATGAAAGCCGCCGATGAGGCCGGATGTCAGGATGGCAAGGCCCGCCAGCGCGACCCACACCCGCTTCGGCACCGCGACGAAGGACGCAATCGAAAGCACCAGCGCGGCAAAATGCGGGTAACGCTGCCACCAGCACATTTCGCACGGATAGAGGCCGAACGCGTATTGCCCGACATACGCTCCAGCGAGCAACGCTGCCGGGACCACCAGCGCGAGCACGCGTGCCTGCCCAAGTCCGTTCACCTCGGCCTACCCCCGCTTTCCGGCCGCGCGCCGGTCAGCGCCGCAGCGCGACCGAGCTTGCCGTCGTACGGCGCAGGGTTTCGAGCGCGTAGTGCAGCTGGAAGTCCTCGATCCCCTGCTCTTCCAGCTCCTCGGCGGTCAGCTGGAACCGGGGGTCGGCGATCGAATCGTTTTCCATCTCCTCGTCGGCGATGCCCAGTTCGTTGATGAGGTGACCGCGAAGGTCGCTTTCGCGCGTGCGATAGCGTTCGCGCAGGGCGAAGTCCGGATCCGACAATTGCGGTACGCGGATGTCGGGCGCGATGCCGCCTTCCTGCACCGACTTGCCCGAAGGTGTGTAGTAACGCGCCGTTGTCAACTTCAGCGCAGCGTCGCGTCCGAGCGGAAGCAGCGACTGGACCGAGCCCTTGCCGAAGCTGCGCTGACCCATGATCAGTGCGCGGCGGTGGTCCTGCAATGCGCCCGCCACGATCTCCGACGCGGAGGCCGAGCCGGCATCGATCAGCACCACGATCGGCACGCCTTCGGCCATGTCGCCGCGGAACACGGTTTCGGCATCGTAGAGCAGTGTTTCGCCGCGACCGCGGCCGCGCTGCGAGACGATGCGCCCTTCGTCGAGGAACAGGTCGGACAGTGCGACGGCCTCATCGAGACTGCCGCCCGGGTTGGAGCGCAGGTCGAGGACCAGCCCGTTGATCCGCCCCGTAGCTTCCTCGCGGATCGCGTCCCAAGCGCGGTAGACGTCTGCACCGACATCGGCCGAGAATTCGTTGACGGTGATGATGCCGATATTGCCGGACTGCACTTCATGCGTGACCGGCTCGAGTTCGATGACGCCGCGCGTCACCCCGATCTCCAGCGGTTCGTCGCGTCCAGGGCGGAAGATCGTCAGCTGGATCGAGGTACCAGCCTTGCCGCGCATTTGGGCAACGGCGTCGTCGAGGCTGCCGCCGTAGATTAGCTCGCCATCGAGGTGCGTGATGAAATCGCCAGCCTTTATACCGGCTTCGTCAGCGGGGCTGCCCCGGAAGGGAGAGATCACCTTGACCGCACCGTCTTCCATCACGACCGACAGGCCGAGACCGGAATAATTGCCGTCGATCATGGTTTCGAGCCGCTGCAGGTCGTTCCCGTCGAGATAGGCTGAATGGGGGTCGAGCGCGGCGAGCATCCCGTCGATCGCCCCGCGCACGAGAGCATCGTCGTCGACCGGTTCGACATAGCTGCTCTTGATCCGCTCGTAGGTCGCGAACAGCTTCGCGAATTCCGGACCGGCACGTCCATCGACCTGGGCCATGGATACCGTGGTGGCGGGGATCAGCGCGACTGCGGTAACGAGCGCGGCGCTACGAAGAAGAGCGGACATTTTCATTGGAGTGGGGCGTTCCTTTCGAGAGTCCTATGTATATACGCAGCGCCCTTAACGCCAGATGAGAGCTGCAAGGGCCGGACGCGTCGATCTTTCAGTCGACTGCGCCCGGATCAGCGCACGTAGGCGAGCGGGTTCACGGGCTCTCCATCGCGTCGCAATTCGAGAGTGACGACCCGGCCGCGCTGCCCGGCGTTACCGATCGGCGCGCCGCCGATGACCAAATCGCCGACCGCAAGGCCGGTGCGCGCCAGACCGGTCACGAGGCTCGTCCACCCCCTATCGTGCTCGATGATGATGATATTGCCGAACCCGCGATAAGGGCCGGCGAATGCGACTCGGCCCGAGGCGGGCGCGACGATCTGCGCGGCGGCGGCGGGTGCGATCGAGAGACCGGTTGCGCGAAGTCCGCTATCCTGCCGCTCTCCGTATCCGGCGATAATACGACCCTGGGCAGGAAGGCGGAAATCGTCCGGCGGTGACGATGGCCGCCCGGCCGAGGATGCAGGAGGCGCCTGTCCGACCGGGTCCGCGACGGCGCGTCCGACGTCGCTGGGACGCGGGATAGGGCCGGGCAGGGCAGCGAGCTCGCGTCGCAACCGCGCGGATTGGTCGAGCTGTACGATGAGTCCATCGAGATCGCGCGCCTCTTCGGCCAGTGCAAGGGCCCGGGTCTCTTCGCGCGCAGCGCTTCCGCGAGCCGAGCGCGAAGCGAGACGCTGGCGCGTTTCGAGCGCTGCCAGTTCGCTACGGCGTTCCTGCAAGCGCTCTTCCGACCGGCGCAGCCCGGTGAGAGCTTGCGCGGCCCGCCGCTCTAGCCGTTCGCCGCGCTCGAGTTCCGAGCGTAGGGCCGCCGTGCGTTCGCGGATCTGCGGCACGGCCGATGCAAGCACGGCGCGAATGTGGACGAGATCCTCAAGAGATCCGGGCTGGAGGGCCGAAAGAGCGAGCGGACGCCGCGAGGTTGTCTGCAAGGCGCCCGTAAGCCGGACCAATGGCTGCTGGCGCTCGGACAACGAGGCGCGCAGTTCTTCGCGGGCCGCCCGGGCAAGCGAATAGCGTGCCCTTGCGGCAGAGCTTGCGGCTTCGGATTCCTGGATACGCGCGGCCAAAGCGGCGGCCTCGCGCTCGGCCTTTTGCGCTGCTTCGCTTGCAGCTTCGGCCTCGGCGGCGAAACGCGCGGCGCGCACTTGAGCCGCCTCGCCTTCCGCCATCGCGCGGGCAAGTTCGGCACGCGCCTCCCTGGGCTCGAGCAGCCGGACCTCGCGCTGCGCATGCGTAGTTGGCGCGGCGACGACGATCGCCATGCCCGCGGCAGCGAGGATCGAGAGGGAAACGAAAGGTCGCACGGCCCCTATCCTGCCCGATGATAGGGATGGCCTGCAAGGATGCTGGTCGCGCGATACAGCTGTTCGAGCAGCATCGCGCGGGCCAGCAGATGCGGCCAAGTCGCCGGACCGAAGGCGAGCAGCAGGTCCGCGGCCTCGCGCTCCGTGTCCTCATGCCCGTCGGCAGCGCCGAGGACAAAACGCGTTTCGCGCACTCCGCCGTCGCGCCATTGCCCTAGCGTTTGCGCGAATGCCTCGGACGTCATCGCCTTGCCCCGTTCATCGAGCAGCACCGTGCGATGCGGTGAAGCGGGTTCGGGTATCCGCCCGCCGGTTTCAGGTAGTTCTGTAAGTTTCACGGGCCATTGGAGCCGCTTTTCATAGCGCGCCACCAGTTCGCCCTCCGGCGAGCGGGCGATCTTTCCCCGGGCTATGACATGAAGAAGAATGGCTCGAACCTCTGCGGAATGCAGGCGAACGGCAACATGCTTGTTCGCGCGGAGTATGGTGGCGCGTGTCCGACCCGATTGCCCGAAAGTTGGGCGGTTGGGTCAGGCCCGGCCGGAAGCCGCGTTTTCGCCGGTTTCGAACGACCACATGCGCTCGAGGTTGTAAAAGCTGCGGACCTCTGGGCGGAACAGGTGCACGATCACGTCCCCGGCATCGAGCAGGACCCAGTCGGCGGCAGGCAGACCTTCGATCCGCACGGGGCCGTGGCCCGCGCGCTTGACCTTCTCGGCGAGCTTGTTGGCGATAGCCGCGACCTGCCGCGTCGAGCGGCCGCTGGCGATCACCATGTGATCTGCAACCGAGCTCTTCCCCTCGAGCGGGATCGAAACGATCTCCTGCGCCTGATCGTCGTCGAGCTGGCGCATGACGAGGTCGTGAAGCGCGTCAACGGAACTGTCAGACGCCATGCCGGCCTTCCCGGTGTGGGCTGCTGCCATCTCTGTATCGGCTGCGGCGCGCGCAGCGGTATGTGCCGTGGTTACGGGCAATGTCTTGTCTCCGATGTAAGGGTGACAATTGGGAACGAAACGCCCCGAAATCAAGCACGTGGCGGAGGTGCGGGCGATCAGTCACGCACTTTCCCTGTCGTCGATGCGACGAAAGGTCAGTGGATCGCGAAGCGAGATGCCGCGAAATCGCTCGGCCCAATCGGGCGCCCCATGGCGGATCGCCGTGGCCGAACGCGGATCCGGATCGAAACGCAAGAACACCAGTGCCGGTGCGCTCCATCGCCCCGAATTGCGAAGTCTGGCAGGCGGCACCCGATGGCGCCGCAACCAAGCCATGGCGGGGCTGGTCATGGCCTTGCGATCATAGCCGGGTCGCGCGATCACCGCAATCGGCATCGTCGAGGCGATCCGCCGCCAGTCCTTCCAACGGTGGAACTGTGCGAGGTTGTCCGATCCCATGATCCAGATGAAATCGCGCTTCGGATAGCGCCGCTTGAGCCGGGACAGGGTTTCCACCGTGTAGCGAGTGCCGAGCGCACCTTCGATCGCGGTAGGGACGATCGAAGCCCTGCGAGCCTGCTCGCGAGCCGAAGCGAGGCGCGCCACCTGTGACGCCATGCCCTTCTCGGCCTTTAGGGGATTTCCGGGAGAAACCAGCCACCAGGCCTCGTCGAGACCCAGTGCATCCATAGCGAACAGCGTGATCCGGCGATGTCCACCATGGGCGGGATTGAAGCTGCCGCCGAGCAGTCCGGTGCGCGTCATCTGACTTTGTCCATCGGACCGACGTAGGCGCGGATCGCCCGAATTACCTGCTCATAACGGAGGTTTTGCCCGAGCAGACCGGGCCGGAGGCGGTTGTCGTTCGTATATTCCCGCCTCGAACCGTCCCGTTCTGGCACAATAGAACGCCTCGCCGTGAATCCATGTCGGTCTATCGGGAGTCGGGCTAAACTGGTTAGAATTGGAAAGGTTCCCTTGTTAGCCCCGCTTCGGGATCAAAAAAAAATACGGGGTCGCATGTCCACGAACACGAGCAGCCTTTCATGGCGCAAGCGCATTCGCGACTGGTTTCCGGACCGCGAGTTTTTCATGCGCTCGCAGGGCCAGGTCCGCTTCATCAAGGTTTCCTCGCGCCTGCAGATGAACGCCGCCGGCGCGCTCGCAGCGCTTACCTTCGGCATCGCCGGAACGATGGGCGTCATGGCACTCAACAAGTACCAGGCCGAAGCGCACCTCGCATCCTTTCAAGCCGAAAAAGCCGAAGTGGCAAGCGCGCGCGAACGGATCGAGGCCTATGGCGGCGATCTCGACCGGGTGGTCGAGGACCTCGACGCGCGCCAGGACGTGCTCGACGCGATGATCGAGATGCTGCCCGAGGACGTGCGCGACATCGACACCAATGTCACCGATTCCAGCGACCAGACCGCCGAAATGGTAAAGCGCGTCGGTGCGCTATTCCCGCAGGCGATCGGACTCGCCCGGATCGAGGCGCGCCAGCTCGCGGTCGTCGAAAGCCTGACCCGGTTTGCCGATTGGCGCGCAAAGAAAGCTGAGGCCGCACTGCGCAAGCTCGACCTCGATCCGCGCGGAATGGCTGCCGCCTCGCAAAGCGAGAGGGCCATGGGTGGTCCGCTCGAACTGCTGGCGACCTCTTCCGACGGTTCGCTCGATCCCCGGTTCGAACGGCTTGGGCAGAGCCTGTCGCGCATGGCCGCACTCGAGGAAGCGCTCGACCGCGTCCCGCAGGTCGCGCCCGCAGTCGATCACCGGATCACCTCGCGCTACGGCTTTCGCAGCGATCCGTTCAACGGCCGCGGCGCGATGCACAATGGAATCGACTTCAAGGGCAAGACCGGTTCGCCCATCTATGCCGCAGCGAGTGGCCGCGTGACCTTCGCGGGAAGGCGCGGCGGTTACGGCAAGACGGTCGAGGTCAGCCACGGCAATGGCATGATGACCCGCTACGCCCACCTCTCGCGCATCGACGTGCGCCGCGGCGATAGCCTTTCCGGAGGCGACGTACTCGGCGGCCTCGGCAGCACCGGCCGCTCGACCGGACCCCACCTGCATTTCGAAGTTCGTATCAACGGCCGCGCGGTAAATCCGCGCCCATTCCTGGAGACAGCGCCCCATGTTCTCGAAGAAGTCCGCGGATCAGCATTCCGCTCCGAACCTAACCCCGTCGACAGCGCCGAAGGCGACGTTCGGCAGCAAATCACAGGATAAAGCCATGGCAAGCGCGAGCAATTCCACCTTTTCGGTGATCGGATCGGATGTCACGATCAAGGGCGACGTCAGCGCCTCCGTCGATCTCCATGTCGACGGCACGATCGAAGGCGACATCCAGTGCGCCAGCCTCGTCCAGGGCGAAGGCAGCACCATCACCGGCGGCGTGAAAGCGGAAACCGCGCGGATGTCGGGCCGGGTCGTCGGCTCCATCACCGCGCGCGAACTGGTGATCCTCAAATCCGCTCAGATCGAAGGCGACGTGCATTACGACGCCGTGACGATCGAGCAGGGCGCGCAGGTCGATGGCCGCTTCGCCCCCAATGCGCCGCGCACGTCGACCGGCGGGTCCGCCCGCGGCGAAAGCGCTTCGGCTTCGAACCGTTCTTCGGATGGCGATCCGCAGCTGCAGATCGCCAGCTGAGGTCGTTCGCGCCGCACGCGACACGCGGAACAACACGAAACGCCGCGCGACCCGACCGGGGAGCGCGGCGTTTTCGTTTGGAGCTTCGGCTAGAGAACTTGCGCGCGCAGAGCCTTGCGATCGAGCTTGCCGATGATCGTGCGCGGCAGGTCTTCGCGGATCACGACCTTGTCGACCCTCTCGTGCTTGCCGGTCCGGTCGTTAAGCCAGCCGCGCAACGCATCCGCCCCGATATCGACGTCGGCTTTCACCACCACGAAGGCGCGCGGCACCTCTCCGCGATATTCGTCCGGCACCCCGATGACGAGGACTTCCTTCACCGCCTCGTGGCCGAGCATCACGTCCTCGACCGTGCTGGGGAAGACCTTGAACCCGCCGACCGAGATCATGTCCTTGATGCGGTCGACGATCTTGAGGAAACCGTCCGCATCGATCTGGGCGACGTCACCGGTACGCAAATAGGTCCTGCCGTCGCGTTCGACGAACACGTCGGCGGCAGCATCGGGACGGTTCCAGTATCCCCGCATGATCTGCGGACCGCTGATCGCCAGTTCGCCCGGCTCGCCATCGGGCGCGAGGTTCAACGGATCCTCCTTGTCGAGAAGGACGACCGCCGTGCCCGCTACCAATTGCCCGATCGAGCCACGCTTTCGCTGCGCCTCGTAAGGATTGACCGAGACCACGCCGGAGCTTTCGGTGAGGCCGTATCCCTCGACCAGCCGCACCCCGGTCTCGGCCTCGAACCGTTCGTGAACCGGCGCGGGCATCGGTGCGCCGCCCGAAATGCAGACCTTGAGCGAAGAGAAGTCGGTCTTCTTGAATTTCGGGTGATCGAGCAGCGCCTGGAACATCGTAGGGACGCCCGGAAAGCCTGTAGCGCGGTGCTTTTCGATTAGGTCGAGCACTTGGCCCGCATCGAAGCGAGGGACCATCGCGATCGAGGATCCCGCCGCGACGCAATGGTTCAGCAAGGCGGTGTTGGCGAAGACGTGGAAGAACGGCAGCGCGCCGACGAACACCTCGTCGCGCGGATTGTGGAACGGACTGATCGCGGCGACCTGCTGCGCGTTGATCGACAATTGCCGGTGGCCGAGCATCGCGCCCTTGGGCCGTCCGGTGGTGCCACCGGTATATTGCAGCAGTGCTAGATCGTCCTCCTCGTTGACACGCGCCGGGCTTGCGCTCTCGCCGCTCGCCCATTCGTCCCAGTTCCATTCGCCCAAAAGGTCCGCCCAGCGCAAGGTGGTGTCGTCATAGGCGACATCGGCGATATCCTTGCGCTTCAGCAACCGGTATGCCGCGCCCTTCAGCGTCGGAAGCATGTGTGAAAGCGAACCGACGACCAGCGCTTCCAGCCCGCTCGTCGCAAGCACCTTTGCCGCGTTGTCGTAAAGTTCGGGCACGTCGAGCGTCACCAGCATGCGGGTGCCGCTGTCCTCGACCTGCCAGGCTAGTTCCTCGACCGAATAGAGCGGCGAGAAGTTGACCACCACCGCGCCTGCCATCCTCGCGCCGTAATAGGCCGATGCGTAGATGGGCACGTTGGGGAGGAACAGGCCGACCCGCTCGCCCTTCGTGATGCCGCGCGCGCGCAGCCCGGCGGCGAAGCGCTGCGCTGACATGAAGATCGCGCGGTAGGAATAGGTCCGCCCCATGAAATGAAGAAACGGGGCGGCAGGCTCGCGCCGCACGCTGCGCTCCAGCATGTCGGGCAGGGTCATCGGCTCGAACGCCGTGTCCCAGGGTGTCGGGTGGTGGTAGGAAGAGGGGTCGGGGGTGGCCGCAGCCGGATAGGTCGAGGTCATGCCGGTGCCATGGCGGATGGCCCGGCACCGCACAAGTCACACCGGCGCGAAACGCGCATCCCCCATACTCCGTTGGCTAGTCGGCCTTTTCCTCGCTCTCGGGGCTCTCGTTTTCGGGACGCTTTTCGAACGGCGAGGGTTCCGGGGTGTCGGCATCGGCGGCCTCGGCGTCGCGGCGGGCGGCCAGCCACGCTTCCGCTTCGGCTTCCTGCACCGCTTCGGCTGCGGCCTTTACGTTGGCGTCGCGTTCGGCGCGCAGCTCCTCGATCAGGCGATCCCTGTCCGAAGGACCATCGCTCGGCACGACCGGGACCGCTTCCTCGTCGGTGCCGGCGCGCTTCGCCGCCTTGGCGACGACCGCGTCGAGCTCGCGCTGCGAGCAAAGGCCCAGCGTCACCGGGTCCTTGGGCTGGATGTTCTGGATGTTCCAGTGGCTGCGCTCACGGATCGCGCCGATCGTGTTGCGGGTGGTGCCGATCAACTTGGAGATCTGTGCGTCGGAAACCTCGGGATGATTGCGCAGGATCCAGGCGATACCGTCCGGCTTGTCCTGACGCTTCGACACCGGGGTGTAACGCGGACCCTTCGTCCGGGTCACCTCGACCGGCGCCTTGTGCATCCTGAGCGAGTATTCCGGGTCTTTCTGACCCTTCTCGATCTCTTCCAGTGTCAGCTCACCCGCATGGACGGGATCGCGGCCGGTATACTTGCTGCCGGCCAGATCGTCGGCCATCGCCTGCACTTCGAGCAGGTGGATGCCGCAGAATTCTGCGATCTGTTCGAAACTGAGGCCGGTGCGATCGACCAGCCAAGTCGCGGTCGCGTGCGGCATCAGCGGGGTGGGCTGATCCTTGTTGGCCATGGGAAATCTCCAGAGAAGGGAATGCGCAAAGGGATTGTGCAAAAGATAAGGGCCGCCCCTTTCGGAGCGGCCGCGTTGCTTGCCAGATAGGCGATTGCGGGGCGGGGGGCAAGCCACATAGCACGGGTGACAGTGCGGCAGCGCCCCGGAAAGTCAGGCGGCCGCGGCCTGAAGAAGGCGGCATTCCTCCTCTTCCAGCGGTGCCAGCCCGGCGAGAAACTGGCGCGTTGCCGTTTCCCATGAAAAGCTTGCGCCATATCGCGCGCAGGTTTCGGTATCGCGCGACAACGCGGTCGCGATCGCTTGCAACAGGTCCGCGTCCATCGCGCCGACCGTGTCGTTCAGGACGTCCACCGGGCCGGGAACGGGATAGGCCGCGACCGGCGTGCCGCAGGCCAGCGCCTCGATCATCACGAGTCCGAACGTGTCGGTGCGGCTGGGGAAGACGAAGGCATCGGCGTGAGCATAGAACCCGGTCAGTTCGCGACCTGTGCGCTTTCCCATGAAATGCGCTTGCGGGAATCGCGATTCGAGTTCGCCGCGCGCCGGACCATCGCCGATCACGATCTTGGTGCCCGGATGATCGCAGGTGAGAAACGCCTCGATGTTCTTCTCTACCGCGACGCGTCCGACATAGAGCAGCAACGGCCCGACGAGCCCCTCGTATTCGCGCGGGCGAGGTGCGTCAGGGGAGAAGCACGACAGGTCGACGCCGCGGCTCCAGTCGACCAGCCGGGTCAGGCCCTGCTCGCGCAATTGCGCGCGGATAGTCTCCGTTGAGACCATGATCCGCTGAGCGGGGCGATGAAACCAGCGGATGTAAGGCCAGAACACGCGCGCAGGCAGTCCGGTGCGGCGCGACACGTAATCGGGAAACTGGGTGTGATAGGCCGTGGTGAACGGCACCCGACGCCCCAGACAATATCGGCGCGCTGCAAAACCAAGTGGCCCTTCTGTCGCGATATGCACCGCTTCGGGCCGGCTTCGCGCCAGTTCCCGGCCTACCGCGCCGGGAATGGTCAGGGCCAGCCGGATCTCGGGATAGGTCGGTGCGGGCAGCGAGCGGTATTTTTCCGGCGAGATGACGCTGACGTCATGGCCCCATTGGCGCAGCATGTCGCAAGTGGTCGAAAGCGTTCGCACGACTCCGTTTGTCTGTGGATGCCATGCGTCGGTGACGATGGCGATCGATCCAGGTGCGGTCGGGCGAGACCCGCTCACGCCGCCTCCTGCGCCGGATCGCTCCCGGCTTCGGAAGCCGTCGATGCGTCGCGGCTTTCCTTGCGGCGCTTCATCTCTTCGGGCCAGTTGAGGATTTCCATGCGCCCGTTGTCGTATTCGACCAGAGCGTTGCAACCTTCCACCCAATCGCCGTCGTTCCAGTACTCGACCCGGCGGCCATGATGCTCGAATTCGCGGAATTCGGCGGTATGGATATGCCCGCACACCACGCCGTCGACGCCGCGCTCTCCAGCGGCGCGGGCAACGATTTCCTCGTATTTGGAGATGAACTCGACCGCGTTCTTGACCTTGTGCTTCGCCGCCTTGGACAGCGACCAGTACGGCTTGCCCATGGTTTTGCGTACCCGGTTCACCGCGTGGTTGAGCTTCATCACGCTGACGTAGGCCCAGTCCCCGACGAAGGCGAGCCAGCGGTGCGAGAGCATCACCGCATCGAATTCGTCGCCGTGAAGCACCATCAGGCGGCGTCCGTCGGCGGTGTCGTGGAAGGCTGCGCGGCGGATCTCGATCCCGCCGAAATTGAGGCCGGTGAACTGGCGGAACATCTCGTCGTGGTTGCCCGGGATATAGACGATCCGCGTGCCGCGCTTTGCACGCTTGAGCAGTCGCCAGACGATGTCGTTGTGGGCGGCCGGCCAGTAGAATTTCTTCTTCAGACGCCAGCCGTCGATGATGTCGCCGACGAGATACATCGTCTCGGAATCGACGTTATCCAGAAAGTCGATCAGCAACTCGGCGTTGCACCCCTTGGTGCCGAGATGCACGTCGCTGATCCAGATGGTTCGGAACCGGCGCCGCTCGGTCCCCTCGGGTTCGGGTGTGGCCGGCCTGCCGAGCGGCAGGTTGGCGACATTGCTCACCCCGGCGAGCGTTTCGGGCAGTTCGGAAGGATTGAAACCGGTCATCGTGAGCCCCGCAAATCGCGTAATATGCGAACTTTGCCTGACATGGCTTTGTTACAACCGACTCACGGTGACGTTACGGTTTCGGGTCATTCCACAGGTTTAACACGGGTTTTTCGGGAAGATCACGCACGTTTGCCGCGATATGCCCACTTTAGTCACGCGCGTCGTGCTATGCGCCGACCTTTAGCACAATCTTGCCGATATGCTCGCCCGCTTCCATCCGCGCATGGGCTTCACCCGCGTCATCGAGCGGGAATGTGCGGTCCATGACCGGCGCGCACTGGCCCGCGGTAAAAAGCGGCCAGGCATTCTCGGCGATCTCGTCGGCGAGCGCGGCCTTGAACTCATCGCTGCGCGGTCGCAACGTCGAGCCGGTCAGCACGAGGCGCCGCATCATGATCACGGGCATGACGAGTTCGGCCTTCGCACCGCCAAGCGCGGCGATGGTCACATGGCGTCCGTCTTCCGCGAGGCATTTAAGGTTGCGCGGCACGTAGTCGCCCGAAACCATGTCGAGCACAACGTTGACGCCGGCGCCATCCGTATGTGCTTTCACCGCCTCGACGAAGTCCTGCTCCTTGTAGTTGATCGCAAGGTCCGCGCCGACCTTGCGCGCGGCTTCGCATTTCTCGTCGTCGCCGCAGGTCACGATGACCTCGATGTCGAACGCCTTGGCGAGCATGATCGCCATCGTGCCGATGCCGCTGGTTCCGCCGTGGACCAGCAGGCGCTCACCATCGCGCGCGCAGCCCCGCTCGAAAACGTTGTGCCAAACCGTGAAAAGCGTTTCGGGCAAAGCAGCGGCGTGCTTCAGATCGAGGCTTCCCTCAACCGGCAGGCAATGGCGCCACGGGGCCGCGCAATATTGCGCGTAGCCGCCGCCCGGCGTCAGCGCGGCAACCCGGGTGCCTAGTATCTTGCGCGGGACGTCTTCGCCCACTCCCACGACCTCGCCCGCGACCTCGAGCCCCAGTATCGGGGAAGCACCGGGCGGTGGGGGATAGGCGCCGGCGCGCTGCAGGCAATCGGGTCGGTTCACGCCGGCGTAGGCCACCGCGATCAGCACGTCCTGCGGGCCGATCTCGGGAATGTCGACCTGCTGCGGCGTCAGCACGTTGGGGCCGCCCGGTTCGGCAAAGCCGATCGCATTCATCTGCGCCGGGAGCGGCGTGTTCGTGTCGACCATATGCTCAAAAGCCCCCTTGTCCGCCGGTCGTAGCCCGCGTTCCGCCACCGGTCTTGACCGGGAGGCAGCTCATTCAAAGTGGCGAATAACGGGCTTGCGCATTGACAGCAAGGCGGTTGGCTTGCGATGCTCCTGCTCAAATGGATGAAGGCGAATCCCCGCGCCGCAAGGGCGATGCCGCGAGCCAGCTCGCAGCTGAAGACCTGAGTCCCTATTCGCTCGACGAACTAGACGCTCGCATCGCCTTGCTCGAAGCGGAGATTTCGCGGGTTGCGTCGCACCGACAGAAGACCGCTGCGCATAAACAGGCCGCCGACGCTCTGTTCAGACAGCCCGGATCGTGATCGCGATACCGACCCTTCGGGTTGATGCGGCGAACGGATTCGCAATCGGTAAACATTCCACCATATATGTCGGAAAGATCGGGCAACCCGCTGGTCTTGCCTCGAATACGCGTCCGACGCATCAGTCCAATTCCTCGCGCAACAGAGATATCGCTCCATGCCAAGTTTCGCCCAGAACCTAGAACGAACGCTGCACAACGCGCTCGGCCATGCGTCCGAGCGTCGCCACGAATACGCGACGCTCGAACACCTTCTGCTCGCCCTCATCGACGATGAGGACGGTGCGCAGGTCATGGCGGCGTGCGGCGTCGATCTCGCCGAACTGGGCGAGGTGGTGAAGCAATATCTCGACCAGGAATACCAGTCGCTCAAGACCGAAGAGGAAGCCGATCCGCAGCCGACGGCGGGCTTCCAGCGGGTCATCCAGCGCGCGATCCTGCACGTCCAGTCGTCGGGCAAGGACACCGTGACCGGGGCGAACGTCCTTGTCGCGCTGTTCTCCGAACGCGACAGCTATGCCGTCTATTTCCTGCAGCAGCAGGACATGAGCAGGCTCGATGCGGTAAGCTATATCAGTCACGGCATCGGCAAGGGCGGCCGGCAGATCGAATCCAAGGGCTCGCCCCCGGGCGCCGAGCCGGGCGCCGAGAGCGAAGCCAAGGACAGCGGCAACAAGAAGGAAACCGCGCTCGACCAGTTCACGGTCAACCTCAACAAGAAGGCCGAAGACGGCAAGGTCGATCCGCTGATCGGTCGCGGGCCGGAAGTGGACCGCACCGTCCAGATCCTGTGCCGCCGCAGCAAGAACAACCCGCTCTATGTCGGCGATCCGGGCGTCGGAAAGACCGCCATCGCCGAAGGTCTTGCGCGCAAGATCGTCGAAGGCGACGTGCCCGAGGTCCTGTCCGAAGCGGTGATCTACTCGCTCGATATGGGCGCACTGCTCGCTGGCACGCGTTATCGCGGCGATTTCGAAGAGCGGCTCAAGCAGGTCGTCGCCGAACTCGAAGGGATGCCGCACGCCGTCCTGTTCATCGACGAGATCCATACGGTCATCGGCGCGGGCGCGACGAGCGGCGGGGCGATGGACGCCTCGAACCTCCTCAAGCCTGCCTTGTCCGGCGGGACGATCCGCTGCATCGGCTCGACCACCTACAAGGAATTTCGCAATCATTTCGAGAAGGATCGCGCGCTGCTGCGCCGGTTCCAGAAGATCGACGTCAACGAGCCGACGATCGACGACACGATCAAGATCCTCAAGGGCCTGCGCAGCGCGTTCGAGGAGCACCACAACGTCAAGTACACGCCCGATGCGCTCAAGACCGCCGTCGAGCTCTCCTCGCGCTACATCAACGACCGCAAGCTGCCGGACAAGGCGATCGACGTGATCGACGAGGTCGGGGCGATGCAGATGCTGGTCCCGCCCAGCCGCCGCAAGAAGAAGATCACGGCCAAGGAGATCGAGGCGGTGATCGCGACCATGGCGCGCATTCCGCCCAAATCGGTGAGCCAGGACGACAAGAAGGCGCTCGAGAACCTCGAACGCGACCTCAAGCACGTCGTCTACGGCCAGGACGAGGCAATCAAGCGCCTCTCTACCGCCATGAAGCTCAGCCGCGCGGGATTGCGCGATCCGGACAAGCCGATCGGTTCGTTCCTGTTCAGCGGCCCCACCGGCGTCGGCAAGACCGAAGTCGCGCGCCAGCTTGCCTCGATCATGGGGATCGAGCTCAAGCGCTTCGACATGTCGGAATACATGGAACGCCACTCGGTCAGCCGTCTGATCGGTGCGCCTCCGGGCTATGTTGGTTACGATCAGGGCGGGCTTCTAACCGATGCGGTTGATCAGAACCCGCATTGCGTGCTTTTGCTCGACGAGATCGAAAAAGCCCACCCGGATCTGTTCAACATCCTGCTGCAGGTGATGGATAACGGACGCCTGACCGACCATCACGGCAAGACGGTCGATTTCCGCAACGTCGTGCTCATCATGACGACCAATGCGGGCGCGGCCGACATGGCGCGCAGCGGCATCGGCTTTGGCGACGTGTCGAAGGAGGACGCCGGAACCGAGGCGGTGAACAAGATGTTCACGCCGGAATTCCGCAACCGTCTCGATGCGATCGTGCCGTTCGCCTATCTCGGCAAGAGCACCGTCAGCCGCGTGGTCGACAAGTTCATCCTCGAGCTCGAACTGCAGCTGGCCGAACAGAACGTCCATATCCAGTTCGATGGCGATGCCCGCGACTGGCTCGCCAACAAGGGCTATGATCGACTGTATGGTGCGCGCCCGATGGGCCGTCTCATTCAGGACAAGATCAAGCAGCCGCTGGCGGAGGAACTGCTGTTCGGGAAGCTTTCCGACGGCGGTGAGGTCAATGTCTCGGTCAAGGACAACAAACCTGCCTTCGAGCTGACCCCCGCTCCTCCCAAGGCCAAGCCCAAGCGCAAGCCGGCAAAGAAGAAGCCCGCGGCGGGTAAGGACGACTCCGCGTCGGGTGCGAAGCCCGAGGCATCGGACAGGGACAAGGACGGCTGAACGACATAGGCCGCTCGACGAACGCGCTGGCGTTTCGATGAGAAATGTGAATGATCAGCCCCTCGAATTCATCGATCGAGGGGCCTTTCATGTATCTACGTCTGCCAGCGTTTGTCGCTGCGCTCGCTCTGGTCTCGCCGCTAGCAGCCCAGGAAGAACCCGAAAACGCGCCGCCGACCAATGATCCCGGCCTGTTCACCGGCGCGGACCTGTTCGGCCTGACGGTCGGGGCCGACCCGCAGATCAGGCCCGACGGCTCCCAGATCGCCTATGTCCGGCGCACCAACGACATCATGACCGACAGCCCGGTCAGCTCCATCTGGCTGATCGATGTCGCAAGCGGCGCGGAAACGCCGCTCGTCACCGGCGAGGGAACGCATGTCAGTCCGCGCTGGTCGCCCGACGGCAGCCGGCTTGCCTATGTCTCGACCGAGAGCGGCGGCGGACCCGAGCTCCACGTGCGCTGGATGGACAGCGGAGAGAGCGCGAACATCACGGCGCTCGCCGAAGGTCCCCAGGGCATGGCCTGGTCGCCCGACGGAACCCGCATTGCCTACACCGCGCGCGTACCGGGTGAGGGGCTGTCGCTGGGCAAGCCCCCTGCGAAGCCCGAGGGAGCCGAATGGGGCCAGCCGCTGCAGGTCATCGACCGCGTCACCTATCGCCGAGATGGCGGCAGCTACGTCAAGCCCGGCACACGCCAGCTGTTCCTCGTCGATGCACGCGGCGGCGCTCCGCGCCAGCTGACGTTCGGCGAATATTCCAACGGTGGCAGCATCGAATGGTCTCCGGATGGCCAGACGATCTACTATTCGGCCAATCGCCGCGAGGATTGGGAGATCGAACCGCTGCGCGACGACATCTATGCGCTCGATATCGCAAGCGGCACCATTCGTGCCCTGACCACCCGCGAAGGGCCGGACGTCGCGCCGCAAGTCTCGCCGGACGGACGGCGGATCGCCTATCTTGGCTTCGACGATTTGGGTAATGCGTTCGACCAGACCCAGCTATACGTGATGAACGCCGACGGCACCGGCTCGCGCCAGCTTGCGAGCGGGTTCGATCGGGGGTTCGACGCTCTCGAATGGACCGAAGCGGGGCTGTTCGCCAGCTACGAGGACGACGGCCGCCATCGCATCGCACGCGTCGCGATGGATGGCGACGTGTCGCCCCTGCCGCCCATGATCGGCTCCACCTACTACGCCCTGCCCTATACCGGTGGGGAGTGGTCGGTGAGCGAAGGCGGCAGGCTCGCCTTCACCACGGCAAGCACGACGCGTCCGCCCAATATCGGCGTTACCACCCGCAGCGGCACCCGCACGCTTACCGCCCTCAACGACGTGAAGCTTTCGGGCAAGCGCCTCGGCGAAACGCGCGAACTGGCCGTCACCGCACCGGACGGCACGACCATTCCGGCGTGGATCCAGCTGCCCGCAGGATACGTTCCGGGCACGAGGATCCCGATGATCCTCGAGATGCACGGCGGGCCCTATGCCGCCTACGGTCCGGAATTCTCGGTCGACTATCATCTTTATAATGCGGCAGGCTACGCGGTCCTGTTCACCAATCCCGGCGGCTCGACCGGCTACGGCGAAGCGTTTGCCGACAGGATCGAGGACAATTACCCGATCAGCAATTTCGACGAGTTGATGGCTGCGGTCGATGCCGCGGTCGCGCAGGGGTTTGCCGATCCCGACAACCTGTTCGTCACCGGCGGATCGGGAGGCGGAATCCTGACCGCCTGGGTGGTCGGCAAAACCGACCGCTTCAAGGCGGCCGCCGCGCACAAGCCCGTCATCAACTGGGTCAGCCAGGCGCTGATGGCCGATGGTGTTCCCTATTTCGGGCGCTACTGGCTTGGCGGGATGCCGTGGGAACGCCCGATGCACTATTGGGAACGCGGGCCGCTCAGCATCGTGAACAACGTAACGACGCCCACGCTCGTGCTCGTCGGGGCGGACGATTACCGCACACCGCGCAGCGAGGCCGAACAGTTCTATGGCGCGCTGAAACTGGTCGGCGTCGATACCGCGTTGGTCGTCACACCCAATTCGAGCCACAACAATCTCAGCCAGACGCCGAGCCAGCAGGCCGCGCGAACCGCCAGCGTCATCGCCTGGTTCGACAAGTACAAGGACGCCGAGATCAGTGGCGTCGCAACCGCTTCCGAACCAGGCGCCACAGGCGAAGCGGTCACCCCAATGGTGGAGTAGCGGGAACGCGAGGGCGCGCTCGCCGGTTCGTGCCGGTGTGAGCGCGCCTTTCTCTTGGATTCGGCCCGAACCGTGGGGCGTCCACGTCGTCCCCGCCGATTGCTGGATCGACCCCGGCAAGGCGGTCGACCGCGCGCTCGTCACCCACGGGCATGCCGACCACGCGCGTGGCGGACATGGCGAAACCGTCGCCACGCCTGAAACGCTTGCGATCATGGCACTGCGCTACCGCACCGGGATCGAGGACGAGACAGGTGAGATGCCATCCCGCGCCACTCCTTGCGAATACGGCGAGACGATCCGGCTGGGGGGCGGGGTCGATGCGACCTACATCCCCGCCGGCCACGTCCTGGGTTCGGCCCAGATCCTTCTCGAACATGCGGGCGAGCGCGTGGTAATCACCGGCGATTACAAGCGGCGCCCCGATCCGACATGCGCTCCGTTCGAAGTTGCGCCGTGCGACATCTTCATCACCGAAGCGACGTTCGGCCTGCCGGTCTTCACCCATCCGCCCATCGAGGACGAGATCGCCAAACTGCTCGATGCACTCGCCGAGCATCCCGAACAATGCGTGCTGGTTGGCGCCTATGCGCTGGGAAAGGCACAGCGGGTGATCGCGGAACTGCGCGCGGCGGGCCACGACGCGCCGATTTATCTCCATGGCGCGATGGAGAAGATGTGCCGCCTGTACGAGGACCACGGCGTGCCACTGGGTGACCTTCGGCTGGTCAGCGATTATTCCAAGGACGAGATGCGCGGGGCCGTTGTGGTCAGCCCCCCGAGCGCTCTTAACGATCGCTGGAGCCGCCGCCTCCCCGATCCGATCACCGCCATGGCGAGCGGGTGGATGCGGGTGCGGCAGCGCGCCAGGCAACGCAACGTGCAACTACCGCTGATCATTTCGGACCATGCCGACTGGGATGAGCTTACCCGAACCATCGACGAGGTCGATCCGCAGGAAACCTGGATCACGCACGGCCGCGAGGAGGCTCTCCTGCGCTGGTGCCAGCTCGGCCAACGGCGCGCGCGGGCGCTCGCGCTGGTCGGCCGCGAGGACGAGGACGAGTGAAAGCCTTCGCCACGCTTCTCGACACGCTGGTCTATACCACGAGCCGCAACCGCAAGCTCGCGCTCATCGCGACCTATTTGCGCGAAACCCCCGACTCCGATCGCGGCTGGGCGCTCGCGGCCCTCACCGGAGAGCTGGACTTTCCGGCGGTGAAAAGCTCCACCATCCGCAATTTGATGAAGGACCGGGTCGACCCGGTCCTGTGGACCCTGAGCCGCGATTTCGTTGGCGACACGGCCGAAACGGCGAGCCTGCTGTGGCCCGAGCCCGAGACGACCGCAGACGACCCGGCAACGCTTTCGGAAACGGTCGACTTCCTCGCCGGACTGAACCGCAGTACCGCTCCAAAAGAGCTACCGGGACTGCTCGACCGGCTCGACGCCAATGGCCGGTTCGCGCTGATCAAGCTTGCGACCGGGGGCATGCGCATCGGCGTGTCGGCCCGGCTGGCCAAGACGGCGTTCGCCCAGGCGTTCGACGTATCGGTCGAAGACGTCGAGGAGTACTGGCATGCCCTCGAACCACCCTACGAGGATCTGTTCGCATGGGCGGCGGAGGGCGGGGACCCGCCGGATGTGGCGGGTGCGCCCCGCTTTCGCCCGTTCATGCTGGCCCATCCTCTCGAAGACCTGAGAGTCGATCTCGAAGACTACGCCGCGGAGTGGAAATGGGACGGCATCCGCATCCAGCTCGTGCGCGTCACGAACGATGACGGCGAGAGCGCAACCCGCCTCTATTCGCGCAGCGGGGACGACATCTCGGCGACCTTCCCCGAATTGCTCGACCGGCTGCCATTCGATGCCGTTTTGGACGGCGAACTGCTCGTCCGGGGCGACAAGCAGGGCGGGGAAGAGGGCGGCGCCGCCAGTTTTAACGCGCTCCAGCAACGGCTCGGCCGCAAGACGGTGAGCAAGAAGATGCTGGCAGAGGCACCGGCATTCGTGCGGCTGTACGATGCCCTGATCATCAAGGGAAAGGACCTGCGCGAGCAACCGTGGAAGGAACGCCGGAAGGCGCTCGAGGCCCTGATGCCTCGGCTTCCCGACAGCCATTTCGACATCTCCTCACTGGTCGAAGCCCGCGACTTCGAGCATCTCGCCGCTATTCGCGAAGGCGCGCGCGACGACGCGATCGAGGGGTTGATGCTCAAGCGCCGAGACAGCGCCTATGTCGCGGGGCGCCGGACGGGGTTGTGGTACAAATGGAAGCGTGATCCGCTGCTAATCGACGCGGTGCTGATGTATGCGCAGCGCGGCAGCGGCAAACGATCGAGCTTCTATTCCGACTACACTTTCGGCTGCTGGGACGGCGATCCGGATGCCGGCGCGGAACTGCTGCCGGTCGGAAAGGCCTATTCCGGCTTCACGGATGCGGAACTCAAGAAGCTCGACCGGCTTGTGCGCAGCACGACCCTCAACCGCTTCGGTCCCGTCCGCGAGGTCGAACGCACGCTCGTGTTCGAGGTGGCGTTCGACAGTGTCCATAGCTCGAAACGGCACAAGTCCGGCCTGGCCATGCGTTTCCCCCGCATCCACCGTATCCGGTGGGACAAGCCGGTGCACGAAGCCGACCGGATCGCCGCTTTGCAGGCTCTGGTGAGAGATTGACGGCTACGGCGCAGCAGGTGAGCAACGCGGCGCGCCGGAACACGACCGTTCCGCTTTCCTACACGATGCCCGTGGGGATATGCCGGCATGGTTCTTTCCCATCGCCGGATCCCAAAACGTGTTGGACAAGTGTCAGGCTGGCATTTTGCCGGAAAAAGCAAGCAAATTCACGGGTTTGCATACGGAAAACAAGCCTGACACCCCTGTCAGGAGTGTCAGGCTGAACCCATCGCCTCTCGCACCGCTGCCGCGTGGTGCTTCGCGTTCTCGGCATAATGCGTTGTGCCGACTTTCATGCCTGCGATCGCACCGTCGGAGAGGTCTTTCAATTTCTTCGCCGGACGGCCTGCCCACAACTCGCGCTCGCCCATGACCTTGCGCTCGGTCAGCATGGCACCGGCCGCCAGCATCGAATCGCTGGCGATCACCGCCTTGTTCATCGCGATCGCGCCCAGGCCGACGAAGCCGCGATCGTGAATGGTGCAGCCGTGAACCATCGCCATGTGGCCGATCAGCACGTTGTCGCCGATGACCAGCGGAGCCCCCTCCGGGTCGTCCGGTCGCGGCGGATCGCAATGGAGGATAGAGCCGTCCTGCACATTGGTCCGCTCCCCGATCCGGATGGTAAAGACGTCGGCGCGCAGCACGCAATTGTACCAGATCGAGGAGCCGGCCCCGATCTCGATATCGCCGATAAGGGTGCAGCCCGGCGCGACGAAGGCCGTATCGTGAATCTTCGGCGTCTTGCCGTGAATCGGAACGATGTTGACGCCGGGGTGTCGGGGGTCTTGGCTCATCGGGCGTTCTCCCATTCCTGTTTTGTTATCGCATAGACGATCGTCGGATTGTCGCGCGGCGGGAAGTCCGCATCGTCGAAATCGTATTCGGGCCGGTAGCTCATGCCGAGCTTTTCCATGATCCGCCAGCTTTGCGGATTGCTGCGGCTGGTCAGGGCGATCACCAGATCGGTTCCGAGCCGCTCGAATGCATGAGCGAGCATCGCGCGCGCCGCCTCGGTCGCATACCCGTGGCCCCAAGCGTCCTCGCTCAGCAGCCAGCCGATCTCGAGCACGCCGCGTAGATCGGATGCCAATCCTTCGGCATCGGCGCGCTTTAGCCCGCACGATCCGATCAGGCGTCCGGTATCGCGTTCCTCGACGAAGCGGAAGCTGTACCCTTCGCTCGCTTCGCTGGCAGCCGTTCGATCGAAGATTGATCGCACCTTGTCAGCCGATTCGATACCGCCGAGATATTCACGCACTTCGGGCGTATTGATGCGCTCCATCCATTCCTCGAAATCGCCGGGCCGCTCGGTCCGCAGGATCAGCCGCTCGGTTTCGATGATGGCGTCACCCATTCAGCAGTTTGGCCGCGACGGGGGCATGGTAGGTCAGGATCCCGCTGCATCCCGCACGCTTGAAGGCGATGAGCTTTTCCATGAGCAACGCGTCGCGGTCCCCTGCGCCGACCGATTGCGCCGCCTCGATCATCGCGTATTCGCCGCTGACCTGATAGGCAAAGACCGGGATATTGAAGCGCTGCTTCAGCCGGTAGACGATGTCGAGATAGGCAAGGCCCGGCTTCACCATGACGCTGTCCGCGCCCTCGGCAATGTCGAGTTCGACTTCCCGGATAGCCTCGTCGCCGTTGGCCGGGTCCATCTGGTACGTTTTCTTGTCGCCCTTCAGCAGGCCGCCGGAACCCACCGCATCGCGGAAAGGGCCGTAGAACGCGCTGGCATACTTCGCGGCGTAGCTCATGATCTGCACGTTGGGATGGCTGGCCATCTCGAGCGCGGTACGAATGGCGCGAATGCGGCCATCCATCATGTCCGATGGCGCGATGACGTCGGCGCCCGCCTCCGCCTGGTTAAGAGCCTGATCGACCAGGACCGCGACGGTATCGTCGTTGATCACGTAGCCCGCATCGTCGATCAGCCCGTCCTGCCCATGGCTGGTATAGGGGTCGAGCGCGACATCGGTGAGCACGCCGATCTCTTCCCCGCACGCATCCTTAATCGCCTTGATAGCGCGGCACATGAGGTTATCGGGATGGAGCGCTTCCGCGCCGTTCGCGCTGCGACGATTGGCAGGGGTGTTGGGAAACAGCGCGACCAGCGGGATGCCGAGCTGCACCGCCTCCTTCGCCCGCGCCGCGATCAGGTCGACAGACCAGCGCGAGACGCCTGGCAGGCTTCCCACCGGTTCCTCGACACCGTTCCCCGAGGTCACGAACAGCGGCCAGATCAGGTCGGCCGAGGACAAGGTGGTTTCGCGGTGAAGCGTGCGGCTCCATGCGCTGGCCCTGGTCCTGCGCAGGCGGGTATGGGGATAGGAGGCGGTCATTTGGGGCCGTGTTGCCCCAAAGTGCCGTGCCGATCAATCCAAGGCGCAAACGAGACGGTGAGCGATCAGTCGACGGCGAGGGCGATATCCAGCTTCTCGATCTCGCGCAGCGGCTCGCGGACCTCGCTCGGAAGCGGTTCGAGATCACCGAGTGCGGCACCCGGCTCGACCTGCTTCAGTTCGATGAGCTGCCTGCGAAAATCGATCAGCTGGGTCCCGGACAGCACCGCACGTGTCACGTAGGACACCGTGCCGGGGTCGATCGAGCGGCCTCCGCGATACATCTCGTAATGCAGGTGGGGGCCGGTGGAGAGACCAGTCGATCCGACATAGCCGATCACCTGCCCCCGCCGCACGGTCTGCCCGCTGCGCACGGCCATGCGGCTCATATGGCAATAGCGCGTCGAGAGGTTACCGTCATGCTCCAGCCGCACGGTCAGGCCACAACCTCCGGATCGTCCTGCCGAACGCACGCGGCCGTCCGTAACAGCGACGATCGGCGTGCCGTGGCGAGCACGGAAGTCGAGCCCGGAATGCATCCTTCGATAGCCCAGGATCGGATGGCGCCGCATTCCGTAACGCGAACTGATCGGACCGGGCACCGGCGAGACGAGGCCCTGCCGCTGCTCCCCGACGCCGGAGGCTTCGTAGAACTGGCCGTCCTCTCCCCAGCGCATCAATTGGGTCTTGGGCTCGCCGCCCCTATCGATCCCTGCATAGAGCAGACGCCCCGCCTGTCGCTCTCCGGTCGCGGCACGGCGGAAGGCGAGGATTATGTCGAATTCGTCGCTCCCACGCACTTCCCGATCCAGGTCGATCTGGTTGTCGAGCGCGCGGACATAGTCCTGGACCGCACTGGCGGGCACGCCCGCGGCCCGCATCGAGCGGTAGAGACTGCTGCCGACCGTACCGCGCAGGCGCAGCGGCGTATCGTCCACCCGGATGACGTTCCGGGCAAGGGCGAGCGAACCGGTCCCGCCTTCTTGCCCAGCAGCGCGTTCGATCGCCAGTTCCAGGTCGAACCGCGCGCGGAATGTCAGGGCGTCTAGGGGACGCGGCGCGCCGGGAGCCGGTCGGCGGCCCAGCACGATGTCGAACCTCGTCCCCGGTTCGATTGCGCTCGACGCCATGGCACCCTCGATCAGGGTCGCCGCGCGGTCGATATCGCCTGCGGCAACGCCCGCCCGGCGCAAGGTCGTCGCAAGGCTTTCTCCCGACGCCAGGGTCGCCACAAGCTCGATCTGCGGTCGTTCGGGTGCGCTGGCTAGAGGAATGACCTGGGCGGTTGGTGCGACCCGGCGACCGCTATCTCCACCCAGCGCCAGCGGGGCGATGCGCTGGGTGCGAAACTCGGCGCGCACGTCCTCGCCCCGTGGCAGGGCGGCACGCGCTTCGAGCGCTCCGAAATCGGGCCAGAGCGCAAAGGCGAACGCGCCCAGCACCAGCATGGTGCCGAGCCCGCGAAACCACCGGCGACTCCCGATGTTTTCCGCAAGGTCGGGTGCCAGATCGTATCGCTCGACCCGCGCGCCGAAGCGCAGCTTCCATTCGTCGTAGCGTTCGCCGAAACCGCGCACGCGCGCCAGCACGCGCCGGCGCGCCTGTTCGGGGCGCGAGGGCTTCGCGAACTTTTTCGATGCATTGAAATAGGGCGCCATTGCACGCGTGGTCTGGGCATCGACCGCCCCATCCGGCGCATGACGTTGCAGATCCTTGCCTGACATTCCCGCCAATCGAAATCCCGAGCGCCGCGACCGTGCGCCGTTTAGTTGCCGAAAGCCCTACCCGGTTCGCAAATCAAGGTAAACCTGCGGTTAATTGGGTGATCGAGAAGCCCATCAGGCCGACCAGTCGGCGCCCCGATGCGGCGAAGCGTTCACGAACCCTAGGTAGCGCCGGCCGCATACTCCCATTGCCCCCTACGGTGAAGACTGACACAAAGGCATCCCGTGACCCCCGCAACCCCCCGACCGTTCCGGGACGACAGCCGCGTACGCGCGGTGCTCGGCCCCACCAACACCGGCAAGACGCATCTCGCGATCGAGCGGATGTGCGCCCATTCGAGCGGCATGATGGGCTTTCCGCTGAGGCTGCTGGCACGGGAGGTCTACGACCGGGTTCGTGCGATCAAGGGCGACGATGCGGTTGCCCTCATCACCGGCGAACAGCGCATCGAACCGAAGAATGCGCGCTATTTCTGCTGCACGGCGGAAGCGATGGACCGGACGGGCGGTGGCCATGCTTTCGTTGCGCTGGACGAAGCCCAGATCGGGGCCGATCCGGAACGAGGACATATATTCACCGATCGCCTCCTCAATGCGCGCGGGCGCGAGGAAACCATGATCCTCGGTTCGGCGACGCTCGAACCGATCGTGCGCAAGCTGATCCCGCGTGCGGAAATGGTCGAGCGCCCGCGTTTCTCCACGCTGACCCATGCGGGCAGCGCCAAGCTGTCGCGCCTGCCACCACGAAGCGCGGTCGTCGCCTTCTCGATCGAGCAGGTCTACGCCATGGCCGAGGCGCTGCGCCGCTTTCGGGGCGGCGCGGCAGTCGTGATGGGGGCGCTTTCGCCGGAGACCCGCAACCGCCAGGTCGAACTGTTCCAGAACGGCGAGGTCGATTATATCGTCGCCACCGACGCGATCGGGATGGGCCTCAACCTCGATCTCGACCACGTCGCCTTCGCGGCGCTCAGCAAGTATGACGGTCGGCGCAAGCGCAGGCTGACGCCCGCGGAGATGGCGCAGATCGCCGGCCGCGCAGGACGTCACCAGCGCGATGGCAGCTTCGGCACGCTGACGGGTGGCGGCACCCGGTCGGGCGCGCCGCTCGAGTTCAGCGACGAAGAGATCTTCGCGATCGAGGAACACCGTTTCGCGCCGATCACGCATCTCTACTGGCGCGAAGCCGAACCCCGCTTCGACAGCCTTTCGATCCTGATCGACGATCTGGAGGCGCCGCCGGACGGCGAGGCGCTGCGCCGGGCGCCCGAAGCGATCGACCTAGCCGTACTGAAGCGGCTGGCGAGCGAGTCGATCGGCGATACGATTCGCGGGTCCGCCAATGTCCGTCGGTTCTGGGAAGCATGCTCGCTTCCCGATTTTCGCCAGGTCGGCGTCGACCCGCATGCGCGCTTCGTCGCGCGGCTGTGGCAGGATCTGCGCGAAGGCTATATCGGCGCCGACTTCGTCGCCGCAAGGATCGCGGAACTCGATCGGACGCAAGGCGATATCGACACATTGCAGGGACGGATAGCGGCGATCCGCACATGGGCGTACATCTGCCAGCGACCCGATTGGGTGCTGGCCCGTGACGAGATGGCGGCCCGCGCTCGCGGCGTCGAAGCGAAGCTGTCCGATGCGCTCCATGCGCGCCTGACCGAACGCTTCGTCAACCGAAGGACGACGATATTGATGAAATCGCTGGGACAGGATGGCAGCGCGCTCCCCGTAACACTCGAACCGGATGGGGCGTTGAGCGTCGAGGGTGAAAACATCGGACGGCTCGAAGGCTTTCGCTTCGCGGTCGATCCCGGCTCCGGTCTTGCGGATCGAAAGATGCTTTTAGCCGCCGGTGAGAAAGCCCTCCCCGGACTGCTCGTCCAACGTGCCGAAGCCTTGGTCGAAAGCGGCCTGGGCGAACTCGCTATCGAGGGCGGAAAGCTGACGTGGAACGGCCATACCCTTGCCGATATCGTCGTCCCGGATGATTTCGGCGCGCCGCGCCTCATGCTGGAGCGCGACGTTGCCAAGTTGCCGGAGGCGGCGAAGAGCAAGCTGGAGATGGCCCTGGGCACATGGCTGCAAGAGAAGCTCCAACCGCTCGAACCTCTGCGAAAACTCGCTCAGGCAGCGCGCGATCCCGAATCCGGTAGCGAAGCGCGCGCGCTGCTGATTACGCTGGTCGAAGCGCGCGGGGTGATCGCGCGTGAAAAAGCCGGTCTCGAACACCTGCCCAAGACCCTGAGGCCCTATCTTCGCCGGCTTGGCGTGACATTCGGCGCGCTCGACGTGTTTGCGCCTGCCCTGCTCAAGCCTGCGCCGCGGCGCCTGCTGCATGCGCTGGCGCTCGATTCACGCCCCCTGCAGGAGCAGATGCTGCCGACCCTGCCGCAGGACCGCGCGGTACCGGTCGGTTACCGCCCTGCCGGAACCCAGCTGATCCGGGTCGACCTTGCCGAAAAGATCCTGCGCGCCGCGTTCGAGGCGCGGGCCGGAGTCGCCAAGGCGCCCGGCGCCAGCCGAACGCCGCGGTTTCGTCTCGACCTGTCCCTGCCGGTGTCGATCGGGCTGGAGGCAGAGAATGCATGCCGCCTGCTCGGGAGCGCCGGTTTCCGCCTGCATCGGGCCCGTTCACTCGGCGAAAGCGCGTTCGGCCCACCCGCGCCCGACAGCTGGACCTGGCGACCACGCCCGGCCCCGGGGCGGCGCGATACCCGGTCCGCTGGCAAACGCGCTTCGACACCGGAGAAACGTGGTGCTGGAAAACGCAAACCCGGCAAGGACAGCGGTCGGCGGGACGACGACCGTCGCGGGCAAGGCAAGCGGCCGGACGATCGCCGCGACCAGCGAAAAGGCGATACAGGCCCGGCT